>JBAYVP010000118.1:0-13933 GCA_041674485.1 Sulfuricellaceae bacterium
AATCAATGGGTTACAGTGCAAACAATGCCAATAAAAAATATATTATTGTTAAGTCATTGATATTTATATTGGGGTGGAAATTTTGGCATGATTTTTGAGGCGCCCTCAAAAATACCCCAATAGGGTAAAAAAACGTCATTTCTTGGGGTAAAGTGTTTTTTGATGCCATATTTTAACATTAAAAATCAACTGGTTATAGACAGCGCAAATGGCTCAGAGAGCTTGTATAGAGACTTTTTGCTCTGTAACTTTGCTTTGTGCTGAAGACTCGACTCAGCTCGACTCATGACCCATAAAGACAAAACCTTTTTCACCGCAGCGGACGCGGAGGACGCAGAGGAACCCCCCTCATGCTTTTCCTCTGCGTCCTCCGCGTCCTCTGCGGTGAATCGGTTTTTTCCGTGCCGGGAACAAATTTACCCTGCCGATTGGGGTGAGGGCGTTGCACATTTCCATCGCCATTGGTTTGAGGTTTGTTGTAACTATTCTTGATTGAAAACGCTGTATATATGGAGGGACGATTTGCTGCCGTCAGGCTTTAACCACCGGTATCTTCCCTATCTTCATGCGCCACAGCGCCGGCCCGGTTTCATGCACCGACGTGCCGTTGCTGTCCACCGCAACGGTCACCGGCATGTCCTGCACGGTGAATTCGTAGATGGCTTCCATTCCCAGATCGGCGAAGGCCAGCACCTTGGAGGCTTTGATCGCCTTGGAAACCAGGTAGGCCGCGCCGCCGACGGCCATGAGATAAACGGCTTTGTGGCGCTTGATGCTCTCTATCGCTGTCGGGCCGCGTTCGGCTTTGCCTATCATGCCGATCAGGCCGGTTTTTTCCAGCATTGCATCGGTAAATTTGTCCATGCGCGTTGCGGTGGTGGGACCGGCGGGACCCATCACTTCGTCGCGCACCGGGTCTACCGGGCCGACGTAGTAGATGAAGCGGTTGGTGAAATCCACCGGCAAGGTTACGCCTTGCGTCAGCATATCGGTCATGCGCTTGTGGGCGGCGTCGCGCCCGGTGAGCAGCTTGCCGGATAGCAGCAGGGTTTCACCCGGTTTCCAGGTGGCGATTTCTTCCCGCGTGATGGTGTCGAGGTTGACGCGGCGCGAGTCGGCGGCGGGTTGCCATTCGATTTTCGGCCATTCGTCGAGATTGGGCGGGGTTAGCACAGCCGGGCCGTTGCCGTCGAGGGTGAAGTGGAGGTGGCGGGTGGCGGCGCAGTTGGGGATCATTGCGACTGGGAGTCCGGCGGCGTGGGTCGGGTAGTCCTTGATCTTGATGTCCACCACGGTGGTTAGCCCGCCCAGCCCTTGCGCGCCTATGCCCAGCGCGTTGACCTTTTCATAGAGTTCCAGGCGCAGTTCTTCCACCCGGTTGGCGGCGCCGCGCGCTTGCAGTTCGAAAATATCCACTGGTTCCATCAGGGCTTCCTTGGCGAGCAGCATGGCTTTTTCCGCCGTGCCGCCCAGCCCTATGCCCAGCATCCCCGGCGGGCACCAGCCCGCGCCCATGGTGGGGACGGTTTTCAACACCCAATCGACCAGGCTGTCCGACGGGTTGAGGATGACGAATTTGGATTTGTTCTCCGATCCGCCGCCCTTGGCTGCAACGGTTACTTCGACCTTGTCGCCGGGGACGATTTCGTAATGAATCACCGCCGGGGTGTTATCGCGGGTGTTCTTGCGCGCGCCGGCGGGGTCAGACAGCACCGAGGCGCGCAGCACGTTGTCGGGATTCAGGTAAGCGCGGCGCACGCCTTCGTTGACCATGTCGCTCACACCCATGGTGGCGTTCCAGCGCACGTCCATGCCGACCTTGACGAAGGCCACCACGATGCCGGTGTCCTGGCAGATCGGGCGGCGTCCTTCCGCGCTCATGCGCGAGTTGGTGAGGATTTGGGCGATGGCGTCGCGCGCGGCGGGCGATTGCTCGCGCTCATAAGCCTTGCCCAGCGCCTTGATGTAGTCGAGCGGGTGATAGTAGGAAATATATTGCAGCGCATCGGCGACGCTGCTGATGAAGTCTTCTTGTTGGATGGTTGTCATGGTGTCTTTAACTCCAGGCCGGCGGCCTGTCGGATTGATAAAAGCAAGGCATATAGCCGAACGGGCATAATGTCGCCGAATATATCTTCCCTGTCAATGCGGGACATGGGGGAGCCACTTGCGCTGTATAAATTTTCATCTGCATCATCGTAGAATCAATGGGTTACAGTGCAAACAATGCCAATAAAAAATATATTATTGTTAAGTCATCGATATTTATATTGGGGTGGAAATTTTGGCATGATTTTTGAGATGCCCTCAAAAATACCCCAATAGGGTAAAAAAAACGTCATTTCGTGGGGTAAAGTGTTTTTTGATGCCATATTTTAACATTAGAAATCAACTAGTTATAGACAGCGCAAATGGCTCGCGCATGTTCAGGGTAAATTTGTTCTCCGCCCGGGAAAAAATTATTCACCGCAGAGACGCTTCAGACGCTGAGGAAAAACAATGGGCTGTAGAATTGAATGGTTTCACCCTTTTCATTGATTTCTCTGCGTCTCTGCGGTGAATAATCTTTTTCTGGGCGAGAACAAATTTACCCTGGCTGACTGCTTTGCGATGGTTGCGCTTGTGCTATGATATGTACAACCTCATACAGAGAAAAAACGCACATGAATGCCCTGACTTACAGCTATACGCGCCAGCACTTTGCCGAGGTGATGCGCCAAGTCAACGATGACTGCATGCCGGTGGTCGTTACCAGCCAACGCGGCAAGCCTGTCGTCATCATGTCTTTGGACGATTACCACGCGCTTGAAGAAACGGCCTATCTGCTGCGCAATCCGAAAGGGGCGAAACGCTTGATGTCTGCGATTGAAGAGCTGCGTGGCGGCGGCGGTGAAATCCAAAACCTGATCCATGATAGTTAAATTTGCCGCGCCGGGATGGGAAGATTATCTCTACTGGCAAACGACTGACCGCCTCATCCTCAAGCGTATCAATCTCCTTATTCGCGACATCCAGCGCGACCCGTTCGGCGGCATTGGTAAACCCGAAGCGCTCAAACACCAGCTATCCGGCTTCTGGTCGCGCCGCATCGACGATTGCCACCGCCTGGTGTACGCCGTGGAAAACGGCGCAATACTGATTGCGCAATGCAGGGATCATTACTGAGACGCAAATAACCAGCTCACCACAGAGGAATAACCGGGGCGCTCCCCTCTGCGTCCTCCACAGTGAGTAGCCACTTACTGGCCAAGTCACAAGCAATTGGTGACAAGAACCTATCGTAGATCAAGCACTGGAGCGGCTTTCCGCAAAAAAACAAGGGCAGGATGAACAGGATTTACAGGATGGGTTTTCTATCCTGTTCATCCTGTAAATCCTGTCTAAACGTTTGTTGGCTTCCGGCTTAGGTTTATGCCTTGCTCGGGAGAAATTGTCCGGTTGGATTGCCCCCAGCGGGCGTTACTCACCCCACCTTCGGCAGCCGTTCCAGCGCGGCCTTGATGGCTTCTTCCGGGTAGGCGAAATCTTCCAGTTTGCCGCTGAAATAGCTGTCGTAGGCGGCCATGTCGAAATGGCCGTGACCGGATAGATTGAAGAACAGTGTTCTGGCTTCGCCGCTTTCCTTGCAGCGTAGCGCTTCATCCATGCAGGCGGCGATGGCGTGGTTGGATTCGGGGGCGGGGACTATGCCTTCCGCGCGGGCGAAGGAGACGCCGGCCTGGAAGGTTGCCAGTTGCGGCACGGCCACCGCCTCAATCAGTTTTTCGTGGTAGAGCTGCGACACCAGCGCGGAATCGCCATGGTAGCGCAGGCCGCCGGCGTGGATGCCGGGCGGCATGAAGTCGTGTCCCAGGGTGTACATTAGCGTCATCGGTGTGAGTTTGGCCGTGTCGCCGAAATCGTAGGCGTAATGCCCCTTGGTTAGCGTCGGGCAGGAGGTCGGCTCGACCGCCACCAGACGCACATTCCTGCCTGCCGCCTTGTCGGCGAGGAACGGGAAGGCCGCGCCGCCGAAATTGGAGCCGCCGCCGCAGGGCGCGAAAATCATGTCCGGGTAGTCGCCCACTTTCTCGAATTGTTTCTTGGCTTCCAGGCCGATCACGGTCTGGTGCAGCAGCACATGGTTGAGCACCGAGCCTAGCGCGTAGCTGGTGTCGGCGCGCGAGGCGGCGTCTTCCACCGCTTCGGAAATCGCCAGCCCGAGTGAACCCTGGTTGTCCGGGTTTTCCGCCAGCGCGGCGCGCCCGGTGTGGGTTTCCATGCTGGGGGAGGCGAAAACTTCCGCGCCCCAGGTTTGCATCATTGAGCGGCGATAGGGTTTCTGGCCGTAGCTCACCTTGACCATGTACACGCGCACTTCCAGCCCGAACATTTGTCCCGCCAGCGCCATCGAGCAGCCCCATTGGCCGGCGCCGGTTTCGGTGGCGATGCGCTTGATGCCGGCTTCCTTATTGTAATAGGCTTGGGCTATCGCGGTATTGGGCTTGTGCGAACCCGCCGGGGAGACGCCTTCGTATTTGTAGTAAATCTTCGCCGGGGTGCCAAGCGCTGCTTCCAGGCGGTGGGCGCGGAACATCGGCGAAGGACGCCACAGTTGGTAGATTTCGCGCACCGGCTCGGGGATCGCAACCCAACGCTCGGCGCACATTTCCTGCTCGATCAGGTTCATCGGGAAAATCGCAGTCAGCGCTTCCGGGCCTATGGGTTTTCCATCCGCCCCCAGCGGCGGCGCGGGCGGGTTGGGCATGTCGGCGACAACGTTATACCAGTGGGTGGGGATTTCGGACTCGTCCAGCAGAATTTTGGTTTGGCGCATGGGATACTCCCGAGGTAAGGTTGAGCGAAAGCGGATAGAATAAGCCGATGTTGCGCCAAGTCAACCGTCCGTATTGAGCGGGCTAAGCAGTGCGCGAAGAGCGCCTCCTTGATAATCCGGTGCGTTCATGGGTACAATGCTCCCAATACGGGAGATTTTTAGAGGCGTTCTTTAGTTATGCGGGTTATTGCCAAAAGCACGTTAAAAAGATTCTGGGAGCAGCCGGCTTACAGCGATGTGGAAGGAAATCTAAAAAGCTGGTACGAAGAGGCGCTGAAAGCGACTTGGGCGTCGCCGCAGGCGGTGAAAGACCAATTTGGCAATGCCAGTATCTGCGGCAACAACCGCGTCGTGTTTAACATCTGCGGCAACAAATACCGCCTGGTTGTAGAAATGCAATACCGCGCCGGAATTGCCTGGGTGAAATTCATAGGCGCCCATGCGCAGTACGACAAGATTAATGTGGAGACCGTAAATGAATATTAAACCCATCCGCAACGACGAAGAGTTGCACACGGCTTTCCGCCGTCTCGAAGGCATCTTCCAAGCCGGGGAAGGCACACCGGAAGCCGATGAAATGGAAATTCTGGTGACGTTGATTGAGGCCTATGAAAACAAGCACTACCCCATCGGCCCGGCTGATCCGGTAGACGCGATAAAATTCCGAATGGAGCAGCAGGGACTGACGGCGCGCGACCTGGAAACGTATATCGGACCCAGCGGGCGCGTATCGGAAGTGTTGAACCGCAAGCGTCCATTAAGCCTGCGCATGGTGAAACGCCTGCACGATGGCTTGCGGATTCCCTATGAGAGCCTGTTGGCCGGTGCGGCATAGCTTCACGCCAATCCTCGAATTTTTGTCATGCGGATAAGCTGGAGAGCGTCATGAGCAACAAAGACCAGTACAAAATAACCAAAGAACCGTTCTACCGGCAGCAATCCAACGAAGTCGCGCTTTTTCAGGCCGCCTATGCCGCCGGCCTGCCGGTGATGGTGAAAGGCCCCACCGGTTGCGGCAAGTCGCGCTTTATCGAATACATGGCGTGGAAGCTCTGCAAACCGTTGATTACGGTGGCCTGCAACGAAGACATGACGGCATCCGACCTGGTCGGGCGCTATTTGCTGGACGCCAACGGCACACGCTGGCTGGATGGCCCGCTGACCACTGCAGCGCGCATCGGCGCGATTTGCTACCTGGATGAAATCGTCGAGGCGCGCCAGGACACCACAGTGGTAATCCACCCGCTGACCGACCACCGCCGCACGTTGCCGCTGGACAAGAAGGGTGAGTTGCTGGCGGCGCATCCCGATTTTCAGTTGGTGATTTCCTACAACCCCGGCTATCAGAACCTGATGAAGGATTTGAAGCAATCCACCAAGCAGCGTTTCACCGCTTTCGAATTCGATTATCCCGACGCGGCGCTTGAAACCGCCATCGTGGCGCAGGAAACCGGCACGGACGAAGCACTTGCCGCCAAACTGGTGAAAATCGGCGCCACCGCGCGCAACCTGAAAGGTCACGGGCTGGACGAAGGCATTTCGACGCGCCTGCTGGTATACGCCGCCACATTGATCAAGGGCGGCGTGGAACCGCGCGACGCCTGCCGCATGGCGCTGGTGCGCCCAATCACCGACGACGCGGATATACGCGACACGCTGGATCATGCGATAGACGCAGTGTTTGCCTGATATCAGAGGACAGAAGACAGAAGACAGAGGACAGATTTTGAGGTGCTTCTGTATTTTGCACCTTCGACTCCCTGCATTATTTTTAATCCGTTCGCCCTGAGCTTGGCCTGTCCTGAGCTTCGCCGAAGGATCGAAGGATGAACGGATTTTATTTCATCAGTTTTGCCTACGGCGGGCTTGCCATCTTGCTCCGTTCGTCCTGAGCCTGTCGAAGGATGAACGGAGCAAGATGGCAAGTCTGGGTGATTTTACCCACGCAATTCCATATTGAGCTATGAAGATTTCACCGAGTATTGGTTGATGTATTACGCTTATCCACCGCCATTGGTTTGAGGTTTGTTGTAACTATTCTTGATTGAAAACGCTGTAAACATGACAAACATCCCAACCGAAGAAAGCCGTCTTCAGGCTTCTGTCGCCTGTCCTTTGTCCTACGAACACCCGAAAATGAAAATCTACCGGGAGCGGATGAATTGCGGCTTCGGGCAAGTGCCTCAGGTGTTCGACGACTGCATGGCCGAGGCGCTGGCCATATTGTCCGACGAGGGTGTCAACGCCTACCTGGATAGCGCTGGGTTTCTCTGCCGGATGGGGCGTGGGGTCGAGCCGGTGCTGATATTCCTGGAAAAATGGCCGTCGGTCGCCGCCGTCTTGGGCGAGACCGCGTTGCCCAGCGTGATGGCCTTCATCCGCATCCTCGGAAAATCGCCCAACAGCGCTGCCATTGCCCCCTTTCTGCAATCCCTGGCGGCTGTAGCCAAGCGCTTGCGCTCTCAGGAGCAAATGCAGGGCTACCTGGATTTGGCGCGGGATTTCATGGCGCGCACCACGGGGTCTATCCACGGCATCCACCAGACCTTTCCTAGCCCCGGCCTGCCGGATTTTTTTAAGCAGACGCCCAATTTGTTGGCGCTGGTATCCCTGCAAGGGCTGAAAAACTGGGTGGAATACGGCATCCGCAACTACGGCGACCATCCCGACCGGCAGCAGGACTATTTCAGTTGGCAATCGGCGGACAGCCGCGCGGTGTTGCAGCACGAACGTCACGGCACATTGCTGGTGGACAACGAGCGCAAGCTGGATTTATACCTGCGCGGGCTGTGGCGCGACAGCGACCGTTTTGTGCCGTACTCGCCCGGCTTCGATGAGCTGCGCAAGCCAATACCCTATTACGACAAGCTGGGCATACGCCTGCCGGATGTTTACGACGACTTTGCGGGAGGCGTCACCGGCTTGGACCGCTACCGCGCCGCGCTGGCGCACATCGCCGCCCACAAGCGCTGGACGGTGGCGGTTTTCGCCGATAATTTAAGCCCGTTCCAGCGCATGGCGGTCGAACTGTTCGAAGACGCACGCGTGGAATGCCTGGCGATGCGCGAATATCCCGGCCTGCGCCGCATTTTCAGCGCATTGCACCCGATCCCGGCGGAAGACGCCTGCGACCCGGCCTGCGAATCGGCGATCCGCCATCGCCTGGCGATGTTGTCACGCGCGATACTTGACCCGCATCACCCGTACCGGAACCCCGACATTATTGAATTCGCCCGGCGCTTTCATGCGCTGCTGGAACAGCGCGACGCCGACACCCAGGAAATGGTCGATCTGGCGGTCGCGTTCGGCGCGAAAACGCGCCGCCAGAGCGACCAACTGCCCAACGTCCACTTCACCGACACCGTGGTGGACTACCGCGACGACAACCGCCAGATGTGGAAATTCATTGAGGAAGGCGACGAAGAAGAAGCCTTCGACCAAAACCGCGAAATCGAGCCGGACGAAGAACTCAAGGGGCTGCCGCCGCGCCATTACCCCGAATGGGACTACGCCAGCCAGACTTACCGTCCAGACTGGGTGAGCGTATACGAAGCCCTGCACCCCAACGGCGATGCGGCGGAAATCGACCGGTTGCTACTAAAGAACGTAGCGCTGGCAAAACGCCTGAAACGCCTGCTGGACCTGCTCAAGCCGCAGGACAAGATGCGCATCCGCTACCAGGAGGAAGGCAGCGAACTGGACCTGGACGTGGCGCTACGCTCGCTAATCGACTTCAAGAGCGGCGCGACCCCCGACCCGCGCATCAACGCCAGCCACAAAACCAGCGGGCGCGACATTGCGGTGATGCTGCTGCTGGATTTATCCGAATCGCTCAATAAAAAAGTCGCCGGCGGCGCGCAAAGCATCCTCGAACTCAGCCGGGAAGCCGTATCGCTGCTGGCCTGGGCGGTGGACAAACTGGGCGACCCGTTCGCCATCGGCGGCTTTCACTCCAACACGCGCCACGACGTGCGCTACCTGCACATCAAAGGCTACAGCGAAAAATGGGACGACCGGGTGAAAGGCCGCCTGGCCGCGCTGCAAGCGCAATATTCCACCCGCATGGGCGCGGCGATGCGCCATGCCGCGCACTACCTGGAAAACCAGAAGGCCGACAAAAAACTAATGCTGATCCTGACCGACGGCGAACCGGCGGACGTGGACGCCAAGGACGCCCGCACGCTGATAGCCGACGCCCGCCAGGCGGTGAAGGAACTGGATCGGAAAAACATATACGCCTACTGCATCAACCTCGACCCGAAAGCCGACGAATACGTCAGCGACATCTTCGGCAAACGCTACACCGTCATCGACAACATCCAGCGCCTGCCGGAACGGTTGCCGGAGCTGTTCCTGGCATTGACGAAATAACTGGCACAGCGTAACAAACTTAGCCTGTTCAACTGAGCTTTCCAGTCACTTAGAAACTGTCCATTAATTACCTCCCGATCTGCTTAGCCCGTTTGGTGTGCCTCCTTGTCCGGCTTAGTCACTTATCGACCAAGTCTTTACACTATCTACGTAGAATGTGTCGTAGATCAAGCACTGGTGCGGTTCTCCGGCAAAATGCTTTCACCGCAGAGACGCAGAGAGTTCGTTATTTCTCTGCGTCTTTGCGTCTCTGCGGTAAATATTTTTGGTTCCGGCAATAGTCCGGCTTAGGATAATGAAAATCCTACCGCGACTAAATTTCAATTTCATCTCCCTCGCGCGCCAGACGATAGTCGGGATCGCCGTTTTGCCGGGGGTGGCGCGCCAGTGCTTTTGCAAATTCCCTTTCCAGCGCTTCGTCGCTGCGGGTCGGTTCGTGGTGGGTGCAGTAGAGGATTTTGGCTTGCGCCTGTTTGGACAGGACGATGCTGGAATCGAAGGTGCCGTGCCCCCAACCTTTTTTTCCCGGATATTCTTCGATGGTATAGGAAGAATCGGCGATCAGCACGTCCACGCCGCGCACCGCGGCAAGAATGGCCTTTTCCTTTTCGCTTATCAGCGCCTGATATTCGTCGTAGCTTTCGTCGCCGGGAGCATAGATGTTGTAATGCGGCTCGTGGTCGCCGGTGAAAAACACCGATTTACCGGAGCACTCGATACGGTAGCCGAAATTGATGACGGGGTGGTTAAGCAGCATGGGGGTGACCGTGGTCGCGCCGATTTGCAGGCTTTGCTCCGGCATCAGGGTTTCGTATTCGATCTTGGCTTTCATTTCGGCTTCGCGCACCGGGAAATAGCTGTATTGCAACTGCACTTCCATGATATGTTCGATGCCGCGTCCGGAAATCGGGTCGAAGGCGCCGTGCAGCCTGAGTTTGTTGCCGGGGATGAAAATCGGGATGAAAAAAGGCAGGCCGTGGATATGATCCCAATGGGTGTGCGTGATGAAGACGTTGGCGGTGACCGGCATTTCCCGAAGCAGCGTCTGCGATAGCGCGAATATTCCGGTGCCGCCGTCCAGAACGATCAATTGGCCGTCGTCGGTGCGTATCTCGATGCAGGTGGTGTTGCCGCCGTATTTGACGGTGTTGGGTCCGGGCGAGGGGATGGAGCCCCGCACCCCCCAGAATTTGATTTTCATCCTAGAAACCTCAGTTGAACGGGGTGGAGTGTGCGGTTTTCCGGGTGCAGGGCATACCCGACAGCCCGACGGCTTGGGCACAAGAGGCGCAACGACGAAGAATGGTTGTTCCATTCTCTTCTCTTATAGTTGCAACGCCGCCATGCGCCCGGAAAACCGTGCAATCCACCCCGTAGCGGACTTGCTAAACGGACAAAATGAAACATTATGAAGAATTTTTTTGGAATCATGCTGTTGAATATCCGGTCGAGCGGTCAACTGAGGTTTCTAGGATCATGCTTTGTCCAATTGGGAAAATAACGAGGCTTCCTCGGCGATTTTCGATAAATCGCCGAGCGAGGCGATGATCCCGTCGATATCGCCGCCGAAATAGCGCTGCACGGCTGGCGGCAATGCTTCTATGCAAGGGTTGCCGCTATCGCCGAATGCCATGGTCTTGCTGATCTGGTTGGCGGCATAGACGCTGGCCCACATGCCGCTTTCCTCCCCTTCTGCGGAGTGGTGGTTGCGTATGCAATCGACCAGCATTTGAGGGAATTGCCATTTTTCCGCCAGCATGGAGCCTACGACCGTGTGGTCTACGCCGATAACCTGGTTTTCCGCCGAATACAGGGGCAGGTTTTCCTGGGCGCTTTTCAGCATGGCCTGCCGGAAATCGCTGGGCAGAAACTGGGCGAACACCACTTTGCCGAAATCGTGCAACAGGCCGGCGATGTAGCAATCCATCGGGTCGGTGCCGGATAATTTGCTGCCCAGCAGCTTGGCGATGCCCGCCGTGGTCAGGGAATGCATCAGGTATTGCTGGATATCGAAGCCGGCTTCGTTGCGCTTGGGCAAGATGCCGACTGCGGCGATGCTGAGGGCGAGATTTTTGATAGTGTTAAAGCCCAGGTAAACCACCGAATGGTTGATTGAGGTGATTTTGTTGGGCAGGCTGAAATAGGCGGAATTGAGCACCTTGAGAACTTTAACCGTCATCACCGGGTCTTTCTCGATGACTTGCACCAGTTCCTTCGGCTGAACATCCATATTCCGGGTCAGTTCGAGTATTTTCTGCACGCTTTTCGGAAACGCGGGCATGCGCTCAACGGCGATAGTGAGTTTTTTGGCCAGCTCTGGCGATATTTGATCCATACCCTGAATGAGACAAGCTTAAGCGATTTATGTCAAGTGAATATGCGATGATTCGCCCTGTGAACGTCGCCCTCACCCGGTCTGGCGCGGCAATTGCTTAACTCACAAGGTGACAACTTCAAGGCAGCCATCATGAACAACCACACAGAATCGCTCGAATTGACCACTATTTACGAGATCAGCAAGGTGTTAGGCTCGTCGCTCGACCTGCACAAGACTTTGCGCGGGGTGCTCAACCTGCTGTCTTCCCATTTGCAAATGCACCGAAGTGTGGCAAGCCTGCTCCAGGATGGTGAATTACGAGCGGTTGCCGCCATCGGTTTGAACGATGACGAGATCGGGCGCGGACGTTTTCTGATCGGCGAGGGCGTAACCGGGCGCATCCTGCAAACCTGCGTGCCGGCGGTGATTCCCGATATTTCCCAGGAACCGCTGTTCCTCAACCGCACCGGGGCGCGCAACCTGAAAGACGAAAAAATCGCCTTTATTGGCGTGCCGATCAAGGTGGGGCGGCGGTGTATCGGCGTACTCAGCGTGGACCGCGAGGATAGCCCCACGGCGGGGAATTTCCGCAAGGATGTACGCTTCCTGTACATGGTCGCCAACCTGATTGGTCAGACGGTGTTGCTGCATCAAAATGTCGCCGCCGAGCGCGAACAACTGATGCAGGAAAAATTCCGCCTGCAAAAGGAATTACAGGGCAAATTCAGCCTCGATAACGTGATTGGCGTAGCCAAGCGCATGCAGCAGGTGTTCGCCGATGTGCATCAGGCCGCGCCGGGCAAGGCGACCATCCTGCTGCGCGGCGAATCCGGCACCGGCAAGGAAGCGATTGCGAGCGCCATCCACTACCTCAGCGCGCGCAAGAACGGGCCGTTCGTTAAACTCAACTGCGCCGCGTTGCCGGAAAGCCTGTTGGAATCGGAACTGTTCGGCCACGAGAAAGGCGCTTTCACCGGCGCCATGCATGAACGCAAGGGGCGCTTCGAGCAAGCGCACGGCGGCACGCTGTTCCTCGACGAAATCGGCGACATCTCGCCCGCCTTCCAGGCCAAGTTGCTGCGCGTATTGCAGGAGCGTGAATTCGAGCGGGTTGGCGGCAACCGCACCATCAAGGTGGATGTGCGCTTGATCACCGCGACCAACCGCAACTTGGAAGAAATGGTGAAAAAAGAGGAATTCCGCGCCGATCTGTATTTCCGTATCAATGTCGTGTCGATTTTCCTGCCGCCGCTACGCGAGCGGCGCGAAGACATCCCGGCGCTGGCGGAGCATTTCCTGGAGAAATTCAACCGCGAAAACAAGCGCCGCCTGACCTTAAGCCCGGAAGTCATACAAGCCATGACGCAGTGCGGCTGGCCGGGCAATGTGCGTGAACTGGAAAACTGCATCGAGCGCATGGCGACCATGACGCGCGGCAATATGATACGCCACGCCGATCTGATGTGCCAGAAAGGGCTATGCTACTCCTCGGCGCTGGGCAATCACACCCGCCCCCACACCGTTATCCCGATAGTTGCAAGCGTCCAACCCGCGCCGCCGAGCGTAGCGGAAAACGACCATGTCGCGGCGGACGCCCCGGACGGCGACCACACGCAGACGGAACGCGAACAGTTGATCCAGGCGATGGAAAAATGCGGCTGGGTGCAGGCCAAAGCCGCGCGCCTGCTCAACCTGACACCGCGCCAGATGGGCTATGCATTGAAAAAATACGATATTCCGCTGAAGCGCTTGTAATGCGGGCGGGAGCACAACACTTCCCGGATAGGTGGCGTGCTTCGCCGTAGCGCCCGGTATCCGCTCGGCAATTCCAAATGCAAAAATAATTTCCGAGTCATGTGTGCGGCATTCGAATTGGGTGTTGCCGAACACATAGTCCACAGGGCACGAAGATGGCCGTAAACTGATATAATCTCCCCCGGCAAGCCCCGGTAGCTCAGTGGATAGAGCAACCCCCTCCTAAGGGGTAGGTCGGACGTTCGATTCGTCTTCGGGGCGCCAATAAATTGCTGAGGTTATACCTACCTTATTTTTAATCCGTTCCCCCTTCGACAGGCACAGGGCGAACGGATTAAAAATAGGCTCATATTGGGTTTTGAGGACACGGCTGGGGCAGAGATTTGTTTAGTTGGTTGGACAATATCTGCATCACTTACGGACAGGGTAAAACTTCCCCGTTCATGGTTCGACAGGCTCTCAAGAAACAGCTTTTTTAGTCATAAATATCAATGGCGTAAATAACAACAATGGTCGCATATAAGTCCTTAAACGAGCGCCAAACAGCAACTATAACCCCTGTTTATTGCCAACGCCTTTCGGCCAGCGGGCGAATATTTTACTCAGAAGGGTGTCAGGCTGGCTATGCCCGACGCTTGCGCCTCAACGAAGCCCGGAATGCATGGAACGGCGGC
>JBAYVP010000119.1:0-13909 GCA_041674485.1 Sulfuricellaceae bacterium
CAAGTAATCCATTTCCTGCGCAGCCACTACGAAGCGCACCAAGTGCAAGCCCAGGTGCGGCTGATGATCAAACATTTCCGCGAACAATGGGGGCAGGAAAAAGGCAACAACCACTACCTGCACCTCATCTTCCCCAAAGGCGGCCCGCAAAAACAAGGCAACCGGCTGGCGGGACTGATGCGCACCAAGGGGGAGCACTGAGTAGCGGCGAAGTGACCCAAGCCGGAAAAAGCTTTACCGCAGAGACGCGGAGATTTCGTTATTCCTCCGCGCCTGAAGCGTCTCTGCGGTTCCGGCTAGTCCAGCTTAGGCTACGCTGGAGAATGGGTTTTGAGCCAGTCTCGCAACGCCGCGTCAATGCGCGTCTGCCAGCCGGCGCCCGTGGCGCGAAAAGCAGCCGATACATCAGGCGACAGGCGGATGGTCGTTGCCACTTTCGGCGCCGCCTTGATGCTGCCCACCGGGCGCCCCTGGCGACGCGCCATGATCTGCTCGGGCGTAGTTATGCGCCCCTCTCCGCGCTTGGACTGATCGATTGAGCGAAGCAATGCCGCCTCGAACTCGGCCATTTCAGGATCAATCGCTTGCTCAATTGGTTTTTTCATCAAAACGCTCCTTCAACTTCAATAAAAATTCGGGTCGCAGGTTGTCAAACTTGGCTTTGGCATATACCAACAGCAGCACCAACTCACCGCTGGTCAGCCGGGTGTAATAAATCACCCGCGCACCGCCACGCTTGCCCATGCCTGCAAACCGCCTGCACCGGGGATAACATCGCCCGCAAGGGCGGTTATCGGCGATCCAGTCGATAAACTCAACACGCTCGGTATCGCTCCAAACCTGAGCAGACCAGATGATGAATTCAGGGGATTCTATAATCCGTAAACATGGATTAATTGTAATAACAAATAATTAAGGCGTCAATATTTATTTGTTATTACAGAGGCACACAGTCAGCGAAGGTTGGCGCGGAGTCCTCACCATGGAAAAACCGGGCAAATCTATGCTTGGCACTATACATGATCATTGCTTGGCGGGTATTGTTTACCCTGATGCTGGGACGCGCCTGCCCAGACCTTGATTGCGAAGTGCTTTTTGATCGCCAGGAATGGCAGGCGGCATATATCGTGGTTAAACGTTGTTTACCGCCGCAGAAACCACCCCGTTTAGGTGAGTTGGTTTGCTTGATAGCCAGCTTGGGAGGATATCTTGGACGTAAACACGATGGACCGCCAGGTCCCAAGACGATGTGGATTGGTTTGCAACGCATGAGAGACTTCGTCATCGCTCTGGAAGCGCGGGAAGCTCTTGCCTCAATGAACATACCCCAACCTAAACTCTTACAATAAGATGTGTGTAACGATGAGTGCCGGAGCGTGGGAATGATCAGAAAACCCTGTTGATTCACGCGAAGACGCGAAATTCGTGTGCTGGTTGACGATACGTTTGACGCCATCCTTCGCCGAAATCTCCTCAACATTCTTCATCTGTTTTTCCATTCGCGGCTTTGCGCCTTCGCGTGAGTCAAAATGCCGCAGTGGTGAGGGAGCGACAATGCCGGATACGCCGCGCTATTCACCATACGGTAGCTTGATACTTGTGTGTAACGATCTTGTATGTAACGATGCGCCCTATGCGGGAATGCAGCCCGGGATGCGTCGCGTCCCGAATCCGGCAAGGTATACCTTGCGCGGCCACGGTTTGCGGATTCAGCCGCGTCTGATGCATACCCGACAGCCTGACGGCGTTGACTGCATTCCAGCGCTACGCATGGGAACGGGACAAATCAGGCGCAGCGCTCATGCTGCCCGCCTCGCGCACCGCCAACAGGATATTGCGCACGTTTCTTGAATAGCCGGGAAATCAGCTCCGTTCTGAGGTAAAATCAACTGCTGCATAAGTATGGGAATGCTTGTTCCCCTGCGGAGCGCGGAACGGTTGGTGCGCAAAACATTCGCACCCGTTCCCAAGCCGGAGCCTGACTGATACATGACCTATGGCATTTTTTTGTCATGGGAGCGCGCAACCCCTGTTTTTCAAATTTATTTGGAGTTGGTTTTACGATGAATGCCGCATTGTTGCTGTTGTCCGAGTTGGAAGCCCTCGATGTAAGGCTGTCCGTCGAAGCCGGGCGTTTGCGCTACAGCGCGCCCAAGGGGGTGATGACGCAGCCGTTGCTGGCGCGGCTCGGCGAGCAGAAGGAAGCGCTGGTGGCGCTGCTCGAACAGCGCGCGCTGGATAACGCCTGGGACGAAGCGCCGATTCCCCGGCAACCGCGCGGGCAGGGGCTGCCGCTATCGACCGCGCAACAGCGTTTCTGGTTCCTGGATCGGCTTGATCGCGGCAATTCGGCGACTTTCGTGATGCCGCCCATTGTGTTGCGCCTGTGCGGGAAGCTGAACGTCCAGGCTCTGGAGCACTCACTTAATTCGATCGTGCAGCGCCACGAGGTGTTGCGTAGCGCGTTCCGCATCGAGGGCGACGCGCCGGTGCAGATCGTGCTGTCCGGCGTCGAACTGGCGTTGCCGCTGCACGACTTGAGCGCTGACGACCCGGCGGCCAGAGAACAGGAAGTGGCGCGCGTTATACAGCGGGAGGCGATGACGCCGTTCGACCTGCAACGCGGCGAAGTGCTGATGCGGGCGCTGTTGCTGAAGCTTGCCGCAGATGAGCATTGCTTCATCCTGACCATGCACCACATTATTTCCGATGGTTGGTCCATGGGCATCCTGGTGGAGGAGCTGTCGCAACTGTATCGCGCCTTTGCCGCAGGACAAGCGGACAGCGCCGGGCTATTGCCTGAGCTACCCATCCAGTATGCCGACTATGCCCATTGGGAGCGGGCGCGCATGAATGGCGAGCGGTTGGCACGCCTGCAAAGTTACTGGTTGGACAAGCTGGAGGGCGCGCCCACTTTCCTGGAACTGCCGACGGACCACCCGCGCCCCAAGGTGCGCAGCAATCGCGGGCAGGCTGTGCATTTCCATCTGGATGCCGACTTTGCTGCGCGGCTGGGCAAGTTGTGCGCCCAGGCCGGCGCGACGCCTTTCATGGCGCTGCTGGCGGGTTTCGGCGTGCTGCTGTGCCGCTATGCGGATACGGAAGAGCTGGTCATCGGTTCGCCCATCGCGGTGCGCCCCCATAGCCAGACCGAGGGGCTGATCGGGCTATTTCTTAACACCCTGGCGTTCCGGCTGGATTTGAGCGGCAATCCGACCTTTCTCCAGTTGCTGGAGCGCGTGCGCAAGACCGCGCTGGAAGCCTACGAGCACCGCGAAATGCCGTTCGACCAGCTTTTGCAGGCGCTGGACCTGGAGCGCAGCCTGGATCACACGCCTCTATTCCAAGTGTTGTTTGCGCTGCAAAACGCGCCCATGGGCGAAGTGACGTTGGAGGGCTTGAGCATCGCGCCGCAGCCCACCGAAACTTTGCATGCGCCGTTCGATCTGGTGCTTTCCATGGAGGAAACCGCGCAGGGCATCAATGGCTTTTTCCGCTACAACTGCGATTTGTTCGAGCAGGCCAGCGTCACTCGCATGACCGCGCATTTCAAGAATTTGCTGGAGGGTTTGATCGGTGCGCCGGGCGCCGCGATACGCACGTTGCCCATGCTGAATGCTGCGGAAGTGCGTGAACTGCGCGCCTGGCGCGGCGGCGAGGCGCGTTTCCCGGCGGATGGCGCGCTGCACCGCAGCTTTGCGCTACAGGCAGGAATGCATCCCGCTGCCGTTGCGGTGCGCTATGAGGATGCCCAGCTTACTTATCGGCAGCTTGATGAACGCGCCAACCGGGTGGCGCAGCGCTTGCGGCGCATGGGCGTTGCGCGCGGCGGGCGCGTCGGGTTGTGCGTCGAGCGCTCCCTTGAACTGGTGGTGGGTATATTGGGTATACTCAAGGTGGGCGCGGCGTATGTCCCGCTTGATCCCTCCTATCCCGAAGATCGTCTGCGCTACATGGCGCAGGATAGCGGGTTGGAGGTCGTGCTGGCGCATCGCGCCACGCCGCCGGTCGAGGCTGCCGTGATTGATCTCGCTGACCCCACGCTGGCGGACGAAGCGCCCACGCCGCCCGAAGACCGGAGCGAGGCCGATGATGTGGCCTACGTCATCTACACTTCCGGTTCAACCGGACGCCCCAAGGGGGTGGAAGTGACCCACGCCAACGTGCTGCGTCTGTTCACTTGTAGCGAGTCGTTGTACGGCTTCGGCGCCGATGACGTGTGGAGCCTGTTCCACTCCTATGCTTTTGACTTTTCCGTCTGGGAATTGTGGGGCGCGCTGCTGTATGGCGGCCAGCTTGTGGTGGCGCCGTTCGCGGTGAGCCGCTCGCCCGATCAGTTCCACGCGTTTTTGCGGCAGACCGGTGTCACGGTGCTCAACCAGACCCCGTCGGCTTTCCGCCAACTGATAGAGGCGGACCGCCGTTTGCAGGGCGCGCCGGAAGGCAAGCTTGCGCTGAAATGGGTGATCTTCGGCGGCGAGGCGCTCGATCCGCGTAGCCTGTCCGGCTGGGTGGATCGCCACGGGCTGGATGCGCCGCGCCTCATCAATATGTACGGGATCACCGAAACCACCGTGCATACCACTTTCCACCGCCTGACCGCGCAGGACATCGCGGCGGGCGGCAGCGTCATCGGGCGTCCGCTGCCCGACCTTTCCATCGAACTGGTGGATCGTTACGGCCAACTAGTTCCGGTGGGCGTGGGCGGCGAAATCCTGGTCGGCGGCGCGGGCGTGGCGAAGGGATACCTCAATTTGCCGGAATTGACCGCCGAGCGCTTTACCCTTTCCAACGGGGAGCGCCAGTACCACAGCGGCGACCTGGCGCGTTGGCGCGCTGACGGGCAATTGGAATACCTGGGGCGCATCGACCATCAAGTAAAGGTGCGCGGTTTTCGTATCGAATTGGGAGAAATCGAAAGCTGTCTGGCGAAACATGCGCAAGTCTCCGATGCCGTAGTCGAAGCGCGCGAGGAAACAGCCGGTGCGCGCCTGATCGCCTATGTGGCTTCCCGCGACTGGCAGGACGAAATGCTGCCATCAAAGTTGCGCGCGCATCTAAAGGCGCTATTGCCCGATTACATGGTGCCCGCCGTGGTGCTGGTGCTGGAACGGCTGCCGCTGACCGCGAACGGCAAATTGGATCGCAAGGCGCTGGCGAATCTGCTGGCGCAATTCAACGCCGCCGGGGCGAAAGCCGTACCGGCCTCCGCCCAACCCCGGACGCCCATCGAGCTATTGCTGGCCGAGCTATGGAGCAGCGTATTGAATGTGGCGAATATCGGCATCGACGACAACTTTTTCGAACTGGGCGGCGATTCCATACGCGGCGCGATACTGGCGAACAAGATACAGGAACGCATCCGTAGCGTGGTTTACGTAGTGGCGCTGTTCGAAGCGCCCACGATACGCCAACTGGTGGACTATTTGCGCGTCCATTACCCCGAAGCCATGGCGCGGCTGGGCGGGGCGAGCGAGACGGACGCCGTGCGGGAAGTCGCGGGGCGGGTGGATGAAAAAGATGTCGAGGCGTTCCGCAGCTTGATCCCGCCGACCGCGCGAATACCCGCCGTACCTAAAAAAGCCAAAAATCCGCGCATGATCTTTGTGCTGTCGCCGCCGCGCTCCGGTTCAACCTTGTTGCGCGTATTGCTCGGTGGCCATCCCCAGCTATTCTCGCCGCCCGAACTGGAACTGCTCAATTTCGACACGCTGGCGCAGCGCAAGGAAATTTGTTCGGGCCGCGACGCCTTTTGGCTGGAGGGCACCCTACGGGCGGTGATGGAAGCGCTCCAGGTGGACGCCGACGAGGCCAAGCGCATCATGGCGGCGCGCGAAAACAGAAACATGTCGGTCAAGGATTTTTACGGCGAATTGCAAAGCTGGCTGCCGGGGCGCGTGCTGGTCGACAAATCACCCTCCTATGCGCTGGATGTCGGGCTGATGCAGCGCGCCGAGGACTATTTCGACGAGCCGCTCTACATTCATCTGCATCGCCACCCTTACGGCATGATCAGCTCGTTCGAGGAAGCCAAGCTCAACCAGATATTCTTCCGCTACCCGCACAACCTATCCGTGCGGCGCTTGGCCGAATTGATCTGGCTGCAAAGCCACCGCAACATCGCCGAATTTCTGGCCGGGATACCCACAGAGCGCCAATTCGCCATCAGCTTCGAAGCCATCTCGCAAAAGCCGGGGGAAGCGGTAAAAAACCTGTGCGAATTCCTCGGTATCGACTTCGTGCCGGACATGCTGGGCATCTACGAAGGGCAGAACAAGCAAAACCGCATGACCGACGGCATCTACCGGGAATCGAAAATGCTGGGGGACATCAAATTCCACACCCACAAGCGCATCGACCCCACCGTCGCCGAACGCTGGCGCGATATTTACCAGGAAGATTTTCTCGGCGAACCCTCCTGGGGCATGGCCGAACGCCTGGGATATGCGCGCTTGTCGGGAACGGCGCCCATCGAACCGGTCGCGCGTAGCGGCGCATTGCCGCTGTCGTTCGCCCAACAGCGCCTGTGGTTCCTGGATCAACTGGAAGGCGCGGGCACGGCCTACAACATGCCGGTTGCGCTGCGCATCAAGGGCGCGTTAAATCGCCGCGCACTTGCCGCCAGCCTGCGCGCCATCACGGAGCGCCACGAAGTGCTGCGCAGCCGTTTCGAAACCGTCGATGGCGTGCCCGTCGTGCGCGTCGCCGACGCATTGCCGGACATGGCGGTGTTTGACCTGAGCGGCCTCGCAGCCGGGCAACAGGAACAGGAAATCATGCGGCGCGTCCGGGAAGACGCCGAACAGAACTTCGACCTGGCGCGTGGCCCGTTATTCCGCAGCACATTGTTAATTCTGGGGGAAAACGATCACGTCGTGCTGGTCAACATGCACCATATCGTTTCCGACGGCTGGTCCATGGGCGTGATGGTGGACGAGTGGAGCAAGCTTTACAACGCCGCCGCAGCCGGGTTGCCTGCGCCGCTGCCGCCGTTGCCCATCCAGTATGCGGATTACGCCCACTGGCAGCGCAACCACCTCGCCGGAGCGGGACTCACGCGCCAACTCGGCTATTGGCGCACGCGCCTCGCCGGTGCGCCCGCCTTGCTGGAACTGCCCACGGACAGGCCGCGTCCGGCGATCCAGCGCTTTTCCGGCGACACCCTGGAAATGTCGCTGGACGCCACACTTTCCGCGCAATTGAAGCGCTATGCCGACCAGTCCGGGGTTTCGCGCTACATGCTGCTGATGGCCGCGTTCGCCGTGCTGCTGGCGCGCTACAGCGGGCAGCGCGACATCGTGCTGGGGTCGCCGACCGCCAACCGCTCGCGCAACGAAGTCGAAGCGCTGATCGGCTTCTTCGTCAACACCCTGGTCATGCGCCTGACGGTGGCAGCAGATCAGCCGTTCGGCGACTTCCTCGCCCATGTGCGGCAAATGTCCCTGGAAGCCTACGCGCACCAGGACGTGCCGTTCGAACAACTGGTGGAAGAATTGCGCCCGCAACGCAACTTGAGCTATTCGCCGCTGTTCCAAGTAATGTTCTCAATGCAGAACACCCCCTCGGTGGCGCCCGCGCTGAACGGGCTGGACGTGGCGGAAATTCCGGCGCGCCAAGTCGTGGCGAAATACGACCTGACCTTGGCGCTGACCGAACGCAATGGCGTGCTGGAAGCGGTCTTCGAATACAACACCGACCTATTCGAGCGCGCCACAGTGGCGCGTTTAGCCAACCACTACGCCAACCTGCTGAAGGGCATCATCGCCGCGCCGCACCAGTCCGTGGACCGCCTGCCGTTGCTGTCCACTGAAGAAACCGCCTGCATCGCCGACGCGTGGAACCGGACGGAAATCCCGTTCGCGGGCGCCATGACCCTCCACGGCCTGTTCGAAGCGCAGGTGCTACGCACCCCGGATGCCATTGCGGTGCAATTCCGCAACCACAAGCTGACGTACCGGGAGCTTGACCAGCGCGCCGAGCAATTGGCGCAACGCCTGCGCGCGGCGGGACTGGCGCCGGGCGGCATGGCGGCCATCGCCGTCGCGCGCTCCCTGGAAATGCTGATTGGCCTGCTTGCCATCCTCAAAACCGGCAGCGCCTACGTCCCGCTCGACCCGACTTATCCGCCGGAGCGCATCCGCTACGTGCTGAATGACGCCGGCGTCAGCCTGTTGGTGACGCAATCGCAGCTTGTGTCCGAACTGCCGGCGGTGGATTGCCGACTATTCCTGCTGGACAAAGTTAACGAAGCAGACGGAATCGCATCCGCCCCGCCGACAGCCGCCGACGAGGCGGCGTTGGCCTACGTGATTTACACCTCAGGCTCCACCGGCAACCCCAAGGGCGTCATGATCAGCCATCGCGCCGCAGCCAATTTCCTGCATTCCATGCGTGAAACGCCGGGCATCCGTCCCACCGACACCGTGCTGGCGGTGACGACCATATCATTCGACATCGCAGTGCTGGAACTCTATCTGCCGCTGAGCGTGGGCGCTAAAATCGTGATTGCCGACGAGGCGATGACGCGCGACGCCGAAAGCCTCAAGCACACCATCAAAGCGGAGCGCATCACCCTGATGCAGGCGACCCCGGCGACCTGGCGTCTGCTGCTGGCGATAGGCTGGCAAGGCAGCCCCGAACTGAAAATCCTGTGCGGCGGCGAAGCCATGCCGTCCGCACTGGCAAAACCGTTGCTGGCCTGCTGCGCCAGCTTGTGGAACATGTACGGCCCCACCGAAACCACCGTCTGGTCCACCGTCCAGCAAGTGACGCAAACCGACCTCGCCCATGCCACAATACCCATAGGCCGGCCCATCGCCAACACCCGCATCTACATACTCGATGCCGGCATGGGCATCCAGCCGGTGGGCGTGACGGGCGAGCTATACATCGGCGGCGACGGCCTGGCCGCAGGCTATCGGCATCGCCCCGACCTGACCGCCGAGCGCTTCATCCCCGACCCTTACACGCCGGGACAGCGCCTGTACCGCACCGGCGACCTGGCGCGCTACTTGGCGGACGGGCGCATCGAATACCTGGGGCGCGGCGACCAGCAAGTCAAAGTGCGCGGATTCCGCGTCGAACTGGGCGAAATCGAACACATCCTGGCGCGCCAGCCGGGCATCGCAGAGTGCGCCGTGGGGCTGGACAGCAACGCCGAGGGCGATGCGCGGCTGGTCGCGTACTATGTCGGCGAAACAACGGACGTGGCCGCGTTAAAGCGCGCACTGCACGAAGTCTTGCCGGATTACATGACGCCCAGCCTATTCGTGCGCCTGCCGGCCATGCCGCTAACCCCCAACGGCAAAATCGACCGCAAAGCGTTAAGGCCGCCGGAAGGGCTACACGCGGAACGCGCGGGGGAACGCGCGGGTTTCCGCGACGCCATCGAACTGGAACTGGTGCGCATCTGGGAAGAAGTCCTGAACGTCAGACCCATAGGCATCCGGGACAACTTCTTCGACCTGGGCGGGCATTCAATCATCGCCGTGCGGTTAATGGCCAAAGTGGCGCAACAGTTCGGTCGGCAACTGCCCCTATCCAGCCTGTTCCAGGGCGCCACCGTGGAAGCCATGGCGCGCTTGCTGCGCAGCAAAGCAAGCCACGCCGAATGGTCATCCGTCGTGCCGATCCAAACCCAGGGCAAAAAAGCACCGTTCTTCTGCGCGGCGGGCGCGGGCGGCAACGTCGTCTACTTCCACGGCCTGGCGCAAGCCATGAGCGAAGAGCGCCCGTTTTTCGGCTTGCAACCGCCGGGGCTGGATGGCGTCACCCCACCCCACGCCAGCGTGGAAGACTTGGCCGCGCATTACCTCGACGCCATTGAGCGCGAACGGCAGGAAACCCCGCTAATCCTGGCCGGGCACTCGTTCGGCGGCCTGGTGGCCTATGAAATGGCGCGAAAATTGAGCGCGGCGGGAAAACACCCCGACGCGCTGGTGCTGCTGGACACCCCCGCGCCGCACTTCTTCCAACCCACCGGCGCAGACTGGAGCGAATCGAAATGGCTGGCGCAAGTCTCGGACATCGTCAGCCACCTCTACGGCGTCGATGTCGCCATGACGCCGGAACAACTCGACGCCCACGACAACGACGCGCAACTGGCGCTGCTGCACGACCGGCTGACGACGGCGGGTGTCTTGCCGGAAGGCTCCGACATCCGCTACTTCCGCGGCTTCGTCGACGTCTACAAAGCCAACCTGCGCGCCAGCTACACCCCGCAGCAACTGACCGAAAACACGCGCGTGCTCCTGCTGCGCTCGCAACAGGAACAACCGGAACACCTGACCTCGCAACAATTCGCCGCAATTCG
Source organism: Sulfuricellaceae bacterium (assembly GCA_041674485.1). Lineage (GTDB taxonomy): Bacteria > Pseudomonadota > Gammaproteobacteria > Burkholderiales > Sulfuricellaceae > JAGXQV01. The sequence continues at coordinate 10,313 of JBAYVP010000119.1, forward strand.
CGCTTCCGATGACCTGGGATGGCAATCCTACTTTAGCCAGCCGATTACCGTCACCGAAGTTCCCGGCGACCATCTTACGATGATGCATGTATCGAACGCGGAGGCGTTGGCGGCGACACTGGCGGCGTTTTTTGAGGGGTAAGGCGTAGCGTTATTCATCCTAAAAACCGCATTTGCTTAACCGCAGAGGCGCAGAGACGCAGAGAAACAAACGAGTTACAACAATTTTCCGCTTCACCAAATATGGGTAGTGTCGCACGACACCATAATTTATTGTTTTTTCTCAGCGCCTCTGCGTCTCTGCGGTTCAACTGAGTATTTTAGGTTCATGGCGCTTGACACCATACCAAAGCTATGGCCTCATAACCACTATGAAAGCCACTGAACTTTTTTGCCCCCAAGGAAATGTATGGTGCCGGCTTTGTCGAAATCGTGATCCGGCAAGTGTCGAAGCCGGTTCCGCCTTCCGAGCACCCGTACAAATACCGTCTGGTCTATGTGGTGCAGGGTGAGCGGATAGTGGGTTACGACAACGAGCGCGGCAAGGGTGACCATAAACACCTGGGCGACCGGGAGGAACGCTACCGTTTCGTCAATCCGCAACAATTGATGGCCGATTTCATGGCCGATGTGAAAGGAGCCGGGAAATGAGCGAACGTATCCTGAATGTAACAGTGGGCGAACCCCTGGAATCCAGTTTGGCACGGGCAGCACAAACGATGGAAGCGCTGGAGCGGGGTGAGACGCCCGCGCCCTACTTCAGCGTAGGATTTTCCAACATCGGCCAGCTTCTGGCGATATTTACTCCGCGCCGTTGGGACTTGCTCGCCGTCTTGCGGGAAGGCGGCCCCATGACCATAGCCGAACTCGCCCGGCGCTTGAAGCGCGATTACAAGAACGTACACAGCGATGTGGAAAAGCTATCCGAATGGCAAGCTGTTGAAAAAGACGAAAAGGGACGCACCGTTGCACCCTACTCGGAAATCGTGGTGGATGTGCGTTTGCCACAGGGACGGGCGGCTTGAGTAAACATAAATTCTTATTGGTTACTTGGCATGTAATGGTCTGATGTGTAGACTAGATCATATTAATTTAACCGCTAAGGAATGGCTATGCGCGAATGTGGAGTGTACGAAGCAAAGACAAAATTGCCGGAATTAATAAAGCAAGTTCAGCGAGGTGAGCGGGTGACCATCACTAACCGGGGCGAGCCGGTGGCGGATTTGGTGCCGAGTTCCCGCCGTGCCGCACAACAAACCCTGGAAGCTATTGAAGCGATCAAGGCCATGCGAACCGGGGCAATGGATCAGGCGCAATTCGTAGAAATGCGCCTGCGGGGGCGTCGCTGATGGGAAGTGCTTTCGTGCTTGATGCATCCGTGGCCATTCGCTGGGCGCTCCAGGATGGATCAGAGTCCGACCGGATATATGCAGACCAGGTGCTTGATTCTTTCGGCGCTACTTCCGCCTGGGTTCCGGCATTGTGGTACACCGAAATGATTCATGTGCTTCGCTGTGCGGAGGAAAGCGGGAAGTTTGGCGAATCGGCACTTACGGAATTTGTGTATCGCCTGGCGCAACTGCCTATTACTCATGACGCTGCCGATCCTTCTGGAATTCAGCTTGCCGTAGCTGCGATGTCGAGAGAATTCAAACTTTCCGGGTATGACGCTCAGTACCTTGAATTGGCGCGTCGGCGTAATCTGCCACTTGCAACTCTGGACAAAGATTTACGTAAAGCGGCGAAAAAAGGTATCAGCTTTAAATCCCATGGTAACAACAATATCCGTCTAACGGATTGTTTCACATAAATATCTTGACATAAGGCACCGATAAACGGACTATACGCTTTATGAGCAGTCAAAACTTACAGGCCGAAATAAATGCAATTTGCCAAATAATCTCTCAAGCAGAAGGCGGCGTTTCACAGAGTGTCGTTGAAATGTTGCTGAATATCATAGAGCGGCTTGCCGGTGAAAATGACACACTAAAAATTGAACTTCAGAAGCTAAACGATGAAATCAATCGGCTGAAAGGTGAAAAGGGGAAGCCCGATATAAAAGCCAATAAAAAGAAGGGCGAGGACATTTCATCCGAGGTCGAGCGCAAACTCGCCGAAGCCGATGCTGAAAATTCCAATGGCGAAGCGGCAGGGGATGCTGATGGAAAAAAGAAACGGCGGCGTGAGCCGAAGTTGCCGAATATAAAAATAGACCGCGAGCAAATATGTCCGCTGGACAAAAATGGATTGCCGGATGACCTCGTATTCAAGTGCTACGAGGATGTGGTGATTCAAGATATTATTATCAGAACAGACAACGTCAAATATCGTCGCGAAGTCTATTATTCCCCCTCTCAGCACAAAAGCTACCTCGGCGAGTTGCCTGATGAAGTGCGGGGTCAAGGCGAGTTTGGCGTTGGCATCCGCACATTGATCCCGTTTTTCAAAACCGAATGCCATATGTCCGAAAAGCGGATATGGGGTTTTTTCAACAACTTCGGCATCAAAGTGTCGGCAGCCTATATTTCCCAACAATGGACGGGCGGTTACGACCTTTTCCATCAGGAAAAAAGCGACATTTACCGTAGCGGCATCGCGCATAGCGACTATGTCCAAATCGACGACACTAGCGCCCGCGTCAACGGGGTCAACCAGTATTGCCAAGTTGTTTGCAGCCCGCTGTTTACCGCTTACTTCACCACACCCAACAAAGATCGTCTGACTGTATTGGGCGTACTAACCGATTCGGCGCCGTTGCAATATCTTTACAACGCTCAAGCCCGAACACTGCTTGACACTTTTAAGCTGACCGATAAGTCCCGTGCTGCGATTGATGCACAGTTGCGGTCTGATGATGTGATGAATGAAACTGAATTCAACGCGCACCTGGCTTGCCTTGACACCTTAAGCGCCCGCCAAAGTGTTCACCTTAGCGAAGCCTGTGCCATCGCCTATTATCAACAACAAACGGAATTTCCCGTCATCCAAACATTGCTGGCCGATGATGCGCCGCAATTCAAACTACTCACCCGCTTTCTTGCTCTTTGCTGGGTTCACGATGGTCGCCACTATAAGAAGCTCAAGCCTTTTGTGCCAATACATCAGCGCGCCTTGGCCGATTTCCGAAGCCGTTATTGGGGGTACTACACGGAATTGCTCAAATACAAACGTGAGCCGACCCCCGAGAAAATAACCGTTCTGGAAAAGAAGTTTGATGAAATCTTCTCAAGTTCCACCGGCTATGAAGACCTGGATGAACGCATCGCCAAGACCCTGGCCAAAAAGACCGAGTTGCTGCTGGTATTGAAATATCCGCAGTTGCCATTACACAATAACGCCTCTGAATTGGAGGCAAGAAAGCAGGCACGTTTACGCGACGTAAGCTTTCAAACCCGAAATGCGAAGGGTACTAAAATAAAAGACGCCTTCATAACAGTCAATCAGACTGCAAAAAAATTAGGCGTGAGCTTTTATGATTATATTCTCGACAGAATTACGGGGAAATTCAAGCTTCCGTCTTTGGCGGATTTGATTGCTCAAAAAACGCAAACTGTGCAGGTTTGATGTCACGTTTTTCCTGGCATTTAAAGTAGATAC
>JBAYVP010000120.1:0-13662 GCA_041674485.1 Sulfuricellaceae bacterium
CAATAAATCCAGGGTAGAAGCACTCACCCTGCAATACCAGGCCGCGCAGAGAATGTACCAGCTCGGCGAAGGCACCGTGACCGACGTGGCGGATACGCGCGTGCGGCTGGGGCAGGCCAAGGCCGATGGGCTCAACCTGGAAGCCAAGCACGAAGAAGCGCGGCGGCTTTACGCCTACACCTGCGGCGAGGTGCCGCAACTGGCCGAGTTTCAGATGCTGCGGCGCGCACGCAAGGTTTCGGATCTTGAAAGTCTGCCCGACGTGAAGGAAGCCAACGCACAGGTGGGGATCGCCAAGCAGAACCACGAGATTGCCGATCTGGGCATCCTCAAAGCCAAGTCGGCGATCACGCCAACGGTGACGGCCAACGCCTCGAAATCCGAGGCGAACAACACCAGCAACACTTACGTTGGGGTCAGCCTGACCATGCCGCTGCAAGCCCAGGGCTATTACGGCATCGCCAGCGCGCGCGCCAACGAGACCAAGGCGCGCGAGCAGTTGCGTGAAACCGAACAGAAACTGCAGCTCGACCTCGAACGCCTCAAGACGCTGATCAAATCAGGCAACAACGAAATCAGCGTGCGGCTGGAAACCATCGAAGCCGCCGAGATCAATGTCTCCGCCAATGAAAAGAGCTTCAAGGGCGGCGTTCGCTCCAAGACCGATGTACTTAACGCCATCCAGCAGCTCTACCAGAGCAACGACGACTACGTGACGGCGACACTGACCCTGGCCGACCACTACCTGAACTACCTCCTGGCAGCCAGCGTGCGCACCGACACCGCGCTCCAACTGGTCAACGTTTTCCTGTTCCAGTAGGCGAATCACAGAAACCGCAACATGCATAGCGCCAACGCCATTGCCGAAATTCCACTCGACCAGGCCGACCTGCTCAGAAAGAAGGGGCGGTGGGCCGAGGCGGCCCAGCGCTACGCCGACTGGCTGGCGCGCAACCCGGCCAGCACGGCTGTGGTGCTGAATTTCGCGCTGTGCCTGCTGGTGCTGCAGCGCTTTGCGGCGGCATCGCAGCAGGCTTTGCGCATCCCTGAGCAGGATTCCCTCTACTGGCGGGCGCAGATCATCCACGCCCGGGCGCAGATGGGTCTGGGCGCCGTCGATGCGGCGCTGGCCAGCCTGAACAGGGCACTCGCGCACGACCCGACCGATGCCGACATCGCCCTTGAACTGGCCGACGTGCTGCTGCATCAGGTGGGCGATGCAGCCGGCGCGCGCCGACTCGTGACCCCCTTCATCAGCGGATCGGCCTATCGCGAATCGGCATTGCAGACCTACATCGTTGCCAGCCTGTACGACCGCGAAGAAAGCGATATCGACCTGGCCTGGAAAATCCGCGAGTTCGCCAACACCCATCTGAACAACGGCGTGGCTACTGCGCAGCGAACACCAGGCCCGGCAAGCCGCAGCGGAAAAATGCGCGTGGGGCTGATCTCGGGTTATTTCTGCTCGGCGCCGGTGTATTTCCTCACCTATGGCATTCTCGAGCAACTGGCGCAGCGATTCGACCTGGTGTTCTACGACCGCGGCAGCAAGAAGGACTGGGCCAACAACAAATTCCGCGCCATCGCCCGCGAGTGGGTGGATGTCGACCGCGCCAATACCGCCAAGCTTAGCCAGACATTGCACGCAGGCTGCCTCGATCTCCTGCTCGAGATGTCCGGCTGGTCCGATGTCGATGTCCTCAAAGCCATCGCCGACAAGCCCTGTCCACGGATCTACAAATGGGTGGGCGGCCAGTCGGCAACCACCGGGATGAACATCTTCGACGGCTTCATCTCGGACCGCATCCAGACCCCGCCCGAAACCCAGGGACTGTATGCCGAACCCCTGCTCAATCTACCCAATGGCTACACCGCCTACACCCCGCCGGACTATTTGCCCCACCCCGTGCCGGCCCGGCGCGATGTGCTGCTGCTGGGCGTGATCGGCAACCCGGCCAAGGTATCCACCGGCTTTTTGACCGAACTTGCCCTGACCGTGCGCCGGGCCGCCGCGCAAATGCCTGTGCCGATCGTCATCCAGTTCATCGATGCGCGCTACGGCAAGGCCCTGGTGCGCAGCCGCATCGCCGAATTCCTGCGGCCTTCCTTTGAAGGATCGAAGCGCGTGGCCGTTTTGTTCACCCATCCGCAGAGCCACAAGGATTTTCTTGTTCATGTGAGCAAGCTCTCCGCCGTGGTGGATACCTGGCCTTACTCGGCCGGCTTGACCGCGCTCGAAGCCCTGGCCATGGATGTGCCGGTGCTGGGCCGGGCCGGCATGCTGTGCAGCAGCCGGCATGCCGCCTCACACCACTATTTCGCCACGCCGCGCCGCCCGTTGCACGAATTCACCGTGGCGAATCTCAGGGCCCTGCACAAGGCGGCAGCCCGCCCGCGCAGCACGCAAGGATTCAGAAAATCCCTGCGCAACCAGCCGCAAAAGATTGCCGAAAGCCTTGAGCAGATTCTGCTGCGCGAATACCGGAAGGCCGCCTAGGAGATCACGATGCCTTCCAAAAAAAACAGCCCAGCAAACACAGCCGCGAAGAAAAAAGCCGTGGCGCAAAAAGCGGCCCCGGCCAGGAAAAGTGCGCCGGCAGCAAGCGCAGAGCCTGTCGTGAAGCAAGCGCCTGTCGAACAAGCCAGGCCGGCCAAGGCCGGAAAAGCGCCGGCCCGGCACACATCGCACGGCACGGTAAAAATTTTCCAGATCTATTATCGCGACGACCAGCGCAAGCAGCTCGATGAGGCTTTCGTCGCACTCGACAATTCCGGCAACACCAGCCATCTGCTCGAATTCGAGGTGTTCCGCCGTCTGGCGGGTAGCCGCGTGGTCGAAGGCTGCGACTACTGGGGTGCGCTGTCCTGGAAATTCTTTGAAAAGACCGGCCTGCGCGGCAAGGAGGTGCATGCGCTGATCGAGGCCAACCCAGGCTACGACTGTTATTTCTGCAATCCCAACCCGGGCACCGAATCCACTTTCCACAATCTCTGGCTGCAGGGCGAAACCTCGCACCCCAATTTCATCAACCTGGCGAAAACATTCTTTTCGACGGTGGGGCTGGACGAGCAGTTGTTGCTGGCGCTTTACCCTTCCCGGTATTTCGCCTCGGCCAACTACTTCGTGGCCAACCCGCACTTCTGGAAGGAATACATCGCCTTCGTCGGCAACATCATCCGGCTTGCCGACGAGCGGCTGCCCCTGCCGGCCAAGCAGGCCATGTACTCATCGCTGGCCGACCCCAAGGGTATGCACGCCGATGCCGGCTATTGGCCATTCATCATCGAACGCCTGTTCTCGGTATTCCTGATCCTGCATGGCGATGCTTTCAAGATCCACAAATTCGAGATCAAGACGCCCAGCCTCGACAAGAACGTCCACCACCGCCTGCTGCTGCAAATGAAAGACGCCGCCTGCAAAACCAAAAACAACTGGCTAGCAGTGTGCTGGGTCAATTACCGCAACCTCTATCTTTCCGAATTGAGAGGCAAGGAGTGGGTGCGCAAATTCATCGAAACCATTACGCCGGGAAAGCTGGTGTTTCTTTCCTGACATGAAGAACAACGACACGACAACACCATGAACAGCATCTGCATCACTGGCGCAGTACAAACCGACTTGCAATTTGTAAGCGAAGCCTTGCAGCAGGCCGGTATGCAAGCGCCCAAACCTGCTGATCATGGTGGCTTGATCGACATGGCCGCCTGGCATGAGCAGGCCATGGAAGCGGCTACAAGGAAACCCGGCGAACACCGGCCGATCGTCAGCATTGGCAAACACCTGGAGCAGCGTGCCAGCGATATTTTCGTGGCCAACAGCACTTCCGCCATGTGGGGCTGGGCCGACCCGCGCAGCACCTGGCTGCTGGATTTCTGGCTTCAATTTGACCCCCGGCTCAGATTTATCCTGGTTTGCACGTCACCAAGACAAATGATTGCCAATGCAATCATGGCAGGCGCCGAGACGGTCGACGTCGACGCGCTGATGAAAGCCTGGCTAGCGCATCACCAGGAAATGTTGCGGATACACAAGCAACACCCTCAGCGCTGCTTGCTGGTCGACCGCCATGAGTGCGGAAAACATTGGCACGCACTGGTCAGGCAATGCGCCGAACACTGGAGTCATCCGCTTGAATTAAAGGATGCACCCGCCGCAACAGGCCAGGAACCGGATGCGCTGGCACTTTACCTGGCGCAGCAGTTGCATAAAGACAACCTGCAGGCCGTCACCCTTCAGCGCCAAATTGCCGCACGACTCACCCGTCTGGAAATACCCGATCCCGGGCCAGCACCAACCGGGCTGCGCAAGCTTGCAAACAAGCTCACGCATCTGGGCAATGCAGAAGAGGTCACCAATCCCACCGAGTTCCTGGCCGAAAAGGTCATCGCCAGCTATCGCATTCTCAAGGATCGCTCAGCAGAATTGCAGATGTCGCAGGCGGCTCGGGAAGAACTTGCCGCACTCAAACTTCGTTTCGACAAAGCCGAAGCAAGCCATGCACAGAAGCAAAAAGACGCCGAAAGCAAACTGAAGGAAACCATCCAGGAAAACGAGCTACTGCTGTTGCAGCTTCACCAGGTACAGGAAGAACTCGAAGAAACATTCCTCAAACAGGAATCCGCGCTAAAACTGAATGGCGACCTGAAAACTCAGGTTGCCACGCTCACCAAGGCACGCGATGAACAGACCAAACTCGCAACCGAGCGCCAGAAACAAATCGATGCGCTCACCAAGACCAACACCGATCTGAGCAAGGAAAAGACAACGCTAACTGCCCGGCTTGATGTGTTGGAAAACGCAGTGGCCACGCTCACCAAGGCGCGCGACGAACAAGCCAAGCTTGCAGCGGAACGCCAGACTAAAGCGGACGCCCTGACCAAGGAACTAGATACCCACGCCAAGCAAGCCGCAGAGCACCAAACGCTGATTGAGGCACTCACCAAGACCAATGCCGCTTTGAGTGGAGAAAAGGCAACGCTATCTGACCGTCGTGATGCGCTGGAAAAAGAAGTAGCCGCCATCACCAAGGCGCGCGACGAACAAGCAAAGCTCGCAACAGAGCGCCAGACCAAAATAGATACCCTGACCAAGGAACGGGATACCCACGCCAAGCAGGCCGCAGAGCGCCAAACGCACAACGATGTACTCACCAAGAGCAATGCTGCCTTGAGCGGGGAAATGACAACGCTAACGGCCCGGCGCGATGTACTGGAAAAAGAAGTAGCCGCCATCACCAAGGCGCGCGACGAACAAGCAAAGCTCGCGACAGAGCGCCAGACCAAAATAGATACCCTGACCAAGGAACGAGATACCCAGGTCAAGCAAGCTACAGATAGCAAGATGCAGATCGATGCGCTCACCAAAAACAACACTACCCTGAGCGGAGAAAAGACAACCCTGGCGGCGCGCCGTGATGCACTAGAAAAGGAAACCGCTGCGCTCAAACCGCTGACATCGAAACTGAAGGACGCTGAACAAGAAAATGAACTGCTTCTCATGCAACTCCATCAGGTCCAGGAAGAACTTGAACACTACTTCCTGCAGCATCAGGAAACCCAGAAGCAACTGAAAACTGCCGACGAGCGCTGGCAGCGCATGCAAATGCGCAACCCGGACTACTTCGACTACGATTCGATTGAACTCCTGCCCGTTGAGGGCAGCCAAGCCAACGAGACTACCTGGCGAATCAAGAATCTCACGACTGTAGGCCGCAATCTGCCTGAGCTCGAATTCAGAACCGTCGTCGAACAAGACATTGCCGGTTTTATCTTTACCCGACAGTCAGGCACAGCAGGACCGCTCAGCCGCTGGCCAGCCAATGCAAAGAATGAATTGCTGATAATCCCCTTCGGCACGCGTGCCAATATCCAGCAGCGTGCGGAGAATCTTTTTGATCTCGCGACCAGCGACTGGGTTCTTCTGCAAACATTAAGCCGCGTCCTGACAAACTCTCTGACTACCCCAGCCAAACTCAAGCCGCCGGTTGGTTTCAAACCAGAAGCACTGAGCAAAGCCCTAGGAAAACTGGAAAGCGTCATCGAAAGATTCCCGCCGACGCTACGCTACGACCGTGCCAGCCTCAAGCGGGAGCAAATCAATCCGGATTACGAGCACCTCTGGTTGCGTATCGAGAATCTCGCCTTTGGCGGAAAACGCTGGCCAGAGTTTGAATTTAGACTTTCCTGCGCCAATCTCCGCCCAAATCAATTTGGCACACACCCTAAGCTCGAGTTTCCGGAGGAAACGAGCCAGGCACCTTTCGAAGCGTGGTTCGTCGAAAGCTACGATGACTTCGGCGCTAAACTTGAATTACGCTTCATCTTGCCTGAAGCCATGGATATGGCTATCTGGCAGCGCTTGGTCGAGAATGACAAAGCTTTCCTCGCTGCACTGACAAAACGCTTGCCAGCAATTCTTAATACTTTGCGGCATTCAGGTGTGACTCTTCGGCGTAATTGGGATGATTGGCTTAGGGTGGCTCTTGCCATCCAACGTTTGATCGTCTTGCGCACTTTTGTGCGGCCACTGGCATCTTCTCGTCCCGTAACGAATGACGCTAAGAGTCAGGCACCTGACTCAGCAGCTCAACCAATGAGACCGCAAAATCGTGCGTTACCAGACAAGAAACGGGTGCGTGTACCGAAAATGTCAAACACACCAGAATTGGCTAAGAAACCGAAGACGAGTTCTCTAACTAAATCATCGGCTAGGACGCAATCTGCTAAGTCAACTGAACCAGTTGATACTCGCAAACACGCCAAATCTATCGCGGATTCTCCAAGGCCAACCAAGAGAGTTGCAGTGCGTAAATCCAAATTACAAGCGCACGATAAGAAGGTATCAAAGGGAAAAACTGTATGAAAGGCTGTAACCGAATTGCCCTGTTTTTTCATTAAATAGCTTTGATCTGTGTCTTTGCACACTACGACAAAATCAATAGGACCTGCATCAGAAATATTATTCCAAGATAGCGAAGTTACTAAAAGGAAGAATCATAAGCAGCATGAGACTTAACCAATTATTCAATAATTGCATTTTGGCTGTCAAAGATCAGAAATTTGATTTGGCAGAGGATTATCTTATTCAGATTGGAGCACAACAACTGCGACCAGCTGCGCAGAAACTATTCGAATATCTAAGAAAAGTAATCCCATCTGATCCTTGGCAACATATCTCAAGTAGAGCGAAAGACTCATACTCGTTAGAAGATTTAGCAGTTATTGTTCTTATTACGAATGGCGATGCAAAAGATATTTTTCGTACCATCAAGTCAGTAAAACAATTTGGGGCGAATTCAGGCCGAACAACTCGCTGCTTGCTGTTTGAGTGCCTGAAAAAAGATACAGATGTAAATGGTTTGTTTGAGAGAAGCATCGAACCTTTGCCGTTACAGCTACGTGAGGCGATTCAAGCTGAGAACCTTGATTATGTAGTTGAATACGCCAATACTCCTAGAGGACTCAGGCGGGCAGTTCGTTGCGTAGCTGGGCGTTTTGTCTGTTTCGTCCGTGAAGGTGATGAAATGCGAGCATCTGGTGTAGATGCTAGAGATTCACTTCTAAGAGGCGGGTTTGATGTGTTGATTGGAAACCCATCTTCAACCTCTGAAATGATTAATCGAATTTCTGAAGTCTTTACCAATCCGACTAATACACAAACCATATCTGCACTCTTGGCTACAACTTTCTTTTATGACGGCGCGATTATTCTTGATCGGGATTATTTCGATGACCTGCTTGGAACAATTAAATATGACGCAGATATTGGTTATTTCGGCTATCTAAATGAAATAGTTACAGTTGCTTTAACAAAGAATAGTGGGCGTGTTGGTTATGTTCCAGAGATTTGCATTGAACCGAGCGCCCATAACCTTGCAGAACACAGGAAGAAAATTAAGGAATACACGTTATATTGCATTGAAAGTAGGAGAAAAAGTGCACCATCAAGTCTCGAAATAGGAACAGAAGAAATTATACGAAAGGTTCTCGAGTTCGCAAAGGATGTCCTACTGTCAAGGGAAGTGATACCAGATAACGCAGTAGAAGCAGAGAGTGACATATCGAGTATTTTGTCTGGGAAACTCACTTTTTCCGCCAAGCAGATTCTTTACTGGATTCTGTCTGAACTAGGCTCAATAGCATTAAACAATGAGTTGGTTCGTAAGCCATTTCCGAACATACCTTCTGATAAAGCGCTAAAGAACCAGCCTAGTGTGTCGCTGGTGTCATCCCTATTCAGAGGGAAAATGCTTATCAATAGTTTCTTGACTGACATAACAAGACAGTCAATTTTTAATGAGACCGAACTAATCATTGTCTTGCCAGAACGGGACTTAATACAAGAGTGCGTTTGCGAACTACTTTCGTTAGATTGTGGACAATTACGACTTCTGAGATTAGAGAATGATCCAGGCATTTACGAATGTTGGAACATGGCTATTAGAAATGCGCGTGGCCAGTATATTAGTAATGCCAATCTTGATGATCGGCACGATACGAATCATTTAAAAACACTAGTAAGCCTCCTTGATTCATCTAATGCAGATGTGGCTTCTGCTGCCGTAGCCATAACGCATGAAGTAGGTGATGTTAAGTCGTTTGACGGAAATATGCATGAGTGGAATTCTGTGCGACATCCGGAAATCTGGTACTCAGAATCAGGTAATAGAGGCATTGAAAGATATCTTAAAGATTTCTTTTTGTTCGATGCCAGTGGTCAGATAGTTCAATGCATGAATTTCCCTCACTGCATGCCTGTTTGGCGCCGTAGTCTTCACGAAAATCTTGGGTTTTTCGATGAACTAAAAAATGGCACTTATGCCGACTTCGCATTTTGGCTAACTGCGGTAGAGCACGGTGTCCGCTTTGCCCATTTGCCTGAGCCGCTCGGTCTCTACTATGTGGATCCATGCTCCCACAATCGACGGAATGCAGATCCAATTACCTGGCAAACCATTGTCAAACGTCATCTTCCTAGTGAGATGCAGGTGAAACTGCCACCACATGTTGAAGTGGAGGAGAACATAACCAAGCCAAACGGCAGAACAAGGTCTCCAGACGATATGCCACGCATCAATTTTGGAGAGCAGATTGACCAGAATTATGGACAACACCGCTCAGGTTGGTCGTATGCCATTGCGGGGTTCTCAAAATTTCATGATCCCGCATCGCCAGTGTTCTGCGATACTTTTATTGAAAAGAAATTCGTTTGGGGTGGTGATGAAGGTGACGGAGGATCTGGACCCGTCCGTCCACGCCAATCACCATGGATTGGTTTTTTGCATGTGCCGCCATTCGTACCATCTTGGTTTCAATCTGATCAAAGTAATCAAAGAATTTTTTCACGCCGCTCTTGGCAGCAAAGTCTTGAACACTGCAGAGGGCTGTTTGTTCTGACGGAATATCACCAAGAACATCTTATGCGGATGCTCAAACCTAAGTTCCCCATAAGCGTGCTCTATCATCCAACTGAGTTTCCGGAAATTGCGTTTGACTTCGACCGTTATCTTCAGAATCCCCGGAAACGTATAGTCCAGGTCGGTTGGTGGTTGCGTAAATTGCACGCCATTGCTGCAATAGACACGCCAGGCCACATTCCAACACTGTTAGGCCACAAAGACTGGACCAAGAATATGTTGGCTTATGCTGAAAGACGTGTTGGGGGGATGAGTATTCCAGCGAAAGTAGATGCTATCGATTATCTGGATAACGACGCTTATGATCGCCTATTGGGGGAAAACATTGTATTTATAGATTTTTATGACACATCCGCTAATAACGCAGTAATCGAGTGTATAGCTCGCAGTACCCCAATTGTCATTTGCCGTCATCCGGCTGTCGAAGAGTATTTGGGGAAAGACTATCCGCTCTTTTATGAAAAATACGAGGAAATCCCCCAATTTATTAAAGACAAGGGGCGTCTAATGGCAGCAAGTCATTGGTTACGTTCTGCGCATTTAAGGGACACCATGCGTATTGACTATTTCTTGAAATCTTTCTGTGAATCCGAAGTGATAAAAAACTTGACCTGAAATGCCGGACTATAAATCGTATTGAAGGCAAGGGAGGGATAATGAACAAATACATCGATGAGAAAGACAAAAATGAATTTGGTGCCTTTCTCGAAGCGATATACATACCGCTAGAGATACAACGTGATTTTTATATATTTATTGCAATATTCACTGATTGGCTAGACAGGGAAGGTATTCAATATTTTCTGCATTCCGGTACTGCACTGGGTGCTATCAGACATCAGGGTTTTATACCTTGGGATGATGATTTCGACATTATGGTCCCAGAAAAGTATGAGCAACAGTTGATATCCGCGATTGCAAATCTAGAGTCATATGGCATCAAGCTAAGCGAGAAGCACCGAGATCAAGGTCATTATCAATTTTTCTTTAAGCATCCGAAAATCAAATCTACCAATGAACGCTATTACTGCTTTGATATTTTTATTGGAAAAGACGAACACGTAAATGGTAGGAAGGCATTACATTATAAACATCCCGATTTTCACAAATGGTTCAACGATCGTTATTGTTACGTCGAAGATGTTTTTCCACTTCGTAAAATTGACTTTGGCCCTCTTCATCTTTGGGCAATGAATGACCACACGGACTACTTTGCCAGATCTAATTTCAGAACTGATGAGGCTACATTAAGAATACATATGATTGATCAGAGTTGGCTAGAAGACAAGATAAGGCACTTCAGCGCTATAGGTCTTTACCCAATACGTGACGAGCTAATTCTTAAATACAGACCTTATTTCAATTTAGATTACGACAATATGAATGACTATTGCTTAACGGAAAAACAATGAAAACTGTGATCACCTATGGAACATTTGACTTGTTTCATATTGGGCATTTGAATCTCTTGCGTCGCCTGAGGGCTCTTGGAGATCGCCTAGTTGTTGGCGTTTCCTCGGATGAGTTTAATACGATCAAAGGCAAAAGTACTATTGTGCCCTACGAGCATAGAGCAGAGATTTTGAGAGCCCTACGGTTTGTTGATGTGGTATTCCCTGAACAAAACTGGGAACAAAAACGGGAAGACATAATTCGCGAAAAGGCTCAAATATTCGCAATGGGTGATGATTGGACGGGCAAGTTTGATGACCTTGGAGATGTTTGTGATGTAATTTATCTCCCCAGAACGCGCGAGATATCAACAACTGATATCAAACAAATGGTGAGCATGCTACACCGCGACAAGCTTTCTGAATTAACCCGGAGCATCCAGCATGTTCAGGATCTGATTTCTCGATTGTGAGTATTATCTCGATTGGTTAATCATGAATGACATCGCACACGCTGGTGGAACTATTGACGGGCACAAATATAGCAATTCTATAGAGGCAATAATTCGAAGTGTCTCAATTGGTTTCAGTTATATTGAACTTGACGTTGTGCAATTGGCGGATGGCTTTGGTATTGCACATGACGGAATGGAAAGGAGCTATGGCGTCAATGATTTTTCCCAAGTTAATAACGTAGATTTCCTAAACTTAAAAGTTTACGGTCGATATACCCCTCCTCAGTTTGAGCAGCTTCTTGAGATAAGCGCAAAAAATAATATTACGTGGATATTCGATTCGAAATTTAAGCAACTGACTAACTACATGAGTTTCATGTCCTTTGTAAATGGTTTGAAATTGCTAAACAGATGTATTTTCCAGGCGTATAGCCTCGCAGAGGCAACAGCCGCAAGAGATTTGGGGGCGCGACAAGTTATATTCGCATTATGGAAAAACTACGGATCTGACTCATTATCAGAATCGGCATTACAAGAGTTGCAATCGATGAATAAATTAGGATTTGATAACGTTTGTGTGAGCCTTAGCTATAGAAAATATAATAAACCAGATCTCAATTATCTTGAGGATCCACGATTTGAGGCGTTAAAAGGGTGCGGCAATAGAGTGATATTTCACAACATACCGGGCAGCGATATTGCTTTAGTTAAATCGAAGGGATTCAGCATTTTTCTATGATTTAAGTGTAGAAGTACAGACTTGATCTGTCCGACTCACTTAAACCGCTAATATCTTGAAAGGTGGTACTTAATCAGTAAGAGTCGATGAGAAATGGCTGAATTATGGTCGTGTATGAATTCCTTAAAACTTACGAATTACCCCAACAACTTCGCCTGTCATAAGGTCCGACTCAGAATATGTGTGCCCCAGTGCTGCTATCTTCTCAAACTGCTGAAGGTCTGGTACGCCCCAATGATATTCAGTAAAACCAACCGCCAGTTGCCTGGTATTTTGAAAGTCACTTTTTATTTGAGTCACAGATTGCCTGTTTATCGATGAACCGTGATACACCTTTTCGCAGATGGCTGAACAATGCGAGGGATTGATACCCTTCTCAACTAGCATGTTTTCGAAGTCCATCTCTTTGTAACTTAGATGACCCCAAGCCGGGATAGGGTCTGTAGCAGTACCGAAAAAATAATTTTGACCTTCACGCTCTAACCAGATGTGGTGGCCTTGCTTACGTGGCCAAAGAGGCCCGCCGTGCATTACCAAAATACCGCCGCTTCGTAGTTTCGAGAGTGCCGATTTTAGGCAATCGCTAAGATCAGGCAAATGTTCAAGCGCACTGCAGGCAATAATCATGTCGGCAAACGGTACAGATATCGGCAAGTCTCTAGCATCACCAACATGATGAAAGTACCTAGAAGGGGCTGTATTTCCTGGTGCGGGTAAGGGCACAATGTTTACACCGTGCACTTCTTTGACGCCCATTGTCAGTAATTCAGTAGTTAATGGATTTGGTAGCCCCGCAATGTCAATGACAACCTTATCTTGAAGGTTTGACACATTTTACTCAAGATGGAAAAGCACGGTTTTATGAAATCTGTGCATATTATTAATCGCTTGATCTGGATAAATGAGCTTGCCCCTGAAAAACGTACTTCTTAACTGGGAGTAGATTTCTGCTTCATGTTACTTAAGACCAATTAGCAGCAGTTCGGCAACATCTATGCTCGCCCGTAGTTGTCCTCGAAGCGCACGATGTCGTCTTCACCCAGATAGGTTCCGGATTGCACTTCGATGATTTCAAGCTGAACCTTGCCCGGGTTCTCGAGGCGGTGCAGGGTGCCGAGCGGGATGTAGGTCGACTGGTTTTCCGACAGAATGAACACTTCTTCGCCGCGCGTCACCTTGGCCGTTCCGCTGACCACCACCCAATGCTCGGCGCGATGGTGATGCATCTGGGCCGAGAGCTGGGCGCCGGGGCTGACCACAATGCGTTTGACCTGGAAGCGTGATCCGGTATCGATGCTGTCATACCAGCCCCACGGGCGATGCACCTTGCGGTGGGCATCCGATTCGGGACGCTTTTCCGCCTTGAGCCGGGCGACGATCTCCTTGACCTGCTGGATGCGATCGCGATGCGCCACCAGGACGGCGTCGGGCGTTTCCACCACCACCGCATCGCGCAAGCCGACGCTGGCGACCAGGCGGGACTGCGAAATCAGCAGGCTGTCCTGCGTGTCGACCGCCAGGATGTCGCCCTGCATGACATTGCCGGCGTCGTCCTTGCTGCCGATGTCCCAGAGCGCACTCCAGGCGCCGACATCGGACCATTGCGCAGACAGCGGAATCACCACCGCAGGTGAATTGGCCGGATCGTCCTTGGTCAAACG
>JBAYVP010000121.1:0-13441 GCA_041674485.1 Sulfuricellaceae bacterium
GTTTTCCGGGCGCATGGCGGCGTTGCAACTCCTTGCAATGGAATAACCATTGCGCGTCGTTGCGCCTTGCCCTGCACCCGGAAAACCGCACACTCCAGCCCGTTCAACTGAGCTTTCTAGGATGATGAAAACGTATGGCGCAAATTTGCGCCTGCCGCACTCGCGGGCGATGGGCGAGGGCTTATTCGAGCTGCGCTGCAAAGGGGAAGAAGGGATCGGCAGAGCGTTCTATTGCACGATGGTGGGGCGTGAAATCGTCATCTTGCACAGCTTTATCAAGAAGACGCAGGAGACGCCGCCAAGCGAGTTGCGGATTGCACGAAAGCGATTGAAGGAGGTGAAACATGGATGACGAGAAATACAACCCGATGCCGATGAATCTTGAAGCAGAGCTTGATGAGGCTATGCAACGCCCCGGATTCAAGGCGGCATGGGATGCGCTGGAAGAAGAATACGCCGCGCTGGGCGAAATGCTCAAAGCACGGAAGGACGCGGGACTGTCTCAAGAGGCGGTGGCCGAGCGCATGGGAACAACCAAGAGCGCGGTATGCCGCTTGGAGGGGGCGTTGCGCAACGAGAAGGGGTCACCATCGTTTGCAACCCTGCGCAAATACGCCCATGCCTGCGGTAAGAAACTGATCGTTCAGATGGTGTGAGCCGGGTAGGCACGTTTTTTCGCCCATCCGATCTACATCGGATTATCAAGACGCGGATGAGCGCGATGGAACATCCTGATTACACCCGCCTGGCTGGCGAAATCAAATTGTGGGGCAAGGAGCTTGGCTTTTCGGCGCTCGGCATCGCCGACACCGATCTGAGCGTTGCCGAGCCGCGTTTGCTGCAATGGCTGGCGCAGGGTTGCCACGGCGAGATGGATTATATGGCATCTCACGGCGTCAAGCGCAGCCGCCCCGCTGCATTGGCGCCGGGCACGTTGCGCGTGATTGCGGTGCGCATGGATTACCGCGCGCCGGATGCGCGCGATGGCTGGTCCGTGCTGAACGACGGCGATAAGGCCTACATTGCGCGCTATGCGCTGGGACGCGATTACCATAAGGTGCTGCGCGCCCGTTTGCAGAAGCTGGCGGAAAAAATCGAGCAGGCGATAGGCGCTTTCGCTTACCGCGTGTTCACCGACAGCGCGCCGGTGATGGAAACCGAGTTGGCCGCGAAATGCGGGCTGGGCTGGCGCGGCAAGCATTCCCTGATTTTGACGCGCGAGGCCGGTTCGTGGTTTTTTCTCGGCGAAATCTACACCGATCTGCCGCTGCCGCTCGATGCGCCGCAGCCCGACCATTGCGGCAGTTGTCGGCGTTGTCTGGCCGCCTGCCCCACCCAGGCGATTATTGCGCCTTATGTGGTGGATGCGCGGCGCTGCATCTCTTATCTGACCATCGAACTGAAAGGCAGTATTCCGTTAGAACTGCGCCCGCTGCTCGGCAACCGCATTTACGGTTGCGACGACTGCCAGTTGGCGTGTCCGTGGAATACCTGGAACGGACGCGCCGCTTACACCAGGGAAAGCGATTTCGCGGTGCGTCACGGGCTGGACAATGCCGGACTGGTGGCGCTGTTTCGCTGGAACGAACGGGATTTCGCCGAAAAACTTGCCGGCAGCCCCATCCGGCGCATCGGTTTCGAGCGCTGGCTGCGCAACCTGGCGGTCGGTTTAGGCAATGCCGCCACCGTGCCTGCCATCATCACGGCATTGGAAGAACGCCGCCTGCATCCTTCCGGGCTGGTGCGCGAACATGTCGCCTGGGCGCTGGCGCGGCACGAAGGCAATACGGGATAAAAAGCAACCTGGTTTGCAGGATTCAGGGTAAATTTGTTCTCGGCACGGAAAAAACCGATTCACCGCAGAGGACGCGGAGGACGCAGAGGAAAAGCATGTGGGGTTTCCTCTGCGTCCTCTGCGTCCTCTGCGTCCTCCGCGTCCTCCGCGTCCTCTGCGGTGAAAAAAGTTTTGTCTTTATGGGTTGCCGCCATGAGTCAAGTAGCGTCGCGCTAAGTTTTCCTGAGATTCATGAATGTCTCCCATCATTGATTTTCATCATGAATTTCTGAGAACAAATTTACCCTGCCCGTCCCCCTTTGGCATCTTGTATATCCAAAACGCGGAAAACTTAAATTCGTCATAAATGCTGTATTTCGACAGCCTAGGCTCACGGACCTTCGAGCGTCTGAGCGATGCCGGTGGAGGTTCCGATAACGATGCTGTGGTGAACGTTTTCCGCCGGTTTTAGTGTGGCGTCGCGGCCTTGGGTGTAGCTTTGTTCTTCGACGATGGCCTTGTACGCCTTGTCGAGCGCCAACGCCCGCTGCCGGGAGGGAAGCAGCAATACGGAGATGTCGCTGCGTAGCCGGCTGGCGGCATCGGGTTTGAGTTTGCCGTCGCTGCCGAAGAATTTGAGCATGGCTTCAAGGTTTTCGCGGAATTCGTCAGCCGCGCCGTTCTGCGCAAGGTAGTAGGCGTATTCGGGTTGGCCGTCGCGGCGCAGGGGTTCGGGGATGCCCGCCAGGCTTTTTTGCGTCCAGTGATACCAACCGCCCTGAAAGGCGCTTTCCGTGAATTTGCGCGGGAAGGCGAATATGCCGTCGCTGGTGGCGCCGATGCCGCTGTGGCAACCGATGCAGAAGACGGTTTCCTCGTAGGTTTGCGGGCGCAGGCGGCCCCGGCGGTCTTCGATGAAGCCCTGGTAAGTCCAGCCCTGGCCGTTGCTCAAGCCGATTTCGGCATTGCCGGCGAATTGGCGGGTGCGTTCCGGGTTGACGGCCTTTTCGCGGACTTCCTTGAGCGCCATTTCCTTGAGGTCGCTGTACGTATACCAGCTTTTTTTAACGGCGTAGCGCAGTTCCTTGAAACGGCGCGCCATGGTGACGTTCCCCAGGTCGTCTGCGTCGAGGTAGCGCACGCTGTGCAGGAATTCGCTGCCTTCCGGGAACAGTCCGGCGGCGAGGTGGACGCGCCCGGCGGCCTGTTCCAGGCGTGCTTTGCCGACGTAGCTCATGGTGCGCCCCTGCAGCGGCGCCCAATCGTAGCGGATATGGGTGGCGCGCCCCAGGCGCCCGTCCTGGTCGAGATCGACGTTGAGCGCGGCCTCGTCCACCAGGGTGTCGAGTGCTACGTCGCGGCGCTGGATCATGGCGGTGACGATGGCGAGATTGGTCTGGTAAACGGAGAGATCGGGCTGGCCGGCTTCGTTTTGTGTAACCGCGCGCGAAAATTGACCTCGCAATAGCGCAATAAATCGCGGCTCATAAAATTTCACACAGCAAAACAAAATTGCGCAGAATAAAATGAAAGGGGCTTGCGCCCCTTTCATTATTTTACCGCCTGCGGCTCGTAGTTCAGAAAGAGCAGTTCTTTTACAGCGCCGCCTTTGGAGTTGGTGCCGACACTATATCGGGTCGACACTTCCCGCACCACGAATTGCCCGAAAATATTGCGTATATCGGGATGATCGTTGATCGAGAGGATGAATTTTCCTTTCACGGAACCAAGTTGATCCCGCAGATGGATGAAATCATCCCGAGAGAACATCCCATCGCCATAATAATCTTCGCAGCCATGGTATGGCGGATCAATATAAAACAGGGTATGTTTCCGGTCGTAGCGCCGGATCAGCTCGGCGTAGGGGAGGTTTTCAATCTGAACGCGGGACAGCCGCAGATGCGCCACTGACAAATCTTCTTCCAGCCGCAACAGGTTGAGCCTGGGCTTGCCGGTTGTCGATGTGCCGAGCGTAGGCCGATTTACCCGTGATCCAAAACTCGTTTTCACAAGGTAATAGAATCGCGCCGCGCGTTGAATATCGGTGAGACTATCGGGATTAGCCGAGTTCAGCCGCTCAAATTCATCGCGTGACACCAACACCCACTTGAAGTACCTCACGAACTCTTCCAAATGATTTTGGACAACGCGATACAGCATCACAAGGTCGTGATTGAAATCATTCAGCACCTCGGATTTTGACTCCGGCTTTTTAAAGAGCACCCACCCGGCGCCGCCAAACACCTCGCAATAGCACTGATGCTCCGGCATCAACGGGATGATTTGGCTGGCCAGACGGGACTTACCACCAATCCAACTTAAAAACGACTTACCTTGCATTGTTTCCACGAGCTTTCTCCTTTGGGGAAGTCGCTCGATGGCGATCAGGTTCGGGGCTTGTAGCCCTCAATAATGAATTCAGGGTGCCACACCGGGCGCATTTGATCTCAATGCGCCGATAGTCGGCAATCGCCAATTTACGTCCACATTGGCCACAACGTATTTCTTCCATAATGAGCCTTTAAATGATAGGCTTCCATTGCCGCGATCGTGGCGGGGAAGCCTTGGTCTGGCTCACTGGCTGCATCAGTGATGCTACGGCGATGCCCTGGTGTGCGACCACCAAGGGCATCGCTTCCTCTTTTATGCCTTTATAATGTAAATCGCCCCTGGCCACGCTTCGGCCTTGACCGGGGAAATCACGATGGCATCGACCTGCGCAACGGCAGCCACGTTCGCAACCGTCGCTGCAATTGTCGCTGATTGAGTACCGTCCGCCCCACCGTTAGCAGTGCTGCAGGTACAGGAGAACCCCGCCCCTGCAACCTTTGCCGTTAAGGCAACCCAGTTATCCCCCGCAGCAGCCGTGAATGCCTGACCCGCATATCCGGCAGATGCCAGAATCGCCGCCGACAGCCCTGCCGCGACCTGGTTAAGGCCATCCCCGCCCACCGCAATATAAGTCGCATCAACACCCGGCAGATGTGCGGTGTAGGAATCGCCCGCCTCGACGACACCATCGACAGTAATAGTCAAAACCTGCGCGACCGCAGCGACAGGGGAGGCAATCGACAGATAGGCTGGCGCGGTCGCAGTGGTCAGAGAAACGCCGCTGAATGCTTGGCCAGGCGTTTTAGCCGTCAAATAAACCGCATCGCTGCCGGCCGAGTAGGACGCGGTAAACGCTTGGCCGGCGTACCCAGCAGATGCGGTTATCGCCGTGCATAGCCCCGCAGCGACATCCTCCTCGCTAGAATTTTGAGCGATGAACGACGCATCCACATTGCCCGGCAGATGCGCAACAAACACATCCCCCGCCTCAATGCCGCCGAGCTTGGCGCCAATGGGGAGGCTGGGCGGGAAGTTAGGTACGCGAAATGTGCCGGCAACATCAGCGCCGTAGTTATGGGCAACAATGCCAAATAAATCGGGGTATGCCGTTTCGCTGTGCGCCGCACCATCGCATGCCAGCCACCCATCCGGCGCCACCGATCCGGCGTACTGACGGATTTCTCCGGGAACAGGCACGGCCTTGCTAACGTAAAAATTGAATTTATCAACAAGATCATTGAATTTAATGACATACAATTGATCCGGTGACACTAACTTATCGGTTATTGGGGAAAACATTAAACCTCCTCTATCTCTATAGAATTTGATGAAAAAAACCAATTGCTGTGCCTGGCAATACCGGGCGCCCGCACAAATTTAGCCACGCAGCAATAATGCTCTGCACGAAAATAACCGGCATCAGGGTAAACGGATACAAGAAAATCCTTGCTAGTGCCCAAGCGAAAGGCCATTTCGGCGAAAAATTTACGGTCGCCTTCGGAAAGCCATTCCAACCCGAATCCGATTTTTCGGAACTTTGCCCCTGCCTCACTACGCAAGAAACCATCGCCCGCGCGCTTTTGCAGGCCACGTTCCTCCCAGAAAAAAATACAGCCCAGGGAAATATTTGCCTCGGGCGACCATCCGGCGCCGATAATTAAGCGCGATGCTTCAATGTAACCTGCCGGATTGGTGGGGTTGTCGATCTCGATTTGCACTGCGCTGGCAACAAACCGATTTGGCAACCAATGGATGCTTTGTGCGGCAACGCCAAATGCAAAAGCGTTTACACCGAGAGGCTCATAACCCCAATCCACTTCGGAAATATCCTTCGGTGGACACGCAAGAATAGATGTTGAGTCGTAGAGCGTTTGCCCCACGTCGCCCAAAAAACGGATGCGCCAGAACGCGTCAGGAGTGAGATTGCTAGTCATCACCGCCACCGAATCGATTGTCGCGGGAGCAGGAAACGACACGGACAGGACGGCGCTTGTGCCTGCCGCGCGCCAAACATTAGTACGCCCCGCCGCCTGCAAATTTTCGACCGGAAGCACTGCGCTTGTCGCGCTCAAAATCGCGGCATCAGCGCAATTGATGGGGATGAGTCGCAGATTGTGCATTTCAGACCGGCGCCTGCAAGGGCTTTATTTCCAACCCCAATTCGGCCAGAGCCGCATTGATATCGGCGACAAAATCAGGTGTGAAGTCCTCGTTGATGAGTGGCCAAGTCAGGTGCTGGGTAGATTTCACGGTGCCATCATTAGCCTTTGTGACGATCACGCGTAGCGCGTGGATCATTGCAGCGCCACCCTGGCCAGATGGGGCGCCAGGCGAACCTGCGAAAGCGGAGGGTATGGGTATATTAAGCTGGATAGTTGTTACTTCGCGTGTGCTCATGCATATCTCCTTGGTTAATTGGTGCGTAGTTGCAGCCAAAATTCGTCGTAGTCCCACATTGATGTAGATGTATTCCAGTGGGCGGTTCCACACCGCCGCCAGCCGGTGCTGTTGGATAACCCATCCAAAGCATGGTTGTGCGAGGACTGGGAAAAGCTGGATGCGTGGTAGCCGTCTAGTAGGTCGGCATTAAGATTTGGGCAAATGCCGCCGTTGGAGACTGCAATATTGCCCGCGCCGTTGCCTGCGCGCAGCCCTTGCAGCTGCCATGCGTTAAGCCCGGCCTGTTCGACCGTATTACATACCGCGATATTGCCGCTGGTAGATTGGTTTACGCCGTTAATCATCCTGATATGATTAATCGCGCCGGATGCGGACATGACAAGACGCGCAGAATTACCATTTGAGGTATCCGCGATGCCCATCAACGCACAGGATGCGCCGCCAAAATTAAATTCCCAGCCCATGCCAGGATAGTAAACGCCGGAATTAAATGTATCGGAAAATTGCACCAACTTACCGAATTGATTGCCATTCTGGAGTTGCAATTTAATCAACTCGACAGACCCGGAAGCCGCCAAGCTTGGTGTGCGTATCACCGCACCGTTGCCGGTATCTAGCGTTCCCGAAAAAGTCAGATCACCATACGCCGGCATGCTTACCTTAGTAATGCCGCCCTGGCGAATCACGAACCCATTATTGGTAAAGGCCATGCCGTTTCCGCCCGCAAAGCCCGCAGTAAAGAAACCATTGCCGAGGTTATTGAGGGTAATGTCTCCATCCAAAACGTAGCTGCTCCCCCTCTCCAGCTTCGACGCCAACCCGGTTATCGCTGCGTATGCGTTGGCGGACGCAGTGTTTGCCGCAGATTGCGCGAGTTGTGCAGTGGATAGTCCGGTGGCCGCCGTGGCGCTGATGGCCGCGATAGTGCCGCCGCCTGGTGATGTGCCGCTGATCACGGTGGATGCAGGCAACGCCGGCGCAACGAATCGCGGCACAGCCGCTTGCAGCCTGGTAATGCGGGTAGACTGGATGGTGGCCATTACAGCAGCACCTCCAGCAGAACCCGGAATGGCGAATCCGACATGCCGAGGTCGGGCGTGACGCCGATAATCCAGCCGGATTTACCCGACTCGCAGCCGGCACGCGGGTAAATGATGGTAATCTCCGTGCCAATATCATGCTCAAGCGCGGACAAGGTGGTCTTAAATTGCACAATCTTGTGGGGCACCCTGCGGAAATCCAAACGTTTGCCGGCCTCAACTTGTGCGTCCGATTCATCGACCAGCAGAGTGTCCTCGCGGGTTGGCCGGGTGGTATAGCGCCGCAACGTGACGGCGGCGGCATCGCTGACCGCATATTCGCGCCACTCTAACTTAAGATCATCGACGGCAGACTCAGGCAGCCCCCACGCAAGACCAGATGATTGCACCGTCCAGTTCCTCCCCCACCCCAGCGTGACTGCCGGCGTGGCAGGGATGATTTCGACCACCTCGAAGGAATCCGGGTCAATATCGCCCGGCGTATAGACGTGCATCGGCGCGCCGGCGCTTGCAGGTGGCCGCCACAGACGTAGCAGCCCGGCGCTACTAAAATAGAGACTCGCTTGCAGGCTGGAACAAAGTTGGTTGCACGCATCAATCACATTGGTCTTGCCATCCAAATAAAGCCCCAAGGTCTGATTGTTGGATGCATCAAATGCGGCGAAATTAACATCGTCAATCTCGCCTATCGACAGCCGGGTGTCCGGGTAGCCCCAGGACATCACGATATCTTTGACGATGCTGGCCAGAGTGTGTGCGTAGACGCCGCCCGGCTTGGCGCCCTGCACATCACAAGTGATCTGTCCGACCGGGTGCTGGTCTAGCCTAAATTTACCGGCTGCGGGATTTGGCGTAGACGACGCCGGCGCGCCGTTATCGCGCCCTTCGATAAACAACTCTATCTGGCCGTTATGCACTTGGTATTCGTGGTTGCCCTCATCTACCAGCAGCGGCGTGACATTAAAAACCTCACCAAAAGCAACAGGAAGAATGGCATCCTTGTTACTTGATGTGCCGCCCAGAGTGGCTTCCGTCACCGGGCAATTAAGCCGCAACAACTCGTCATAAAAATCCAATTTAAGCCCGGATCGCCCGTTAGGATTCAGCGCCGCCACCCGGCCTGCGAGGATTTGACGAAAATCCGCCCTCGGCCAAGACGGATCACCTATATATACCCTGAGCGCGCGCTTCTCCCACACATCATCCATCCATGCATCGAGATCGCCATCGAGATTATCCAGATCAATGCTGGACACCTGCATCTGCACAGATGGCTCCGTAGAGGTAACACTGACTTTGCGCGAAAACGATATCTTCCCGTTCAGCCGGGACAAATAGGGCGTATTCGGGGGAGATTCGGCGGGGCCGGTAGTGCGACCGTAGATACTGAGATAGCGCACGATCTCAACGCCACCATGATTGCAACCGACCTCAATCAGTACCTCACGGGCTTTGCCGTCTGCGGCCAGCCAGGCGGTATATTGCGCGGGGGAAATTGTCATAGCTTCGCCATCCCTGCTCTGGGTTTCCGCGACTGCGCGCTGGATTTGATAGCATCGACCACCATCAGCGCGGAGTTTTCGGTGTTACGGCCATGCTCGCCTACGACCATCCCCGCCAATCTGGCATTTTCGGCAATCAGCTCCTCAACCATCTCGATCAGCACTTGCATTTTTGCAATCAGCGCCGTATTGTCCTGGCCGCCATCCAGCCGATCTAAGATGTGACTGGTCTGCTCAGCGGGGTAAATCCGCGTTGCGCCCATCCCCTCAATCAACTCGCCCTCGTGCGCAATGTAATAGCCGCTGGATGCAGTGCCGCCCGACCGGAACTGCGGCAGCCCCTGCGCCACCGCCCACTGGTTGACCGAGCCGGCTGGCCATTTCATCAACGCTTCAGCGGATTTTGATGAAATCCCTTCCGCTTTGGCTGCGTTGTAGACGTCCATCAAATTGCCCGCATTGACTTGCTGGCTCACCCATCCTGATGCCACGCCCGCAGTAAAAACATGGCCGGACTTGCCGGTGATCACGCTATCATAAGGGTTTGCGGCGTTGATGGTTGTGCTCGCGCCGCCACTGGAAATCCAATTGCCACCGACATTTTTATCCAGAAAAATATCGCGCAAGCCGTTGGGAAGACCACTGATCGCCAGCGCAATGGCGCCATTACTGCCCAGCAGGGTGGCGATGTCGCCGAGTTTTCCAAGCTCCGGTTGCAGCATGGTCTTCAGGGCGCCCAGGCCAGTGTCGGCCACCCCCTTCAGATCATCCAACTCCTTGATCGTCAAACCGGCTTTATCAACCAGCGACTGAGTCACCTTGAGCTGCCGCTCGGCATCGGTGCCGGTATCCGCGCCCATCTGTTCGAGCGTCCCGGTGACCTGCTGGTACATCGCCGTGTAATCGGCGCTGCTGGCGTAGTAGTCGCGCCCAGTCTTCAGATAGGCGTCGGCGCTGGCCTGCAGCTTGCCCCGCGCCAATTCCTTGGCCGCGTCGCTTGCGGTCGCATCATTGATCGTATTGATGACGCCTTCGTACTGGCTTTTCGCCTCCGCCATTTTTTGAGCATTAGTGAGCGGCGACAATTCGCCCAGTCTCAAATTCTTGAGGTAATCACCAATATTTCTCGAAAAATCCAACATCTTGGTCGCATTGGCGGTTTCGAGCTGGTAGCGCTGCAGAATCACATCCTTGAGGTCGCCGGCCAACTTAATCTGCCGCTGCACGGTGTCATCGTTAGTGGTTGTGCCATCGGATGCGCTGTAAAAATCTTTCCACAGCCCGCTCTCTTTGGCCTGAAGCATGCCTTTTTGGTCAGCGCCAGGCAGGGCGTATTGGATATCGAATTTACTCTGATCAATACTCTTGGAAAAATCCTGCACCTGGGTAATCCACCCTTGCACCTGATTGACTTTGGCAAGCTGTGCGTCGAACATCCCCTTGAGCGACGAAAGATATTTTGTTTGCGCGCCGTAAGCATCAATAAGTCCGGCTTGCTGCTTTTCATCAAGCGCCGTCCAGTTTGTTCTTGCAAACTCCTCAATGTTTCCGGGCGTCACCGCCCCGCCCACGTTCAGCGGATTGGCAAAAGCCTTGTCCCTCTCTTGCTGCGCGAGCGTGACCGAATAGGCGCTACCGGCCAACGGATCGGTCAGCGACAGGCGCGCGGAATAAGCACCGGTTAGTCCATCGTCGATCAGCTTCTTGATCTTCGCGGCTTCGAGGGCGCGCACCGCAGCCAACTCAGCCTCACTTGCGCCCAAGTCTTGTGCTTTTTGAATCTGGTCGCGCATGGCCTTGGCGGCATCGTAGAAGCCTTTGGCCAGCCCGCCCAGGTTGAGCGTCGCGGCGGCATCGCCAACGGTTTCCATAAAATCCCGCAAATTTTTAATGCGGGTGGCTTCATCGCTCGCGGCTTTTTCGGCATCCCTCTGAGCTTTGTCTGCGGCTGTTTGCTGGTCCTTGACGGCTTGCTTCGAAGAATCAAAAAACACGCCGGAAGTCGAGGGTAGTCCAGCCAGCCCGGCCTTGGTGACGCCTGCCACGCTGATCTTGATCTTATCGAGCGCCGCCTGAAATTCGGGATTCGTCCAGATTTTAGTAAAATTATCCGACAGCGCCGTGGCCTGCCGGGTAATCTCATCAATGTGCGCCTGGCTTAACACCTCCGATGCAAAATTACCGGCAGCCATCGCGGTTAGCGCAGGCTGGACGATGCCGGAGGTGATAATCCCGATAATCTGGCTATCCAGATCGCCCAACATAGTATTGCGGATGCCGCCGACGACATGCTCCGCAAGGGTTTCGCCCGCCGTTGCAGCATCCGGCGAATTTTGGATAGTTTGGAAAAGGTCCTGCTCCAGCGATTGCCGGGTGTACCCAATCAGCCCGAGCAATTGCTCCTCATACGCGCGCACGTCCTGCACCATCGACAGCATATTTCGCGCGGACTCCTGCCCCGCCGCGCTGGTCGTATCCAATGCACTGGCTGCGGCCTTCAACCCTGCTGCGGATACCTGCCCGGATGCACCGGCTTTGGTGAAATTTTCCGTTAGTGTGGCAAACGCCGTATTTGCCGCCCCAATTTTTGCCTGAAATGCACTGCCACCGAAAAGATCAGCCGCGCCGGCGAGCGCCGCATCCACTTTGGTGGACATCTGAGTGGTGATCGTCGCCGGCTCCAACCCCGCGACGATAGCCGCAGCCAGCTTGCCTTTTAGCGTATCGCCGAAATCGGTGTGTTGCAGCGCATCCAGCATCATTGCGCGCACGCCTTTGGAGATCGTGCCGCCGATATCGCCGCGACCATCGCCCACGTCGAGCGCCGAAAACGACTTGCCGCCGACTGAGCCGGCGTAGGTATATCGATTATCCGCCGTGCCCAGCGGGTCGGAATCCGCCCCGAAGGAAAACTTTGCGCTGCCGGTCGCACCGAAGCGGGCGGCGGTAGCGGCGTAGCCGGATTGTGTAATGGCGACGACCTTGGCAATATCCGCATCGGCGGTATTAGGCGTGTAGGTGCGCTCAAAATCCGCTACGCCATTGGTGGACGTGGTCGCGAACCCGCCGAGCTTTGGCCCCCCTTTATGATCGAGCACGCCCGACCCCATTACCAGCGTACCCGCTATCGCAGCCCAGCCCAATGGACCAATGCCGGCTAGGAAACCCTCCGCCATTCCTGTGCCGGCGCCCATTGCGGATTCGGTGAGCGCCGCACCTGCCGCGCCGAAGTCCGCTGTCTGTGCGTACAACATCGCCGCTTGAGAGCCTTCGAACCCGGCAGTCTGCGCGGCCAGCATCGCACCTTGGCTGGCACTGCCGGTTGTACCCATTACGCTATCCAGCCACGCCCCCCCTTGTGAGGCATAACCGCCCGGGCCGGTAAATCCGTAGAGGTTACTGGCGTTGCCCAACATACCCATTGCGCCGGGCGCACCCGGAACGGACATGCCGGTCATGCCGGCCACGTTGGCAACCAACTTAACAGCGAACGGCTTGGCCAGCGACTTGTAAATCTCGTCAACTACAGAGACCTGGAACGTGTGGTTAAGATTGGTGGTAAATGCATCCCAGGATTTTTCGTTTTTCGAGAGCGAGGCGGCGAAACCATCGTGAAAAGTGTTGTCGATCTTTTCGACGGTTTTTGTCCATTCTGCGTCGGTTTTTTTGGCCGCAATCAGGATGGCTTCGTTGGTTTGCGATTCGCGCAGCCTGTCTTTGTAGCCAGAGATATCGCTATCCGATGGGCTGATGCCTCTGAGCCTCAAGTCGGACAGCATCTTTTCCAGCGCAAGCTCTTCTTTTTTCTGCTGCAAGAATGCGGCTCGCTTCGGTTCGGCAAGCGAAAGCGCCTGGATTTCGATTGCGCGCTCTTTGTTGGCAAAATCCAGGCCGGATACATAAGCAGACATGCTCTGAGTAGCGCCGTCAAGCTCCTGTTGCATCTCGGCGATATCAGCATTTAGCTTGACGATCCACTCGGTGCCGTCTTTTTCCGTACGGGCAATATTTTTTGCAATTTCCTGGTACTGGGTGCCGAGCTTGATGAGCTTGGTCAGAGATTGTTCTTTTTTTACCGGGTCGTTTTGGCTCGCAAAGTCGTCGGATTGCGCCTGCATTTCCTTCAACAGCGCCGCTTGGTCGGCGTGCAGGGCTTTGAGCTGGTTTGCGCGCTTTTGATCGTAAAACGCGTCGTCGCTGATGAGTTGAGCTTTGTGGCGACCTTCGAGGTCGGCCATCTCTAACTTGGCATCGTCATCGGCGAGTTTTTTGGATTGCTCGTATTCCGCTTTCTGGCGCTCCAACCGCGCCGCCGCAACGGCATTTTCCTTGATTATCCGGTCGGATTCGTCTTGTATTCCAACTCCGGAAATCTGAACGGCTTTTTCCTGGTA
>JBAYVP010000122.1:0-13430 GCA_041674485.1 Sulfuricellaceae bacterium
CGGGTGGACGCAAAATAGATGACAAAGTTGTTTAAAACCACTGTGTTATACATCTTGGTAAGCGGTCAACTGAGCTTTCTAGGATTATGCAGTGTTATCAGTATTTGCGCGCTGCTGTACTAGGATCATGAACAGCTACCCACCTGTTTTCATCAAGCGGGCAAGGCGCGAGCGCGTGCGGGGCGGTGCGTCCAGCGCCGCCTGGAACGCCTGCCACTGAGCGTCGTCGAGCATGAACAAGCGGCGATCCGCCAAGGTTTCGGCGGCAGACGCCAAGCCGCTGTCGAGTAGAAACTCGCTGACCGTTTTGTCTTGGACTTGAGCAGCAGCCTGGATCATTTCCTTGGCAGCGGGAGAGATGCGCAAGTCGACGCGTTGGGTTTTTGCGAAAGCAAGCATGATGTCACCTCGAAGATTAACTGATATTCCAGTATAGCGTGTGTTCAATGACCGTACAATTTTTTCAACTCGAAGACCGTTTGCCTGCTTTGCTCCCGCCTCTCGACTCATGGCGGCAACCCATGAAAGACAAAACCTTTTTCACCGCAGAGGACGCGGAGGAAAACCCTCATGCTCTTTCTCTGCGTCCTCTGCGGTGAATCGGTTTTTTCCGTGCCGGGAACAAATTTACCCGGCGCCTCGACCCTACCATTCTTGACTTTCCACTCTTCAGCTACCGCTTCTCAACCCACCAGATCATCCCCAGCGCCAGCGCCATGAACGCCAGGGTGGGGAATATCGCGCTGAACAGCGGCGGCCAGTCGTTGATTAGTCCCAGGTGGGCGAACAGGCGGTTGAACAAATGAAAGCTCAGTCCCAGCATGATGCCGGCGAAAATCTTTGCGCTCATGCCGCCGGCGCGCAACTGGTGGCAGGCGAACGGCAGCGCCAGCACCAGCATCACCAGGGTGGCGAAGGGATAGGTCAGTTTGGACCAGAACGCGATGTCGTAACGTTCGGTGTTCTGCTTGTTGTCGCGCAAATGCTGGACGTAGAAGTACAGGTTCCAGGCCGACATTTGTTCCGGCACCACCAGCAGCACGTTGAGAATTTCCGGGCTGAGCACCGATTTCCAATAGAGTTCGGGCAGGTGCTCGACCACGGTGCGGTTGGTCTCGAAACGGGTGCGCGATACGTCCGTGAGGCGCCAGCGGCTGTTGTCCACATGCACGCCCAGGCTCGCGTAGCTGATGGTGCGCAGGCGGTAGGCTTCGTCGAAATCGTAGATTTTCACCCCTTTCAATGTGGCGTCCGGCATGACTTCATCGACGTTGATGAAGCTCGACGCATCCTTGACCCACAGGCCGGAGCGGAATTCCTGCGCCACCACGCCTTTGGTCGCCTTGAGGCGCATCTGGCTGGCGAAGCGCTCGGCGGAGGGGGCGATGAATTCCCCGAATACGAACGTCAGCAGCGCGAATGTAAGCCCGACCTGCATCAGCGCCAGCGCGATGCGCCGTAGCGGCAGGCCGGAGGCGCGCATCACGGTCAATTCCGAGTGCGATCCCAATTGCGACAGCGCGAACAGGGAGCCGATCAAGGTCGCAATCGGGAACAGTTCGTAGATGTGCCCCGGCAGGCTGAGCAGTACGAAGCCGATGGCATGCGCCATGCGGTAACCGCCTTTGCCGACATCGCCCATTTCGTGGATCAGGTCGAAAAAGCCGAACAGCATCAGCAGGCCGGCGAACACCAGCAGGGCGCCCTTGAGGATTTCGCGCGTCAGGTAGCGGCCCAGGGTTCTCATTTTCCCATCCTCTTGCGGTAAAGTAGATTGCCGAGCCGTCCCATCAGCGTCGGCGCCAAGCTCAAGCGGCGCTTGAAGAAAATCACCAGCACCGCCAGCATCACCGCATGTGTCAGCCAGATGCCTACGCCTGAACTGAGCCGCTCCTGCGCCACCCAGGCCTGGGTGATGCTCAACGAGTTGTTGTAAATCATGTAGATCAGCACGGCGAGTATCAGGTTGAGCGAACGCCCGGCGCGCGGATTGACGAAGCTTAAGGGTATCGCCAGCACCGCCAGGAGCAGCGCGCTCAGCGGCAAGCCCAGCCGCCACAGGAATTCGCTCATGTTGTTCGCTGTAGGCTGGCGCAGTAAATCGATGGTTTTCAGCGCCTTGGCCGATTGCGCGCCCAGCTTGGCTTCAAAGGGGTCGATGCGCACCGCGTAGCGTTCGAACGATACGATTTTGTATGCCGCCGAGCCGGGTGTGCCCTCGTAACGCCGCCCATTGAGCAGTATCAGAAAACGGTCGCCGTTGTCGGCGATAGACTGGAGGCCATGTTGTGCGGTGACGATGCCAAGTTGCTGGTGTTGCAGGGTGCGGATGAATATATTGCTGACGGCGTTTTTTTCCCCGGAGACGCTTTCGACGAAATACACCCGCTCGGCATGACCGGATTCCCGAAACACGCCGGGAGCGATGGTGGACATTTCGTCGCGGCTGTTGATCTGGCGGCGGTATTCCTCGCTCTTGGTCAATGCCCACGGGGTGACCAACATGCTGAGCAGCGCGATTAGCACCCCCATGGGAGCGGCGAACCAGAGCACTGGGCGAATCCAGGCGGTTAAGCTTAAGCCCGATGAAAACCACACCACCATTTCGCTGTCGCGGTAGCTGCGCGTCAAGGTCAGCAACACCGCGATGAACAGGGTCAGCGATAGCAGCACCGGCAAATAATTCACGATGCTAAACAGCAGGAACGCCAGCACCGCCTCGTTGGCCAGCGTGCCGGCGGCGGCCAGGCCGAGAAAGCGCACCAGCATGGTGGTCAGGGTGATCATCAGCAGCACCGCGAGCACCAGCAGCGCGCTTTGCGCTATTTCGCGGAGCAGGGCGCGTTGGAAAAGACTGTTCATGTGTAAGAACCTAGCTGAAGGAAACGCAATCCGGCATACCCAGGTTGTCGCATCGAATATTGTTTTTTTGACTTTTGGGCGTTTTTTTGCAAATAATCGCGCATCTGTACAAATTTTCAGGTTACAGCAACAAGCCCAAGGAGCAATTAGTGGAATTTAGCATAAAAAGCGGCAGCCCGGAAAAACAGCGCACCGGCTGCGTAGTGGTCGGCATCTTTCAATCCCGCAAGTTGTCTCCGGCGGCGGACGCAATCGACCGCATTTCCGACGGACATTTAAGCAAAATACTGCACTTTGGCGATATGGAAGGCAAACTCGGAACCACGCTGCTGCTGCATAAAGTGCCGAACACGTTATGCGACCGGGTGCTGCTGGTAGGGTTGGGCAAGGAACGGGAATTTCAGGATAAGCAATACCGCGACGTTTTTACCGCCGCGATCAAGGCGCTGGACGACACCGGGTCGATAGATGCGACGGTATACCTTGCCGAACTGCCGGTGAAACGCCGCGACATCGCCTGGAAAATCGAACAGGGAACGATCGCCGTACAGGACGCCACCTATCGTTTTGAACAAATGAAAAGCAAGCCGGACGAAACCAAGCGCCACCTGCGCCGGCTCACC
Organism: Sulfuricellaceae bacterium; assembly: GCA_041674485.1. Taxonomy (GTDB): domain Bacteria; phylum Pseudomonadota; class Gammaproteobacteria; order Burkholderiales; family Sulfuricellaceae; genus JAGXQV01. Next base: position 3,486 of record JBAYVP010000122.1, read on the forward strand.
TTGAGCGTGCCGCGCCGCACCGAACTCGGCTTGGGCGAAACCGCGCTGCAACAGGGATTGGCCATCGCCGCCGGGATGGAGCTGGCAAAAAACCTGGGCAACCTGCCGGGCAACGTATGCACCCCGACCTATCTGGCACAGCAGGCGCAGGAACTCGCTGCAGCCTACCAACTCAAGCTGGAAGTGCTGGAACAAGCCGACATGGAAGCGCTGAATATGGGCGCATTGCTGTCGGTGTCGCGCGGCAGCCGCCAGCCGCCCAAGCTGATCGTGCTGCGCTATAATGGCACAGAAACCGGGAATGGCGCAGAAACCGGGCGGAAACCGGTAGTCCTGGTGGGCAAAGGCATCACTTTCGATTCCGGCGGTATTTCCATCAAACCGGCCGCCGAAATGGATGAAATGAAATACGACATGAGCGGCGCCGGATCCGTGCTTGGCGCCTTCAAGGCCGTAGCCGAACTGAAGCTGCCGTTGAACCTGATCGGCATCATCCCGACCTGCGAAAACCTGCCCGACGGCGACGCCAACAAGCCGGGCGACATCGTCACCTCCATGTCCGGCCAGACCATAGAAGTGCTCAACACCGACGCCGAGGGGCGGCTGATCCTGTGTGACGCGCTAACCTATGCCGAGCGCTTCGAACCGGAGGCGGTGGTGGACATCGCCACCCTCACCGGCGCTTGCGTCATCGCGCTGGGGCATGTCGCATCGGGGTTGCTCGCCAACGACGACAAACTGTCGCGCGAATTGCTGTACGCTGGCGAGGCTTCCGGCGACCGCGCCTGGGCCATGCCGCTGTGGGAAGACTATCAGGAGCAACTGAAGAGCAACTTCGCCGACATGGCCAACATCGGCGGTCGCGCCGGCGGCACTATTACGGCAGCCTGCTTCCTGTCGCGCTTCGCCAAGAAATTCGACTGGGCGCACCTCGACATCGCCGGCACCGCTTGGAAATCCGGCAAGGAAAAAGGCTCGACCGGACGCCCGGTGCCGCTGCTGGTGCATTTCTTGATCAAAAAAAGTGCGGAGTCCTGAGTTTCGAGTGCTGAGTGCTGAGTAAAACACCTCCACTCAGGACTCAGCACTCAGCACTCAGCACTGCCTTTAAAATGACCCAAATCGATTTCTACATCAACACCGCAGACAAGCACCGCATCGCTTGCGTCATCGCCGCCAAGGCGCTTGAACGCGGCTTGCGCACGATGATCTATACGCCTGACGCCGCCGCCAGTATGCATCTGGACGCGATGCTGTGGAGCACGCCGGCGCTGAGCTTCATCCCGCATTGCCGCGCCGGCGATGCGTTGGCGGGGGTTACGCCCATCGTTATCGATCATCGCGGCGACGACGTGACCCACGACGATGTACTGGTCAACCTGTGCGCCCAGCGTCCGCCGTTTTTCAGCCGTTTTCAGCGTCTGGTCGAAATCGTCGGCAACAGTGACGACGACAAGGCAGCCGCCCGCGAACGCTACCGCTACTACCGCGAGCGCGGCTATCCGCTCGACACCCACGACACCGGGAAAAAACGCTGATGCAACCGGAACCGCCGCTGGACGACGATGAAAGTCGGGAGTTGCTGGAAAAAGTCGATGCATTGCTGAAAAGACACCAGCCCAAGCGATACATCGAAACCGCGACGGAACTACCGGAGTCCCCGGAACCGACGGGAGCACTGGCGTTGCCCGAACTGCCGGAATTGTCTGAGCTTGAGCCTGCGAAAGCGCTGGAGCAACCGGAACCGCCCAGGCAGCCGGAGCGGCAACCTGAACTTCCGCGCATGGCGAAAGCCGAAGCGCCTGAACCCGACAATTTTGCCTTCGACGACATTCCGGTTCTCACCGACATCATCGACGAACCGTCCGACGCACATGTCCCAGCCGACGCGCCCGTGTCCGGCGGGCAACTGCTGGAACTGGAAGAGCGTCTTTACCGCGAACTCGAAGCACACCTTGTTCCGCAGCTTTCCATGGCGTTCGGCAAGGCGCTCAACGAATTGCTGGCACAGGCAAAAATCCACATCAGCGTGGCGGTGCGCGAGCATCTTGTTCAGGAATTGCGTAAACAGACTCAGGGGCAGAGCGCCAGGGATTAGGGGCGAGGCACGGCATCGCGACAAGGTAGGGTGGATAAGCGTAGCGCATCCACCGAACGGCGTCCCAAAATGTGCAGGTTAAGCGCTGGGAGCTAAATATTTACGATTTGCTTGCCACTGCGGCAAAAGTCGTGTGGAATAGGTTAATGGCCGAAAGCAAATATGAAGTCACCGTCAAGGTGCATAGCGAGTTCATCCCCGAACACTCCAGTCTGGAGCAAGACCGGTATGTGTTCGCCTATGCCATCACCATTACCAATGCCGGCAACATCGCCGCGCAGCTAATCAGCCGCCACTGGATCGTCACCGACGCCAACCAGCAAGTCCAGGAGGTGCGCGGTTTGGGCGTGGTCGGCGAGCAGCCTTTGCTCCAACCCGGCGAAAGTTTCGAATACACCAGTGGATGCGTCATCAATACGCCGGTCGGCGCGATGCAGGGCAGCTACCAGATGGTGGCCGACGACGGCGTCAAATTCGATGCGCCGATTGAAAAATTCATCCTGAACATGCCTCGGGTGCTGCATTAAACCTTACCTGCGCTATCCATGAATAACATCCTCGTTCTGTTGTTGGCATTGACGCTTTCCTCTTGCGCCATCGTTCCGGCGCCACCCGTCGCCCCCCCCAAACCGCCGGTCGCGGTTGCGCCGCCGGCAGCGCCGCCGGTTGCTGTTGCACCTCCGGTTACACCGCCGATAGCGCCGCCGGTTGCGGTAACACCACCGGTAGCGCCACCGGTTACGGTTGCCCCGCCGGTAGCGCCTCCGGTCGCGGTCGTTGCACCGGTTGCCCCGCCGCCGGTTATCGCCCCACCCGCACCGCCGCCCGCTACGCCGCTCCAGCCCGCAGCCTGGGAAACCATAACCGGCTGGACGGAAGACGATCTTACCCAGACATGGGAAGCTTTCCGCAAAAGCTGCGCGGCCTTGCAAAGTCAGCCTGCATGGAACATCCCGTGCATGGCGGCGGCTACGCTGCCGCCGGGCAACAGCGAACTGCTGCGCGGCTATTTCGAACAGTTTTTTACGCCCTACCAAGTCACCAATCCGGACGGCGGCAACGACGGCCTCATCACCGGCTACTACGAACCGCTGCTGTTCGGCAGCCGCACGCCGACCAAACGTCACCGTTTTCCGCTGTATGCCGCGCCTGAAGACCTGATCACCGTCGATCTGGGCAGCGTCTATCCCGAACTGAAAAATATGCGGCTGCGCGGCAGGCTGCAAGGCAACCGTGTGGTGCCCTATTATTCCCGCGCTGAAATCGACAATGGCGCGGCGCCGTTGAGAGGGCGCGAACTGTTGTGGGTGGACGACGCCATCGACCTGTTTTTCCTGCAAATCCAAGGCTCGGGGCGCGTCAAGCTGGACAGCGGCGAAACCGTGCGCGTCGGCTACGCCGACCAGAACGGCTACCCCTACAAATCCATTGGCAAGGCGTTGGTGGAGCGCGGCGAGTTGCCGTTGGAAAAAGCCTCCATGCAGGGCATCAAAGACTGGGGCATACAAAACCCCGACAAGCTTAAAGACCTGCTCAATTTCAACGCCAGCTATGTATTTTTCCGCGAATTGCCGAACAACGGCGGCGGCCCGCTCGGCGCGCAGGGCGTCCCGCTCACCGCCGGGCGCAGTATCGCGGTGGACCCGCGCAATATCCCGCTGGGTGCGCCGGTGTTTCTCGCCACCACCTGGCCCAACAGCAGCAAGCCGCTGCAACGCCTGATGGTCGCCCAGGACACCGGCGGTGCGATACGCGGCGCAGTGCGGGCGGACTTCTTCTGGGGCTACGGCAAGGATGCCGGCAAATTCGCCGGCAGCATGAAGCAAAGCGGAAGAATGTGGGTGCTGCTGCCTAAGGGCCACCCGCTGCCGCAAAATGGTGCGACGCCAGGGAATGGCGGCTAAGTGACGTAGCCCGGATGAAGCTTTGCGGAATCCGGTGCCGCGCGAAAAGGCGGAATGGATGCTCGGGAATGTCACCATCGTGCGCCCTACCGGGCGCTACACTGCCATTAAGTTAGGAAAAATCCGTTCGCCCTGAGCCTGTCGAAGGGTGAACGGATTTTTCCTAACCGGTTGACTGTTAAGCCATTCATGGTTCGATCCTTCGGCGAAGCTCAGGACAGGCGAAGCTCACCACGAACGGCTTAACTTAATGGCAGTGACCGGGCGCTCCCGGATGCAGCGAAGCGCCATCCGGGCTACCCGTTTGCATTCATGCAGGCGAAGATCGAGAATATGCATCTGGAGGAGTATAGCTATGCGCACAAATTTAGTTCTGGATGACTTCCTGGTACAGGAAGCGATGACATTGAGTCACCTCAAAACTAAGCGGGAATTGGTGGAACAAGCGCTTCGGGAGTTCGTGGCCTTTAGAAAACGGTTGGATATCCGCGAGCTGAAAGGGGGCGGTTTGATAGACTCTGAATACGACTACAAGAGCTTGCGCGTCGGCGGGAACGCAGGCTGATGTACCTGGTCGACACGTCGGTTTGGATAGACTACCTGCAGGGGCGTAGCGGACGGCATGTTGAATTTCTCGATGGCTTGCTTGACAACCCGTTGGCGGCAGGCATTTCAGTCGGGGTCTACATGGAAATTCTGCAAGGCGCCCGCGACCAAAATGCATTCGATCGTTTGCGCCGCTATTTCAGTTTGCAACGCTTTTATTTATTTTCGGATACCCGTCAGGCGCACGAGGCTGCGGCACAGATATATGCCTTGCGCGGGGAAAATTGTCCGGTTGGATTGCCCCCGGCGGGCGCACTGCCGCGTTGCAAATTGCTTGCGTGAGAGTGACCACGCGGCGCAATTTGCGCCTTGCATTGCATCCCGCCGGGAACAATCCAATCCGGACAATTTCCCCCGCGCAAGGCATATCAGGATTGCCGTCGGCAGGGGATTACTGTCCGATCAACCTTGGATTGCCTCATCGCGCAATGCGCCATTGAACATGGCTTGGTGTTGTTGCACCATGATCGTGATTTCTTGAACATGAGTTCGGTGGTTCAGGCCTTTCGTCAGAAGCATTTCCTCAAGACCGATTAGCTACGATTATTTGCACCCTCTTTACAGATGCGACAGTGATTCGATTCAAGGAGAAATGACATGATCAATCTCCATGCGCGCCACTGTTATAGAGGCCGAAGCAAGTAAAGCAACATGCCCTGCTATCGCTACTCCGCGCCCTCTGCGTTTCTGCGTAGAATCCTGTCGCTTTACCAGCTTCGGCCTCTATGACCCCATTTGGCGCAGCTATTCGCGACAAGGTTTTTAGATTAATTATTTCGATGGCACTATTATTTCCCGCATGTTGAACACCCACATCAATAAAGCCGTCCTGGCGCAACTCGAAAAATACGGCCTTTCCACCGATACGCACAGGGTGGCGTTGGCCTACGCGCTGCTGTGGACGTTCCGCACCCGGTCGGATGTCTTTAGGTTGCTTGGCGCCATGGGGCTGGCAGGCGAAGACGGGCGGATAATCGCCATGGACGGAGTCAAGGCGGCGATCCGGGAGTTGCAGGATAAGGAACTCCTGGTTGAAGACCCGAGGCGCGCGGCTTGTTTCCATCTGGTGGACACGCTACGCGCGGCGCTATACCGTCAGTTGCTCGAAATCATTCCGGGGCATGAGTTGGTGGAACTCATCGAAAAACTCGACGGTTTCGACACTCAAATGGTTAGCCGCTACTGGCCCAGCGGGAATCCATCCGGAACCGTGGCTTTCGTGCGCGCCATGTATTTTTCCGGCGCTCCGCCGGAAGAATTGCTCAAGATCAAACGCCACATCTCCTATTCGATCGATTGGAATTCGGTTATTTCGCAAGCCCTCTGGGCAGTTTTCGATGGCCCGAGTTTCGCGTATATCTGTCCGGTCGAGCGCTGGGAATTGGCGTACAGCGCCATCTCCATAGTTAGCGCCCATTGGTCGGACGCTTATTTGCCCTATGTCGAATGGGCTATCGAACAATTGCCAAAATGCCGCGACGAAATGCCAAACAAGTTGCGGCAGGCGCTGGCGGAAGTGGCGCTGCAACGCGGCGCTGCCGATTTATTGCGCACAGCGCTGGAAGGGTTGGACGATGGCATGAGCGCCGCGATACGCGCCGCCATGTCCGCCACAGACGGACAATGGGCGACCGCACAAGCGGGTTTCGAGGCGGCGATCAAGCTACGGCAAGTCGAAGTCGGGGCACGCAAGCAGTTATTCCCGAAAAGCATTGTTTGGTTCTACCCGCTCGCGCTGCTGGCGCAAGCCACCCCCAAACATCTGGAGACGGCGCGCAAATTCTGCACTGGCGAAGCGGGCAAGCGCACCCCCAGCCCTTATTTGCCCTGGGGGCGCTGGGTGCATGCCATCGACGTGCGCCTCGGCGATACTCAGATTGACACAGTCGCTTTCTATCTCAGGCCTAAATCCTACGGCGGACGCCCCGATCTCGACGACCTTTGGTGTTTTCTGCTGGCCGCCTGGCTGGGCGCAGATACGATAGAACTCAAGAAAACGGCGGGAGAGGCAGAGCTACCCGAATGGCGGCAGGCCATCCACAATGTGCGCGAACAACTTCAGATTTGCAAGTTCGATGCATTGATCCGCCTAATCGATGGCGCAGAGGCCGTGCTGGACAGGCGCGATCCGCCGCCGGGGTTTTTCGTCGCCGGTCCCGGCGAGCAGTGGCGCGAGGTGCTAACGGCGCTGCAAGCATTGGGGACGGGAGAAACCTCTTCCGAGACAGGCAGCGATGCAACGCGCCTGGTATGGGAGATCAACATCGGCAAACAGGGCGACCTGAGAGAGATCAACCCGCTCGAACAAAAACGCGGCCCGCGCGGCTGGAGCAAGCCCAAACCCATCAGCCTGGCCAAAATAGCCGACAACGAGCGCCTGCCGCCGTGGGACGCCAAAGTCGCGCGGGCGTTGCGCGCCGATCCGCACTACACCAGGCGCTACAAGCTGGATCGTGCTGCGGCCATCATGGCGTTGGTCGGACATCCGGCGGTGGTGGAAGCGGGCGCGCCGGAACAGTTGATTGACTTGGTCGAAGGCGCCCCCGAGCTGGAAGTCGTGCGCCAGGGCGAGCGCTTCGTAATGCGCATCGAGCCGCCGCTACGTCCCGGATTGCCTGAAAATACAAGCCACTACATGGAAAGCGACGAGCGGCGCGAAGCCGAAGCGCTACGCCTGATTACGCTGGTGCAGGATACGCCGCAACGCGTGCGTCTGGTGCGCTTTACCGCCGCGCAACGGCGGGCGGCGCAAATGGTTTCCGGGCGCTTTGCCGTGCCGGTGGATGCGCAGGCCGAGATGGACAAAGCGCTACAAGCGCTGGCCGGGCACTTCCAGGTTCATGCCGATGCGTCGCAGGCCGCCAAAAAAGTCACTGCGGATGCGCGGTTGCGCGCCGAACTCGCGCCGGTGGGCGATGACCTGTCCTTGCGCTTGGTGGTGGCGCCCTTGGGTATCGACGGGCCGCGCCTGCCTGCCGCCGCCGGGCGTGTGCGCCTGATGGCCGCGATAGGCGGCGAAACCGTAGGAACCGAGCGCGACCTCAACGCGGAGCGCGCGCATCTGGACGCAGTGCTCGATGCGCTCCCATTCCTCGAAGCCGGGGCGGACAGCTGCGAATGGCTGATCGCGGACGCGGAACAAGCGCTCGGTCTGGTCGAAACCCTGCCGACATTGCCGGCCATCGCCGCAGTCGATTGGCCCAAGGGCAAGAGTGTGCGCGTAATCACGCTGGACACCCGGCAACTGGGCGTCAAGGTCAGCCATGAGCGCGACTGGTTCCGCATCACCGGCCAGGCCGCGCTCGACGAAACACTGGTCGTCCAACTCGAAACCTTACTCGCCGCAGCGCGCGACAAGAGTCGTTTCATACCCATGGGCAATGGCGTCTACCTCGCCTTGACACGCTCGCTCAAGCAAAAACTGGCCGACCTGAACGCAGTGGTCGAATCCGACAAACAAGGCGCCAAAGCGCCGACCATCGCCGCCGCCTGGCTGGATGAAATCCTCGACGGCACAGAACTCGATGCCGGCGCGGATTTCCGCAAGGCCATCGAGCGCCTGCGCACCGCCCAATCCACGGAACCTAAGCTACCGAAAGCGTTGCAGGCCGAATTGCGCCCGTATCAGGAAGACGGCTACCAGTGGGCGATGCGCCTTGCCGCTGCGGGCATGGGCGGCTGTCTGGCCGACGACATGGGGCTGGGCAAAACGCTACAGGCATTGGGCGTAATGCTGGCGCGCGCCGCCGGCGGAGCGGCGCTGGTAATCGCCCCGACCTCGGTGTGCGGCAACTGGTTGGCCGAAATCCTGCGCTTCGCGCCCAGCCTCAACGCCCGCATCTACAGCGAGGCACACGAGAGCGAGCGCGAACAACTGATAGATGCAGCAGGTGCGCAGGACGTATTGATCGTCTCCTACAACCTCGTGCTGCTGGCGCAGGAGCGCTTCAAAGGGCGCACCTGGCACACCCTGGTCGCCGACGAAGCGCAATCCATCAAAAATGCCGCAGCCAAACGCTCGCAAGCGGTGTTCGAGCTTCCTGCGGATTTCCGCCTCGCCCTCTCCGGCACGCCGGTCGAAAACCGCCTGGCCGAACTGTGGTCCATCATGCGCTTCGTCAACCCCGGCCTACTGGGCACCATCAAACGCTTCAACGAACGTTTCGCCGTCCCCATCGAACGCAACCGCGACCGCGACGCGCAACATGTACTCAAGCGCCTGATCGGCCCGTTCGTGCTGCGCCGCACCAAATCCCAAGTCTTGCAGGAACTGCCGCCGCGCACCGAACTCATCCTGATGGTCGCCCCGGAAGCCGCCGAAGCCGCACATTACGAAGCATTGCGGCGCGAAGCGGCGAGCGAGGCAAGCGAGACGCTAAACAACCTGCCGGCGCCCCAAGCGCGCTTCAACATCCTCGCCCAACTCACCCGCCTGCGCCGCGCTGCTTGCGACCCGCGCCTCACCAGCCCCGAATTCGGCATCCATGGCGCCAAAGTGCAAGCCTTCGCCGACCTCGCGCTGGAACTAACCGCCAACGGCCACAAAACGCTCGTGTTCAGTCAATTCGTCGACTTCCTGCAAATACTGCGCGCCCCACTGGACGCCGCCGGCATCAGCTACCAATACCTCGACGGCGCCACCCCCGCCGCCGAGCGCAGCCGCCGCGTCGCCGCATTCCAGGCGGGCGAGGGCGACCTCTTCCTGATCAGCCTCAAGGCCGGCGGCTTCGGCCTCAACCTGACCGCCGCCGACTACGTGGTGATCACCGACCCATGGTGGAACCCCGCCGCCGAAGACCAAGCCATGGGCCGCGCCCACCGCATCGGCCAATTGCGCCCGGTGACGGTCTATCGCCTGGTCAACAAAGGCACCGTGGAAGAACACATCGTCGCGCTGCACCACGACAAACGCGCACTCGCCGAAAGCATCCTGGCCGACGGCGATGCTGCGGCGCTGCCTTCGACGGAAGACTTGGTGGCGTTGATTCGGGGGGAGTAAGCTTGAGTTTGTCAAAAGGTAACTTATGAGTTACTTTGTAAATCATGCTGATTAATGTGGAAGAATATTTAGCCGAGAACGGGAAAAACCATTTCCGTGAGTGGTTAAATGACTTGTCAGTCGAATATGCCGCCAAGGTTGCGGCAGCCAGGTCCCGAATGATGGTCGGCAGTTTGGGAAATATACTTTGCGCGGTCACAATTTGCGGATTTAGTCGCGTCTCGCGGGATGCGATGCAAGGCGCAAATTGCGCCGTGTGGCATTACCACACAAGCAATTTGCAACGCAGCAGCGCGCCCGCGAGACGATGGATAAATGCGCAAATTGTGACCGCGCAA
>JBAYVP010000123.1:0-12972 GCA_041674485.1 Sulfuricellaceae bacterium
CGGGCTGGAGTGTGCGGTTTTCCGGGTGCAGGGCAAGGCGCAACGACGCGCAATGGTTATTCCATTGCAAGGAGTTGCAACGCAGCCATGCGCCCGGAAAACCGTGCAATCCAGCCCGTAGCGCCCTCACCAAACGGGTGAACGTAAAATAGATGACAAAGTTGTTTAGAACCACCATGTTACCCATCTTGGCAAGCAGTCAACTGAGCTTTCTAGGATAATCCTAGAAAGCTCAGTTGAACGGGCTGGAGTGTGCGGTTTTCCGGATTGCACATCTTGGCAAGCGGTCAACTGAGTTTTCCAGGATAATCACAGCATATCATGCAACGAGCCGGCAATTCGACAGGCCGCCGATGGCAAGGTTGCAACGTATGGATTGATTTGCCGACACAAGGCCTGTAACCTAACGTTTTCATTACCAACTCAGGAGCGATTATGTATACCGAAGTGGAAAGCAACGACGCCGTGACCAAAGACAAACTGATAACGGATTTCAAAGTGGTGATCGCCGATGCCGAAGAATTGCTGAAAGCCACCGCGCAGGATGCCGGCGATAAAGCCGTTTCCGCGCGCGAGCGCATCGAAGCCCATCTGCGTGAAGCCAAGGCCAAGCTGACCGACCTGGAAGAAGCCGTCAAGACGCGCGCCAAGCAAGCAGCCGACGTGACCGACCAATATGTCCACAACAACCCCTGGAAAGCAGTCGGCATCGCCGGCGGCGTGGGCTTGTTGCTCGGCATGTTGATCGGTCGCCGCTAAGCGCACCGCGATGGCGGAGAACAAACCTGCCGGGGTGCTCGGCTCATTGAAAGGGTGGGCGGCTACGCTGGTGGATGTCGCGCACACCCGACTGGAAATCCTCTCCACCGAGGTCGAGGAAGAAAAGCTGCGCATCGCGCAAATGCTGTTGTTTGCGGTGGCGGCGCTATTCTTCCTTGGGCTTGGCATCGTATTCGCCGCGATTTTCGTCACCGTGCTGTTCGGGGATGCATATCGGCTGCCTGTGCTCGGTGCGCTGACATTGCTGTTCCTCGCCGCCGGAGCGGGTGCGGTGCGCCTACTGCAAGGCAAGGCGCGCGAAAAAAGCCGCCTCTTCACCGACAGCTTGGGCGAATTGGCCAAGGACCGCAGCCGGCTCAGGTCTTGAACTTTAACGGCATTATGTAGCTATTGCACAAAGCAAGTTAAAACAATAGGTTGCGTAACATGATAAATCTTCTATTATTTTCGTAACTGATTGATTAATTAGACGCCAATTACTGGCTTTGTGCGGTTGCTACATAATACCGAACTTTAAGGTCTAGAACATGGATGCCAAACTGATCGAACTCATCCGCCGCCGCGAGCGCCTGCTGGTGCGGGCTGAATCGCAGCGCGCCGAACTGGCCGGCATCGTGCAGCAATGGCATACGCCCATCGTCGTGGCCGACCGCGCGCTGGCGGTGGTGCGGGCGCTTAAGGAACACCCCGTCCTGCTGGCGCTCCCACTCGCCGCGCTGGCGGCATGGCGACCGCGCCAACTCACGGCCTGGGCCGGGCGGGCATGGTTCGTATGGCGCGTCTGGCGCGATTCCCCGTTGCTCGATTGGCTCAAAAATGCAAAATAACCCTCTCTACCTGTCGCTGGTCAGCCTGCTTTTCACCTGCCTCATCCTGCTGGCCGTCTATGCCGTCTTGCAGCCTTTCGTGCTGCCGATAATCTGGGCTGCGGTCATCGCCATCACCACTTGGCCGCTGCATCTCAAAATCAAATCCCGCTTGTCGGGACGCGACGATTTGGCGGCCATGGCGACCACCTCGGTAGTCGCCCTGACGCTGGCCGGACCGATGATCGCACTGCTGATTTTCGTGGTGGAAGACGTGCAAACGGCGGTGACTTACCTGATACACGCCAACAAGGAAGGCGCGCCCGTTCCGCCCTGGCTGGTGGAAATACCCGTGGCCGGAGATTTTCTCGTGCAACAGTGGGCGGCTTACCTTGGCGAACCCAACCAGTTGACGCAATTGTTTTCGGCCCGGCTCAGCACCATCCAGGAATTTACCCAGACCGCGTTGGTCGAAGCGGCGACGCGCGCCGCGATGCTGTTTTTCGCGCTGTGGGTGCTGTTCTTTTTTTACCGCGACGGCGGCAAGCTGCTGGGCAAAATCAACTTCGCCGGTCATAAATGGCTGAAAAAGCGCTGGCTGTCTTACTCGCACCACATTCCCTCCGCAGTGCGTTCCGCGGTCAACGGCCTGGTCATCGTCGGCTTGGCCGAGGGAATTATCATCGGGCTGATGCTCAAAATCGCCGGGGTGCATTCGGCGATATTGCTCGGCATGGCAACCGCAGCCGTTTCCCTGGTGCCCATGGCCGGCCCGTTGTTGCTCGGCCTGATCGGGCTGGTGTTGTTTGCGCAAGGCTCGGCGTTCGCCGGCATCGTCGTATTCGCCTTGGGCACCACAGTGCTGCTGCTCGCCGATTACCTACTGCGCCCGCGCCTAATCCAAAGCTCCACCCAATTGCCATTCCTCGCCATCCTGTTCGGCATATTCGGCGGCATCGCCTCAATGGGAATACTCGGCCTGATTATCGGCCCGGTGATCCTAGTGCTGTTCCTGGTGCTGCTCAGAGAAGCCTCGACGGATGAAGACGGTCAGGAATCCTGATAAATGCGGAAAACCGTTTACAGCCTTTTGCTGCTGCCGCTTCTGAACGGCTGCGCGGTGGTTGCCGTGGCCGATGCTGCCGTCTCGATAGGGGCAACGGCGGTAAAAGCCGGCGCTACGGTAGTCGGTGCGGCAGTTGGCGTTACGGCGAGCGTGGCGAAAAAAGTTACGGGGACGAATAATGAGGATAAATAACCACAATAAAATATCCACATTCAGTCATAATAATTATCTTTTTGCGTTATAACTACCATCGCAGCATACGACAGGGTAAATTTGTTCTCGTGGAAATGTAGGGTGGATAAGCGTAGCGCATCCACCGAATCGGCGTAGAAAGGTGGATGCGCTACGCTTATCCACCCTACGATTTGCCCGAGATTCATGAATGCTGGGCATCATTGATTTTAATCATGAATTTCCGAGAACAAATTTACCCTGCAGCATACGACTGCATATTTTATTAATTATCAGTTATTTTTATAGGATGAATATCATGTCGCCTGAAGCTATTGCGCTCAATGAAAAAGCCGACAAGAGAATGTCTGATTTTGCGCCATTGCTTTTGAGCAATGTGCAAAAAATGAAAAACCGCATGACCAAGGATTTCAAGCAACTCAATGCCAAATCCGATGTGGCCATGAGAAATATGGCGCCTATCAGTCTTTCCCAGCCTGTTTAACAAAAAAATCAACGCACCTTAAACCCGCAGGATTAAGGCATATGTCCATAACAGAGGAGGATATTCGGGAAACCGCGATGCTGCGCATCAGAAACTGGTTTACTGAAAGAGCCTGCAAAACCGATAAAGAAGTCGGGGAATCGCTCATGCTGAGTGAAGATGGAATAAAACTGGTGGCTGACCAGGCAGTAAGACTCTCCAAAAGAGCATCTACTTGGCTGGTTCAGAGTATCGAATAAATCCCATCAAGCTGCTATTGGCCTCTTACTTAATTTTGAGGCGACAGTCCAGAAATTCGTTAACGGAGTAAGGGTCGCGAGCACAATGAAACACGCCGTAAACGATGACGAAATCGCCCTCAATTCGGAAATAGCAGGCATAAGGAAAGCGTCGTAGCAAGCCGCGACGAAAATCCTGATGCACTTTGGTAAAGATGAGTGGTGTACGGCTCAAAATCGCTGCATGCGCATAGAAAATCCGCAGGAATTCCGCGCCGAGTCCCGCAGACTTATCGTCATACCAGTCATGTGCAGCCATCAAGTCTTCTTCCAACTCTGGGAGAAAACGCACGGTGTAACTCATGTCCGAAGGGCGATTTTTTGTTGGAGTTCTTGCAGCGACAACAGCGAATCCGGGTTGGAGCCATGCCGCGCCAGGCGTTTTTCCAGTTCCCGGATATGATTTTCCGGCACGGGAATCGCACGACCATCGGTTGCAATGCTATCCCAGAGGTCTTCAATAAAGACGATTTTTTCCGGGGTGCTCATTGTGGCAATTTGCGGAATTTCGATTATGTTCATTTTAACCTCGCCCCATCGAACGAGAAAATTATACACCCGCCCCCGCTGCCTTAAACAGCCGACGTACTAAAACATCGTCCGCGTCCGCTTCCTCCTGAACAGCCCGTAGCTGAGTAGGGTGGGCACGTTTTTTGTGCTCACGCGGAAATTATCGCGTTAATCCATGTAGGCACTAAAGCCGTGCCCATCCTTAGCTTACCCAGAAACGCCCATATTTTCCGACGTTCCATACCCCTTCTCAATCAGAAACATCATGGAGGAAAGGACTTCTACATCCAGATTCCGGTTATGCAAGGTATACAGCAGGTTGCGCAAATACAAATCCTTCCTCATGGCATGAAAGGTGACCGGCAAGTGTTTTAAACCTGCGAAAACAGCAAACAATTCGTTAACGAGCAGCCAGCTTTTGTTGAGTTGCGCATCGCTGCAAATTTGTATGGGGCGTAGCCGGGTGATCCATTTTATTGTAAATGCGGCGCGCTTGTGCCGGTCTTCGATGTCGATTTCATGAAAGCCCTTCATCCGTAAAAGATCGCAAAAGTAGCTGTCCACACAATGTTTGAGAATGCCGATGTCCAGGCGGATTTCGGCGGGAAGTTTCATGACGGTTTTCATGGTTTGGAAAACCGATTCCAAAACGTATAGATACTCTCGGATTTCTGTCGGCGGGATTTTTTGCAGGATTTTCGATGGTCCGAATGGCATTAAATGCTCCGGATGACCTGATTCATCGTATTGGCGAATTCCTCGGCATCCGCGTATACCCCGTTAAGGTACGATTGTGCGTCGAATTTTGCTTCATGGTTCTTCTCCGACCAGATGGAAACGGCGGTAATTTCCTGGTTTTGCATGACAGCCGCGTAACGACGCTCCAATTCCGCAGCGCTCGGGATAGTATGGGTTTTCACATCATCCTCCTTGATTAAAATGCCGCTGCCCGGACTATGGGCAGATGTCGCACCGAAAAAAGTCTAATCGCTACAGCAATTAACACTTTATTTACAGCCAAACCGTAACGCATTAGAGCAAAAAACAGAACACCTTGCAACAAGTATCGCTATTGTGAGATGGTGCGCAGGTGCCGTCCTCAATGCGCCCTCTCCCAATTCCCTCCCACCCCGACGTCTACCGCTAGCGGCACGGCCAGTTCGGCGACATTGCACATTAGTTTCGGCAGTTCGATTTTGATTTCGGCCAGTTCTTCGTCCGGCACTTCCAGCACCAGTTCGTCGTGGACTTGCATGACGATGCGGCTTTTCATGGTTTGCAGTTTTTCGTGGACTTTGATCATGGCGAGTTTTATCAGGTCGGCGGCGGTGCCTTGCATGGGGGCGTTGATTGCGGCGCGCTCTGCCCCCTGGCGGCGCATCGGGTTGGCGGCGTTGATTTCGGGTAGCCACAGGCGGCGACCGAATACGGTTTCGACGTAGCCTTGTTTTTTGGCGAGTTCGCGGGTGCGTTTCATGTAGTCGGCCACGCCGGGGTAGCGGGCGAAGTAGCGCTCCATGTAGGCTTGCGCGGCGCTACGCTCGATGTTCAACTGGCTCGCCAGACCGTAGGCCGACATGCCGTAGATCAGGCCGAAATTGATGACTTTGGCGTAGCGCCGCTGTTCGCTGTCTACCTCAGTTGGCGAGATGCCGAACACTTCGGCGGCGGTGGCGCGATGCACGTCCTGGCCGGCGGCGAAGGCTTGCAGCAGGCTTGCGTCGCTGGAGAGGTGCGCCATGATGCGCAGTTCGATCTGGGAATAGTCGGCGGCGACGATGCTGCTGCCCGGCGGGGCGATGAAGGCTTCGCGGATGCGCCGCCCTTCCGGGGTGCGCACCGGGATGTTTTGTAAGTTCGGCTCGGAGCTTGCCAGCCTGCCGGTCACCGCGACCGCCTGGTTGTAGCTGGTGTGGACGCGCCCGGTGCGCGCGTCCACTCGGCGCGGCAGTTTGTCGGTGTAGGTGTTTTTGAGTTTGGTCAGGCCACGATGCTCTAATAAGAGTTTGGGCAGCGGGTAATCCAGCGCCAGTTCCTGCAATACTTCTTCGTCGGTGGAAGGCACGCCGCTCGGGGTTTTCTTTTTTACCGGCAGTTCCAGCTTGTCGAACAATATTTCCTGGATTTGTTTGGGGGAGTTGAGGTTGAACGGTTGTTCGGCAAACTCGAATGCGCGCCGTTCGCATTCCAGTATTTTTTCGCCGAGTTCCTGGCTTTGTTTCGCCAGCAGCGCGCAGTCGATCAGCACGCCGTGGCGCTCGACATCGAACAGCACGTCGAGCAGCGGCATTTCTATATTGCGGTAGATGTATTCCAGGCGCTCATCGCGCTGGATCAGCGGGTGCAGCGTCTGGTGCAGTTGCAGCGTGATGTCGGCATCTTCGGCGGCGTAGTGGGTGGCGATGCCGACATCCACTTGGTCGAAGCCTATCTGTTTGGCGCCCTTGCCGCAGACTTCGGCATAGGTTACGGTTTTAACGCCGAGGTGGCGCTGCGCCAGGTTGTCCATGTCGTGCGGCTTGTGGCTTTCCAGCACGTAGGATTGCAGCAGGGTGTCGTGTTCGACGCCGGCCAGTTTGATGCCGTGGTTGGCGAAGATGTGTTTGTCGTATTTGAGGTTCTGGCCGAGTTTGGCGCGCAACGGGTTTTCCAGGTAGGGTTTGAGGCGCGCCAATACGGTTGCCTCATTGAGTTGCTCGGGCGCGCCGGCGTAGCAGTGATGGAGCGGCAGATAGGCGGCGCGATGCGCAGCAATGGATAGGGAGATGCCCACCAGCCGGGAGGTCAACGGGTCCAGCCCGGTGGTTTCGGTGTCCAGGCTCACCAGTTCGGCTTGTTCGATCTGCACCATCCATGCATCCAGTTGATCTTCCGTCAGGATAGTTTCATATTCTTTCTCGGCACAAGCAAAAAGCTCCCCACTGCCTTCTGTCTTCTGTCCTCTGTCCTCTGTCCTCTGAACCCCTGATTCCTGAATTTCACGCAGCCAAGTCTTGAATTCGAAATGCTCGAACAGCTCACTCAGTTTCCCGGTATCCGGCGGCAGCGGTGCAAGGTCCGCCGGCGCTTCCTTGAGCGCCACATCGCACTTGATGGTGAGCAACTGCCGCGCCCGAGGCAGCCAGTCCAGCGTTGCGCGCAGGTTCACTCCCACCGCGCCGCCAATATCGGCGGCATGTGCCACCAGTTGGTCGAGCGAGCCGTATTGCGTCAGCCATTTTACTGCGGTTTTCGGTCCGACCTTGGGGACGCCCGGCACATTGTCCACGCTGTCGCCGATCAGTGTCAGGTAATCGACGATGCGCGCGGCGGGGACGCCGAATTTCGCCAGCACGCCCGCCTCATCCAGGATTTCGTTGCTCATGGTGTTGACCAGCGTGACATGCGGGGTGACCAGTTGCGCAATGTCCTTGTCGCCGGTCGAAACCACCGTGCGCAAGCCTTCGCGCTCGGCCAGGCGCGCCAGTGTGCCGATTACGTCGTCGGCCTCTACGCCGTCCTCCATAATCAGCGGCCAGCCCAGCGCGCGGATCGCATCGTGCAAGGGGGCTATCTGGCGCACCAGGTCTTCGGGCATGGGCGGGCGCTGCGCCTTGTATTCGGGATAAAGCTCGTCGCGGAAGGTTTTGCCCTTGGCGTCGAACACACAGGCCAGATAATCGGCGCTATAATCCTTGCGCAGCCGTTTTAGCATGTTGAGAACGCCGTAAATCGCGCCGGTCGGCTCGTTTTCGCGGTTGCGCAAATCCGGCAGGGCGTGAAAAGCGCGATACAGATAAGACGAACCATCAACCAATAATAGAGTTTTCATAAATGAGCTTTACCGATAAGCTACCCAAAATCATTGACGAGGATATCCTCGCCCAAGCCTATTCCGCGCGCGAGTCCTGGCGCGTGTTTGAGATTATGGCAGAATTCGTCGAGTCCACCGAACGCCTCTCCGCGATCCGCCCGGCAGTGAGCATTTTCGGCAGCGCGCGCACTTCCGCCGACCATCCCTACTATAAATTGACTGAGGAAATCGCGCGGCGCCTGTCCGAGGCCGGCTTCTCGGTGATTTCCGGCGGCGGCCCGGGCATCATGGAAGCCGCCAACAAGGGCGCCTTTTTCGGCCCCTCGCCCAGCGTCGGCCTGAATATCCAGTTGCCCCACGAACAGCATACCAACCCTTACCAGGACATTAGCCAGACCTTCCGCCATTTCTTTGCGCGCAAGGTGATGTTCGTGAAATTTGCCACCGCCTATGTGGTGATGCCGGGCGGCTTCGGCACGCTGGACGAACTGATGGAAGCGCTGACTCTGGTGCAAACCGGCAAGACCCGCAAGATTCCCATCATTCTGGTGCATGAGCCGTTCTGGCGCGATTTGCTGCACTGGTTCAGGAGCACCCTGGTTGCGGAAGGCGTGATCAGCCTGGAGGACCTCGACCTGATTAAGGTGATAGACGAGCCGAAAGCGGTGGTGGAAGCCATATTCGGCTATTACGAAGGGCGCGGCTTCGAGCCTTCCGCAGCGGAGCGCGAAATTCAGCTTAGTTTGTAAACGCCCGGTAATACCGTTCTGAAGGTTTTCACCGATGAAACGGGAACAAACCGGCCTACTGCCCCGGCTGTGCCACGAAGCTGGAGCCTTCTTCCAGTTCCGGCTTGAACCACGCGAGTTTGTCGTGCAGTTTAACGACTTCGCCGACGATAATCAGGGTGGGGGGCTTGAGCCGGGCTTCCACTGCCAGTGCGGGCAAGGTTTCCAGGGTGCCGGTGACGACTTTCTGCTTGAAGGTCGTGCCTTGCTGCACGATGGCGGCGGGCGTGGAGAGCGGCAGGCCGTGCTTGGCCAATTCCCCGCATAGTTGCGGCAGGCCGAGCAGCCCCATGTAGATGACGATAGTCTGGTTGGTTTTGGCGATGCCGGACAGATCCAGATTGACGTTGCCGTCCTTGAGATGGCCGGTGACGAAAACGCAGGATTGCGCATAATCGCGGTGCGTGAGCGGTATGCCCGCATATGCGGAGACGCCCGAAGCGGCGGTGATGCCCGGCACCACCTGGAACGGCACGCCGTGCGCCGCCAGGGTTTCGATTTCCTCGCCGCCGCGCCCGAAGATGAACGGGTCGCCGCCTTTCAGGCGCAATACGCGCTTGCCTTCCTTTGCCAGCGTTACCAGCAGTTCGTTGATTTTTTCCTGGCGCATCGTGTGGTTGTTGCGCTCCTTGCCGACATAGATGCGCGTCGCGTCGCGCCGCGCCTGTTCGAGGATGGCGGGGGCGACCAGGTGGTCGTACACCACCACGTCGGCCTGCTGCATCAGGCGTAGCGCGCGGAACGTGAGTAGGTCGGGGTTGCCGGGACCGCCGCCGACCAGATACACCTCGCCGCGCGGCGGGGTGTCGCCGGAATCGGATTGCAGGGCTTGTTCCAGGGCTTGTCTGGCGGCTTTGTCCTGGCCGGCGAGCACCATGTCGGCGATGGGTCCTTGCAGGATTTTTTCCCAGAATAGGCGCCGGTCGGCGGGGCGGGAAAAATGTTTTTTCACCTGCGCGCGGAACGCGCCGGCTAACTGCCCCAGCCTGCCGTAGGTCGCCGGAATCAAGGTTTCCAGGCGCGCGCGCAAGGTGCGCGCCAGCACCGGCGCAGCCCCCCCGCTGGAAATCGCCAACACGATAGGCGAGCGGTCGATCACCGAAGGCATGATGAAGGAGCACAGATCGGGGTTATCCACCACATTGACCGGGATGCGCAATTTGCGCGCGGCTGCGGAAACCTCCGCATTGACCGCGTTGTCGTCGGTGGCGGCGATTGCCAGAATCACTTCGTCGAGAAACCCGGGAGCGAAGCGCGTCTGGTGAAACCGGATGCGCCCGCTATCGGCCAATTCGCGCAAGGACGCGCACAGTTCCGGCGCAACCACGGCGACATTGGCATGGGCTTGCAGCAACATGCCGACTTTGCGCGAGGCCACTTCGCCGCCGCCGACCACCAGGCAGGGTTGGTTTTTGATGTTGAGGAATATCGGGAAGAAGTCCATAAGAGTGAGAAATGAGGAGTAATAAGGGGTGAGGATGCGAGAGTTGAGAGTCGGGAAGTTGAGGAGGAGGCCACTCCTTACTCCTCACTCCTCGTTTTCAACTCCCTCATATTGTGTTCCACCGCGAACACAGCCGCCTCGACGCGCGACGACAGGTTGAGTTTGGATAGTATGTGGCGCACATGCAGTTTGACGGTGTCGTGACTGATGTCCAGCGCCCGCGCGATGACCTTGTTGCTTTCGCCCAGCGCCAGGTGGGCGAGTATTTCGCGCTCGCGCGTGGTCAGCAATTCCAGCAGCGAGGCGGGGTTGGCAGCTGGCTGTTCCTGTTGCAGCAGTTTCACCAGCTTCATGGTCATGGTCGGCGCCACCACCGTTTCGCCGCGGGACGCGCGCTGGATCGCATCCACCACGTCGTCCGGCTCCATGTCCTTGAGCAGATAGCCACGCGCGCCGGCGCGCAGCACGTTGGTGAGATCTTCCTCGGCGTCGCTCACGGTGAGCACCAGCGTCGGCGTGGTGTAGCCCTCCTGGCGCAACTGGCGGAACAGCGTGAGACCGTCCAGCGGCGGCATGTGCAAATCCATGATTACCACATCGGGTTTTTCCTCGCGCAGGATGCGGCGCGCCTCGATGGGGCTGCCGGTGGCGCCGACCACTTTGATCGCCCCGCGCTGTTCGAGCAATTCCGACAGTCCCATGCGGAACAGCGTGTGGTCGTCCACCAGCAGTACGCGGATAGGCTCGCTCATTTGGCTTTTTCCTTGGCGGGGAAGCTTAAAGTCACCTGCGTGCCGCCTTCCGCGCGGGTTTCCACATTGAGGCCGCCGCCGAGCCGCTGGGCGCGCTCGCGCATGATGTTAAGGCCGAGGTGCATGCCGTCGCCGGTGTTAACCGGCTGGCTGATGCCTATGCCGTCGTCTTCCACGATGAAAAGATAGCATTCGTTTTCCGACGCGATAGTGATCTTGGCGTTTTGCGCGCGCGAGTGTTTGCGGGTGTTGGTGAGCGCTTCCTGAACGATATGGTAAACCTGCACTTCCTGGTCGGGCGGCAGGTTCATGTCCGGGACGCGATTGTCCAGGTCCAGGTTGATGCCGGTGCGGTCCTGGTAACTGCCGACGATGTCCCACAGCGCCGGCAGCAGGCCGCGCGGGTCCATGCGGTTGCGGAACTGGGTGAGCAATTCGCGCAGTTCCGCATAGGCCGAATCCAGCGCCCGCCCCAGATCGTTAAGGTATTTGTCGGATTTTTCCTGGTCGCGGTTGTCCATCGCGTCGCGCAGCAGGGACAGGCGCATGTTCATGTAGGCCATGGTCTGCGCCAGCGAATCGTGCAGTTCGTTGGCCAGCATCTGGCGCTCGTTGGTCAGCGTGATGCGCAGGTTTTCCCGCGTCAGGCGGGCATTTTCCAAAGCCATGCCGAGATGCTCGCTGATCGAGTGGAACAGCAGCGAGACATCTTCCGGCACCGGCTTGTCGGAGGCCATAAAGAGATTGTAGACGCCGAGGATTTTCCCCTGGTAGCGTAGCGGCACCGCGATGATACGGCGGCAACGTTCGCCAAAATAACTGAGCGAAGTGCGCTCCGAGCAAAAATGCATATGAAGGCTGTCGCCGTGCCGCACCGCATGTTCGCCGCGCGCCGCCTCGCCGCATACGCCGCATTCCAGCGGGATGTAGCGCTCGCATTCCACCACCTCCGGCGGCAGGCCGATGGCGCCGACCAGACGCAGGTTTTCACCGTCCGCGGTCAACACGCGCACCGCCCCCGCATCCGCTTCGGCCAGCTTAATCATCGTGCCGAGAAAACGTTCCAGCAGGGAATCCAGGTTGTCCTCGCTGGACAAGCTGGAAGTGATCTCGGTCAAAATGCGCAGCGCGGGTATCTTGTAAGCGCCGTGGCCTTCGTCGTAGATCGGGTTGAGAAGGACAGCGTGAGCCGCAGCAGTTTCGGTCATCCGGTTTCCTGTCAGGTAAGATGAGACGGTATTTTAGCCAGCAATGCCGGCAAAAGCGAAGGTTACGCTATAAAAATCGAAAATTATCCTAGAAACCGTTCGTTGAACGGGCTGGAGTGTGTGGTTTTCCGGGTGCAGGGCATACCCGACAGCCTGACGGCTCTTGTGCCCAAGCCGTAGGCTGTCGGGTATGGGCAAGAGGCGCAACGACGAAGAATGGTTTGTTCCATTCTCTTCTCTTCTCTTGTAGTTGCAACGCCGCCATGCGTCCGGAAAACCGTGCAATCCAGCCAGTCGCGCTCTCACCATACGGGTACACGCAAAATAGATGACAAAGTTGTTTAGAACCACCATGCTCATACATCTTGGAAAGCGGTCAACGGAGGTTTCTAGGATTATGTCCTGCGCTGACCGCCCAACGATCAACGTGTAGGCACGCAGTATAAAGTGAATCGGATATTATCCTAGAAAGCACAGTTGAACGCAGAATGCATGATAAAGCTATTTAGAAACTGTCCATTAATTATCTCCCGATCCATGCCTGCATCGCGGCTCCCTCCCCGGAAAGCGGGAGGGTTGGGGTCACTGCCATTAAGTTAGGAAAAATCCGTTCGCCCTGAGCTTCGCCTGTCCTGAGCTTCGCCGAAGGATCGAAGGGTGAACGGATTTTTCCTAACAGGTTAACTATATAAGCCATTCATGGTTCGAGAAGTTCACCACGAACGGCTTAACTTAATGGCAGTGAGGGTTGGGGTGGGGATGGGGTGGAAGACGCAGGCAACAATGTAAGATATTGATTTTAGCCTGTGTCGTTCTACCCCATCCCCCTCCCAGCCTCCCCCTTGAAGGGGGAGGGGCTTCCCGCTCCGAC
>JBAYVP010000124.1:0-12849 GCA_041674485.1 Sulfuricellaceae bacterium
GGGCTGGATTGCACGGTTTTCCGGGCGCATGGCGGCGTTGCAACTCCTCAGAATGGAACAACCATTCTTCGTCGTTGCGCCTTGCCCTGCGCCCGGAAAACCGCACACTCCAGCCCGTTCAACAGAGGAATCTAGGTTTAACATGGCGCTTTTCTCGTGGGCGCGACGCCCGTCAGTCTCAAATAATCGGGATAATTGGAAATGTCAGTCAGTTGGACCAGGCAAGGTTGCGTTGTTAAGTCACAAAAATGCATGTAAAGAGTTCGGCCTTACGGAAGACGAAATACAGCGTTTTCAACTCAGATCAATGAAAAAACAGCACAAAAGCCTGCTGAGTAGATACAAAACATCAAACCGAACCAGTCCCGAATTGCTGGGCTGGAACCAAAAAAAGCCACCGCAGAAACGCTCCAGACGCGAAGAAATAACGAAACCTCTGCGTCTAAAGCGCCTCTGCGGCGAAATTATCTCAGGAACGTAGGGTGGATAAGCGTGAGCCGCATCCACCGCACCGTGTCGCGAAATGTTCAGGTGGATGCGCTCGCGCTTATCCACCCTACCTTGTCGCGATGCCCGGAGAGCCGCACCAGTGCTTGATCTACGGTATGGTGGGCGCTTGGCCGTTGCACAAAAGCCGAACCCAATCTGCGCAACTTCAGAGGCCTATTCGAAGTCTATAAACATGGCCGAGCACCACACCTTGGCGTCGTCAACCTGCCGCCCGAACAGGTAGACCGGGCGATGGCCGTGGGGGCCGTTCACGGCGCCGATTTCGATTTGCCCGGCTACGTCGCGCGGCGTCGGAAATTCGCTCATGCGCTCGAAGGCGAGGAACATCTCCACCCCCGGCAGTTCTTTCCGTAGGCGCGATTGTTCCAGCAATTCTTTGCCGGTAATTTCCCATGCGAAGGTCGGGCAATGAACGAAGGGGTTGCCCTTGAGCGGGTCGCCCACCTTGACGTAGCCGTCTATCGTGCCTTCGACCCGGATCACCGCCGTTTCCAGATGCGTGACGTCGATTTCGATGGCATCGACGTCGCCGTAGGTGTCGCTACGGAATCCGATTTGAGTTGTGCCTTCCCGCCAACAGGTTTCTTCGGTGTGCTCGAAGCCGCGCCCGACGAAGTCGTTGATGACGGCATTGCGGATCGTGATCTTGCCTTTCCATGCCGCCCAGCGATAGCGGTCCTTGACGCGCGCGCCGCCCCAGCGGAAGCGCAGCTTGCGCATCGAGTAGCCCAGTTCCTGCTGCAAGTCGCGGCGCCAGATGGGGCCGGTGTGATCGAACGCGACGATTTCATCCCAGCCGGCGTCACCCAAAAAGCGGTATTCCAGCGTCGCCGGTCCATGGTGCTTGAATTCGTCGCCCATCACATGCGCGCCGCAACGCGCCAGGCCATAGCTGCGCTCGCCGGTGGAGGCGAAGGTGTGGCGCGCGCGCAGCGCTTCGGCAATCGCCTTGCGCGTCAGTGCGGGGGCATAGACGCCCGACATGCCGCCTTTGGTGCCGAACACCGCCGTGCCGGGCACGCCGCCGCCGCAACGTCCGCGATGCTCGTCGCCGGCCATGGAAGCGCCGATCTTGTAGCCGCGCTCAATAGCTTCATGGTACAGCCAGCCGAAGTGCCCCCACGACGATCCGATCTCGATCAGCCGTTCCAGCTTGGGGTAGTGCCAGTCGAGTATGCAGCGCCGCCCGCCGACATGCGGTATCAACAGGTGGCCTTCCGGGTCCCCGGCATAGGCCACCCATAGTTCTTCCAGCGGCCACGCGCCCGGCTCGATGGTGGCGGCGCCCTTCATTTCCTCGTTCCACTCGAAGGAGCGCACATGCTCGCCGGTTTTGAGATAGGGGAATTCCGGTTCTCTATCGTGCAGAAACACTACGTTGTGATCGCCGCCGGCGCACGAGCTGCCGCACCATTCCGTGCCGGGGTAGGCGACGAATTCGCCTTCCGCGTGTATCTCGCGCATCAGTTGCACGGTCTTGTCCCATTTTGCCTTGGTGATGTTGAAATCGTTGTGCGCAAAGGCCAGTATGTCGAGACCCGATACGTCGCGTCCGTAGGTAAGGTTGTAAGTGGTGCTGTTGGTGCCTATCGTGTCTTCGGAATGCACGTGCAAATCGGCATAGTAGATGCGCGGCACAGTCAGCGCACCGTCGATGGTGACGTAGAAGGTTTGCGGCTTGACGGCGGGATGATCCGGCAGATGCGCCGTCACCGCCAGTTCGCCGGCAGCGCCGCTGGGCAGATCGTCGAGCTTGAGGATGGCCCAGCCCTGCTCGGCCAGGCGCGCCTCTTGCGAATACACCGGCTTGCCGTCCAGGCTCGCGTTGATGACGACGCGCTCCGGCATGTTCCAGCAGGTGTTGCCCCATTGGTCTTCGGCGCGCAGCCGCAGCGCGAAAGGTTCGCCGGCGCGCACAATGCGGGATGCGACCATCACCAGTTGCGCCGGGGCGCCGGGCACGATGTTGATCACGATGTCGTCGCCGACTTCGGCAAAGCGCGAGGTGCCAAGCGGATCGGTATAGCAGCGGATGCGGAAGGTTTTTTCGACGAAAGTCTGCACGCGCGTTCCCGGTCCGCCGAAACGGCGGTCGCCAAGACGGATCACGATATGATCGCCGCCCTTCAGGTAGCCGTCCACGATATCAACGATCACCGCCTTCTGGAAAGGCCGCTCGTGCCCCTTCTGGTCAAAACGCGCCTTGAGCGCCTGCACCGTGGCCGTGCTCTGGCCGGGCGCCAGCGGTCCGGCGTGGTATTCGGCGGTGATGTAATTCGCTCCCTGTGGATCGGTGGTCTGGAACAGCGCCCAGTCCGAATAGAAGCGGAAGGTCGCCTTGAACCACGAGCCGTCGGCCATGCCCGCCGCACCCAGTTCGTAGTCGAGAATGATTTCCTGCCAGGAACCCGCCACCATGCGTTCGACGTTGCAACTCACTTTACCGACGAACGACATCGCCTTGGTTTTGTGATACAGCCCTTGCGGGGCGTGGTAATCCCCGAGCTTATCCTTGAGTTCCTGATCGGTCATGGTTTTCATAAATGTTCCCCCGTTTTATATATTTTTAAAAAAAATTATTCAGCAGGTTTGCTTCCTGCTCCCGCATACCCGACATGGGCGCAAGAGTGGAAGCAGGGCTTTTTGCGGTGTTTCCGGTTACGAAAAAAATTACTTGACAAGCACCGGCACTGTGGTGAATGGCCACGGTGCGGTGGGGTCCCAGACCGGGATGCCCATGAACGCCATCCACGGCGCCATCACGCAAATGCCGTAGGCTATCGCAATCAGCACCGAGACCCAGCCTACCTTGGCATAGTCGGCCATGCTGAAGGTGCCGCTGCTGTAGGCGATCACCGCTGCGGTGATCTGTGTCGGCAGGATGTAGGCGAAGGTGTCGGTGTCCGCCACCAGCATGGTGAATGCCACCGGATGCAGCCCCAGCTTCTCTCCCAGCGGCATAAGCACGGGTGCTAGCATGGTGACGGCGGCGATGTTCGACAGCAATCCGAGCCGGATTATATGGGTGCCGACCATCAGGATCAGCAGCACCATCCACCACGGGTGGTTTTCCGCCAGCGGGTGTATGAAATCCGCCACCCAAAGCGCCAGGCCGGACTTGGACATCGCGTTCGACAAGGACAACGCTCCGGCGAGCAGCAGGATTGTGCCCCAGATGGTGCGCTCCTGTATTTGCTGCCATTTGAAGGGGAGGAGTCCGGGAATGAAGAGCACCGCTATCGCGATCAGCGCCGCATTGTGCGAGGGTATCTTGTGCCAGCTTTCGCTCACCCAGAGGGCGGCGAGCAACCCCAGCACTGCAAGCACCAACCATTCGGTGCGGTTGGTCTGCGGCAGGTCGTTGTATTGGTGCTGCACCGCCTCGAAACCGCCGGATATGCCGACGTTGCGCGTCTTGAAATAATACTGCACCCACCACTGGGTTAATACGAACATGCCGAGGTTGGGCCATTCCAGCATAAACCATTCGAAATAGGAAATCTTGAACCCGTGCTTCTCGAACATATCCACCAGCACCAGGTTGGGCAAGTGCGCGGTCATGATGCACATGCCGCTAATCATTGAGCCATAGACCAGCGTCTGGATCACGATGGCCTTCTTGGCCGCGCGTTCCCGTTCGCTGTCGCCGAACAGCCGGGTGATGCCGTTGACCACCGGCAGCAGGGTCGCGGCGCGCGCATTCGCCGCCGGAATGATGAGCGAGAGCACCATGTTCACCGCGAACATCGCCCAGATCACACCGTTCACCGTCTTTACCTTGAGGCGATGCAGCATGGATAGGGCGATGCGCTGGTCCAGGCCGGCTACTTGCATGATCGCCGCGAAGATGAAGGCGGCAAGACAGAGAAACACGACCGGTGTGGTGAATCCGCTGGCCGCAGCCGGAAAGGGCTTGAGCGCGTTGGTCATCACCAGAAGCATGGGGATAACCAACCCCGTCACCCCCACCGGAATAGCCTCCGTAACCCAAACCACGCATGCCCAAACCATCACGGCAAGCACAGCCTGACCGGCTGGCGTCAAGCCTTCCGGCGTGGGCATAACGAAGAGAATTAAACAGAACGCGCTCCAGGCTGCAAAGAATCCAACCAGCGCCTTCGTCGGGTGTCGCCCGGCATGCATGATGTTATGCATCCAGCGCAGCACCAACCTGCCGGCATTGGCAGGCACCAATTTAGGATGTGCAATTTCCTCGTAGCCCATAACTCCTCCCCTCCAGTTTTTTAGATACGGTTTTTAGAATATTGCTTGCCAAGCATATCCGCTTGCCAGCCCAGCCGGCTCCGCGTAGCATTTTTCAACAATCTAACTCTTATAAGTGAAGCGTGTCTGTCGGTCAGCCGACAACCGAGAAAATATGATCTCACACGAAAGACCGAGCAACGATCAAAATGCGGACGGCAGTCATGCGTCCAAACCGGGCGGCATGCAGCACACGCCGTCGAGATTTCTGACACGCCTCAGCAGCGCGGACCGGGCTGCGCTAGTCGCGCTGGCGACCCCCCTCTGCGTTCCCCGCAGAGGGTCGGTTTTCACAACCGGCGGCCCGGGCAAGCATGTCTATTTCCTGGAATCAGGAAAGGTTAAGATTTGTCAGCCATCGCCCTCCGGCAGCGAGATCATCCTGTGGTTTTGCCTGCCGGGGGAAATATTCGGTCTGGCCGAGGTGTCTCATGGCGGCGGACGCGTCGTCAGCGCGTATGCCTGCGAAGAGTCCCAGGTGCTGGTGCTCAGCCAGAAGGATTTTTTTTCGTTTCTCGGCGCGCACCCGGACGCAGTCCTGCTCTCCATGCAAGCCCTTTCGTCACGGCTGCGGGTTCTCGGTGAAATGGTCGTCAACCTCATCTCCGACGATGCCAACACGCGCATTGCCAAATTGCTCCTGCGGCTGGCGGCGCGCTACGGCAAGCGGGTGGATGGTTACATCCTGCTCGACGTGCCGCTCACCCACGAGGAAATCGCCAACATGGTCGGAACCACCCGGCAGACCGTCACCACCGTAATCGGCCAGTTTCGGCGACAAGGCGTGCTGAGCACCGAGAGCCGCCGTATTCAAATCGAAAGCGAGGAGCTGCTAACGGAGATTTCGCTGGCAAGCACGCCGACAGCGAGGCAACGATTAAGGTGATGCGCCCGCAGACTGTCCGAATCCGACCGGGAAATGCCGATACCAGAGCGCCACGCCGCCACCGTATGCGCATATTTTAACCTAAGCCGGACTATTGCCGGAACCAAAAATATTTACCGCAGAGACGCCGAGACGCAGAGATTTTATAGGGTAATTATATGGTTTCATCCTCCGTTGTATTTCTCCGCGCCTCGGCGTCTCTGCGGTGAAAAAAAATCACACGGAGAACCGCTCCAGTGCTTGATCTACGACATATTCTTCGCAAAAAATGCAACGACTTGACTGGTAAGTGACTAAGTTTGTCATTCGGCAAAAAAGTGCTTTATAATTAAGTTGTTACAGCGATGCGGTTTTTTTGTGGCGCTTAAAGCCGTGCGTAATGGATTGATCTTAAATTGGAATTGTTTTCATAGCAAACTTGGGTTGACCCACTGTATACGGTAGCTCAGGGTAAATTTGTTCTCAGAAATTCATGATGAAAATCAATGATGGACAATATTCATGAATCCCAGGCAATCTTAGTGCGACTCTACTCATGGCAACAACATAAAGACAAAACCTTTTTCACCGCAGAGGACGCAGAGGAAACCCCTTATGCTTTTCCTCTGCGTCCTCTGCGGTGAATAGGGTTTTTCCATACTGAGAACAAATTTACCCTGCGGTAGCTTCGCACCGCTTGCTAATCCGCCTGTGCCAGCTTGGACTTCGCCAGCGGCGGATTTTTGGCGAAGTAGCGCTTGATGCCGGAAAGTATGGCGCTCGCCAGCTTGCTCTGGTAGGCCTCGTCCTTGAGTTTTTTCTCCTCGTTCGGATTGGAAATGAACGCGGTTTCCACCAGAATGGAGGGGATGTCCGGCGATTTCAGCACGGCGAAGCCGGCCTGCTCCACACTGCCTTTGTGCAGGCGGTTGATGCCGCCCAGTTCGCCCAGCACCGCCTTGCCCAGCTTGAGGCTGTCGTTGATGGTGGCGGTTTGCGACAAATCCAGCAGGGTTTGTTTCAGATATACATCCTTGACATCGATATTGACGCCGCCGATGAGATCCGCCTCGTTTTCTTTCTTCGCCAGCCAGCGGGCGGCGGCGGATGTGGCGCCGCGCTCGGAGAGCGCGAACACCGACGAACCGGAGGCGTCCGGGTTGACGAAAGCATCCGCGTGGATGGAAACAAACAAGTCGGCCTTGAGATTGCGCGCCTTAATTACTCTCTGCTGCAAGGGAATAAAATAATCGCCGTCGCGGATTAGCACGGCGCGCATATTGTCCTCGCGCTCGATGTGCTCCTTGAGACGGCGCGCAATCGCCAGCGTCACATCCTTTTCGTTCGCCCCGCCCCCGCCGCGCGCGCCGGGGTCTTCGCCGCCGTGGCCGGCGTCAATGGCGATCGTGATTAGCCGCTCCACATTGGCTTGTTTCGGCGTTTTTCCGGGCTTGGCCGGCTTCCCCTCCGGCGCCGGTTTCTCCGTCGGCGCGCGTTCCGCCTGTGCGGCTTCAGCGACGACGGGGGCGTCCTCCCGGATTTTCAGCGGGGGCGGCGCAGCCTCATTGGATGGTTTGCCATCGACGCCCGCCGCCTTGGTTTCCTGCTGCACCAGCAGCGTCATCAGTGGGTCTTGCGGTTGCAGCGGGTAGATGTCCAATACCAGGCGGTGGCCGTAGTTGGCATAAGGCGGGAGAGTGAACACTTGCGGCTTGATTTCACCCTTGAGATCGAACACCAGCCGCACCACGCCCGGCTTGAAGCGCCCGGCGCGCACCAGCTTGATGTAAGGGTCGTCGTCGGCGACTTTCGCAGCCAGACTTTGCAGCGCGGCGCTCAGTTCCACGCCTTCGAGGTCCAGCACCAGACGTTCCGGGTTCTTGATCGAGAAGAAATTGAATTTGACCGGCGTCGCCGATTCCAATGTGACGCGGGTATAGTCCACCGCCGGCCACACCCGCGTCGAGGCGATCTGGATGCCGGCGGCGTCGGCCAAGCCGATGGCCAGACAACAGGCGAGCACGGCGGCGTATAGCAGCTTCCCTATGCCCTCCCTGCCGATCCCGTCAAAACGCTTAAGCATTGCCTGCCTTTCTCGGTTCCCGCTGAAATTTCAGCCCGCCGCCCTTCCCCTTCCACGAACAGACCGATTTCAATATCCGCCGGAGGCAATAGCCCACCGGCCTTTTCCGGCCATTCCACCAGACACACCGTCGCCTCGTTGAAATATTCGCGAAACCCTGCCTCGTGCCATTCATCGGGGTTGTTGAAGCGATAGAAATCAAAGTGATATAAGTATAAGCTAGAAACCACATAAATTTCAAGCAAGGTATAGGTGGGGCTTTTCACTTTGCCCCGATAACCCAGCGCGTGCAACAACGCCCGCGCCAGCGTGGTTTTGCCCGCCCCCAGGTCGCCGTTCAGGTAGATCACCAGCCCCGGCGCCAGCGTCCGGGACAATTCGGCGCCCAGCGCCATCGTGGCGCTTTCGTCGGCAAGAAAACGCGCCACTTCAGGCTGGGGGTGGGGTTGATGGTCGTGATGGAGGATCATGATTTTAAATTCTTTCAGTAGGGGGCCAATGTTATGCCTTGCGCGGCCAGGCGATCCATACAATCGTAGCGACCCTCCAGCAATTCAGCATAGTAGCTCGTAAAATCATCGGTCGCGTCCATGATTTGAACACCTTCATCCAATTTCATCCATCCCAATGCTTTAATGCATTATTATGGCGCATAAATTATCGGCTTGGCTGTTCGCCAAGAGCGAACCTCCTTATTTCCGGCGCAGTATGGAAAAATGCCTAGTCCCTATATAAATTAAATTAATATTTACCAGAAAGGAACACATTCATGCCCAAGCAAATCCTCTCCACTCCCAACGCACCTGCCGCCATCGGCACTTATTCGCAAGGGGTGCGCGTGTGCAACACGGTTTACCTGTCCGGCCAGATCGGGTTGGACCCGCAGAGCATGGTGCTCAAGGAAGGCATTGATGCGCAGATCGAACAGGTGTTTCTCAATCTCGGCGCGCTGGCCAATGCAGCCGGAACCGATCTAAATGCCACCGTTAAGCTTAACGTCTACCTCACCGATCTCGCCAATTTCGCCAAGGTCAACGAAATCATGGCGCAGCATTTCGGCCAGCCCTATCCGGCGCGCGCTGCGGTGGGGGTGAAGGAGTTGCCGCGCGGCGCGCTGGTGGAAATGGACGCAGTTTTGCACATCGACGAGGCTTGACGACAGCACAGTAGGCGCGAGATAAAAATGGACATGCTTTCGCTATTCGCTCGCCAAAGCGATTATAACCAGTGGATAAACCGCAAGCTCTTCAGTGTTTGCGAGGCGATCCCCGACTCAGATCGCAAGAAAGACATGGGCGCCTTTTTCCGGTCTATACACGGCACATTCAATCACCTGCTCGTTGCAGACCGGCTGTGGATGAGCCGGTTTGCCAACAGCCCTTTCGACTTCCAAGCCCTGGACCAGGAACTGTTCAGTGATTTTGTTGAATTAAGAGCCGAGAGGGAAATAACTGACCAAGCTATATCCCGGTGGATTCGCTCTTTGACGGAAGCAGAGTTGGGCGCCACGATTACTTACACGTCGGTTGTAATGGGAAAAGAACTCAAGTTCAGTTTGGCCGATGCGCTGTTGCATTTTTTTCATCACCAGACTCACCACAAGGGTCAACTCACCACCTTGATCAGTCAGTTGGGCTACGATTTCGGCGTCACTGATCTGATTTGCATGCCTGGGGTTGAGCTTGAAGGCCAGTTAGGTTAGCCGTAAACCTCTATTTAGAATGGACTTGAAAATCGGCAAAGCCACTCAGGAAAAGCTTGCCAAGCTGGGCATACGCCACGCTTTCGACTTGCTGCTCCACTTGCCGCTACGCTACGAGGACGAAACCCATCTGTACCCTATCGCCGACGCGCCGTTCGGCCAGACGGTGCAGGTCGAGGGATGCATTGTCCATGCCGAGGTGCAATACCGTCCGCGCAAGGCGCTGATCTGCCAGGTGCAGGATGGCGGCGGCCAGATGTTCGCGCGTTTCCTGCATTTCTATCCCAGCCAGGTCAAGGCGCTTGCCGAGGGTAAGACAGTGCGCCTGCTGGGCGAATTGCGCCAGGGTTTTTACGGCGTGGAAATGGTGCACCCGAAATTCAGCGCGGGGGGCGACGGCGCGCCGCTCAACGAAGCGCTGACGCCGGTCTACCCGACGACTGCCGGGCTGTCGCAGGAGAGTTTGCGCAAACTCATCAACCAGTCCCTGCAATCCCAGGAGTTGACCGACACCTTGCCGGAGGCGCTACGCGATTCTCTGTCCCTGGCCGATTTCGCCGCCAGCATCCGCGCCTTGCACCAGCCGCCGCCGGACGTGTCCCTGGCCGCGCTGACCGAGCGCGACCATCCCGCCTGGCGTCGGCTGGCTTTCGACGAACTGCTGGCGCAGCAGCTTTCCATGCGCCAGCATTACCGCCGGCGGCGCAATGTCGGCGCACCGGTGCTGGCCGCGCCGGGGGCGTTGACGGAAGCGTTCCTGGCCGGGTTGCCGTTTGCGCTGACCCAGGCGCAGCACCGGGTGGCGGCTGAAATCAGCCGGGACCTGGCCCAGCCGCACCCGATGCAGCGCCTGCTGCAAGGCGATGTCGGTAGCGGCAAAACCGTGGTGGCGGCGCTGGCCGCGCTCCAGGCCATTGAGCACGGCTACCAGGCCGCGCTGATGGCGCCCACCGAGCTTCTCGCCGAGCAACATTACCTGAAACTAATGATGTGGCTGGAACCGCTGGGCGTCAACACCGCGTGGCTGGCCGCGCGCCTCAAGGCCAAGGAAAAGCGTGCCGCGCTGGAAGCAGCAAGCAACGGCGGCGCGCAACTGATAGTAGGCACCCACGCGCTATTCCAGGAACAGGTCGAATTCGGCAACCTCGGCCTAGCCGTTGTCGACGAGCAGCACCGTTTCGGCGTGCATCAGCGTCTGGCGCTACGCAACAAAGGCCGCGAACTGGCGCCGCACCAGTTGATGATGAGCGCCACGCCGATTCCACGCACCCTGTCCATGAGTTATTATGCTGATCTCGACGTGTCGGTAATTGATGAGTTGCCGCCGGGGCGCACCCCAGTGCTGACCCGGCTGGTTTCCGACGCGCGTCGCGATGAAGTGGTCACTCGCGTTCGCGAGGCCTGCCTGAAAGGGCGGCAGGCCTACTGGGTGTGCCCGCTGATCGAGGAATCCGAAGCCTTGCAGCTCAAAACAGCGGTGGAAACCTTTGAGACGTTGACGGCAGCCTTTCCCGAATTGAATATCGGCCTGGTGCATGGCCGTATGCGCAGCGACGAAAAAGCGCAGGCAATGGCGGATTTCAAGGCCGGCGTCACCCATTTGCTGGTAGCCACCACGGTGATCGAGGTCGGCGTGGATGTGCCCAACGCCTCGCTAATGGTGATCGAACACGCCGAGCGCATGGGGCTAAGCCAACTCCACCAGTTGCGCGGGCGGGTGGGGCGCGGCGCCACATCCAGCGTGTGCCTGCTGCTGTACCAGCAACCCTTGTCGGAACTGGCGCGCGAACGCCTGAAAATCGTCCACGATAGCAACGACGGCTTCGAAATCGCGCGCCGCGATTTGCAGTTGCGCGGACCTGGCGAATTTCTCGGCGCAAAACAAAGCGGCGTGCCCATGCTTAAAGTAGCCGACCTGGAACGCGACCAGGATTTGCTGGAAATGGCGCGGGATGTCGCGCAGGTGCTATTGCGCGACTACCCGGAACACGCCGCCCGTCATCTGAAACGCTGGCTGGGCGGGCGGCAGGAATACCTGAAAGTCTGACGCATTCCTTAACGACTTGCTATCTTAATCTTATCGCCAAACGGATGTAATCCCAGCCAACATGCACCTGCACCCCCTCACCGCTTATGACATCATTCCCGGCAGCCCGTTGCCGTGGCCCGTGTACGATGCGGACGGGCACCTCATGTTCGAGCGCGGCGTCACGCTGGCAGCCGGCTATCCGCTGGAAACCCTGTATCGCAGCGCCGACGACGGCGCTACGACGGATCCCGCGCAAGTGGCGGAATTCAGCGCGACCGAGCGGATTGAGGAGGCGCCCGGCAGCGAAATGTTTCCGCCCAACGGCATCAAGCCGCAAATGTGGGAGATCGTGCAGATTCGCCGACTCGAACGCGACACGAAAAGACAATATTTTTCCCGCCTGATCGGCTACATCTGGGATGCCAGCGTACTGGTGACCATCCCGCTGGAGCATGCCCAGCATGTCCTCATGATAGAGGGGGAGCATGTCGAGATACGCATGTTGATCGGGTGCAACATCTACGTGTTCCGCGCGCAAATCATCCGCCTGGCGCTGCTGCCTTCTCCCTATATGCACCTCAGTTTTCCCCGGAAAATACAACGCCAGCACCTGCGCAAAGCGCCGTGGGGGCGCATCAACCTGATCGCCACCATAGAGCGCCCGAACCAGGAAACATCCAGCGGTTTTATCACCAACATCAGCAACGCCGGCACCCAACTCTATGCATCGGATATGCTGGGCGGGGAAGGGCAGGTCTTGCGCTTGCTGTTTCATGTGGACATCGACGGCCTGAAAAAGGACTTGTCGTTACAAGCCGTCGTGCGCCATATGCGCAAAATAGTGCTGAACCGGGAAACCGATCCGACATTGATCGAATACGGCGTAGAATTCGTCGATCCGGGCGAAGATGACGTGCTGTGGCTGAAGTGCCTGGTTTATCAGCGTATCGCGATGGGGTATATGGCTTGATGTGTTTACCTTGTTCGGGACGCGTTGCGTCCCGAATCCAGGGGATGTGGCTTCCGCCAGGAAGCGCATCGCTCGCGCACCCCGGCGGCAATACGCGACAGATGAAAGTCAATCCGTTCGTCCTGAGTAGAATATTCGTCCGCAGGCCGAAAGGCGTTGGCAAGAAACAGGGGTTATGGTTGCTGTTTGGCGCTCGTTTAATGGCTTGCATGCGACAATCGTGGTTATTTCTGCCATTGATATATATGACTAAAAAAGCTGTTTCTTGAGAGCTTCGCCGAAGGGTCGAAGGATGAACGGATTAACTTTCATCTGTACCATGACGAATATAAATGTTTTTTAATTGCGCGTAATGTTGAGGCTTGCCATTTTCCTCCATTCATCCTTCGACAGGCTCAGGACGAACGGAGGAAAATGGCAAGCCTCA
>JBAYVP010000125.1:0-12737 GCA_041674485.1 Sulfuricellaceae bacterium
AATTTGTTCTCAGAAATTCATGATGAAAATCAATGATGGAAAACGTTCGTGAATCCCGGACAATCTTAGCGCAACTTTGCTCGACGCTGCTCAACTCATGGCGGCAACCCATAAAGACAAAACCTTTTTCACCGCAGAGGACGCGGAGGACGCAGAGGAAACCCCTCATGCTTTTCCTCCGCGTCCTCCGCGTCCTCTGCGGTGAATCGGTTTTTTCCGTGCCGAGAACAAATTTACCCTGGCGAGTGAGAGGCGGGGTGCGGTCAAGAAAATTTACCGCAGAGACGCTAGCCTCTGCAAAAGCCTTTGCTCGTCCCCACACTAAGCGATTAGCGCACCGGTTTTTTCGCTGGGGCGGGCTTCGCGGGTCTGTCTTCGGCGGCGATGCGCGGCGTGCTGCGCAGGCGTTCCTTGTCCGGGTGGCGGCTATCCCAGTGCGGGATGGGCATGCCCGACCATTTCAGGATTTGCACCACGTCCTCCGACCCCAGTTCCAGCCATTGGCCGCGCTTTAAGCGCGGCGGCAGGCTGATCGCGCCGAAGCGCACGCGGATCAGGCGGCTCACCATTACGCCGACCGCTTCGAACAGGCGGCGTACTTCGCGGTTGCGGCCTTCCTTGAGCACGACATGATACCAGCGGTTGCTGCCTTCGCCGCCCTGCTCCACCAGCGCGTCGAAATGGGCCGGGCCGTCTTCCAGTTCGATGCCGTTTTTCAACTGGTTGATCTGCTCCGAGGTCAACTCGCCCATCAGACGCACCGCGTATTCGCGCTGCACTTCGAAACGCGGGTGCATCAGGTTGTTGGCGAGATCGCCGGAGGTGGTGAAAACCAGCAAGCCGCTGGTGTTGAAATCCAGCCGCCCTATCGCCACCCAGCTCGACGAGCGTAGCGCCGGCACGCGGTCGAATACGCTGATGCGGCCTTCCGGGTCGCTACGGCTGACGATTTCCCCTTCCGGTTTGTGGTATAGAATCACGCGCGGCAGGCGGTCGGGGTGGCGCATTTTGATGGTGCGCCCGCCCGCGCGGATGTTGTCGGCTTCCGACACCCGCATGCCAAGCTCGGCCACCTTGCCGTTAACCGTGACGTGTCCGCTCTTGATTAGTTCTTCCATGTCGCGGCGCGACCCCATGCCGGCCTGTGCCAGGACTTTTTGCAATTTCTGGCTGCCATCCGACATTTCCGCCTGGGCGGCTGCGGCAATCGCGTCGTCTTCCTGCCAGATTTCTTCCTGGGTTTTGCCCGTGCCCAGGCGGCGCGTTGAAGTCCGCAGCGGCGCGGCGGCTTCCGGCGTTTTTCGGGGGGCGGGGGTGTTGCGTCTTCTTTGCATGGTTCGGCTTTCGTTAAGTAATGTGTAATATGCCTTGCGCGGGACGCTAGACTCGCTCGTAGGATGTGCCGAGGAACGAGGCGCATCTGTCGCGTGTCGCTACTGTCCCCCTAATGCGCGAGCGATGCGCTTCCTTCGTCAGCACATCCTACATCCAAGGTGAAGATTAGCGCTAAGTAATGTGCATGAAGTGGACATGGCTCTCGCTTATCCGCCTTCCCCGCCTTGCTTTCCAACTTGACTGGTTTCCAATACGGCGGCCATTTCTCCCACTTCCGTTAGCGTCGGCAGTTCTTGCAGCGAGCGCAGGTTGAGGTCGTCGAGGAATTGCTTGGTGGTGGCGAACAGCGCCGGGCGTCCCGGCACTTCTTTGTGACCCACCACGTCTATCCAGGCGCGCGCTTCCAAGGTCTTGATTACTTGGGTGGATACCGTAACGCCGCGGATTTCCTCTATATCGCCGCGCGTCACCGGTTGGCGGTAGGCGATGATCGCCAGCGTTTCCATCACCGCGCGCGAATAGCGCGGCGGTTTTTCCGGGCTGATGCGTTCGAGGTAGGGCTGGAATTCCGGCCTGACCTGGAAGCGCCAGCCGCTGGCGACGTTGACTAATTCCACGCCGCGCCCGCTCCAGTCGCGGCGCAGTTCTTCCAGCATTTTGCGCAATACTTCGCTGGACAAATCGACATCGAACAGCTTTTTCAACTGGTGCAACGATAGGGCTTCCGTGCTCGCCAGCAACGCGGTTTCCAGGATCAATTTGGCGTTGGCGAAATCAGGCTTCGTCGGCATGGGCAAGCTTCACGTAAATCGGCGCAAACGGCGCCTGCTGGCTGATTTCGACCAGCCGCTCGCGCGCCAATTCGAGTATCGCGAGAAAGCTGACGATCAATTCCGGCAGGCCTTGCGCCAGTTCGAACAGCTTGTCGAATTCGGCGAACACCTCGGAACGCAGCAGACGCAGAATGCGGCTCATATGTTCGCGCACCGAAAGTTCCTCGCGCCCGATGCGGTGATGGCGGGTGACGTTGGCGCGCTGCACCACCGCCAGCCACGCCGTGCGCAGATCGTCCAGATCGACTTCCGGCAGGCATTTGGCTGCCGCCTGCTCCAGCCACACCTGCACCAGCGCGAAATCGCGCCCGGCCAGCGGCAGCTCGTTCAGCTTGCGCGCCGCCAGCTTGATTTGCTCGTATTCCAGCAAGCGGCGCACCAACTCGGCGCGCGGGTCGTGCTCTTCGTCCGCACTCGCGCCCGGTTTAGGCAGCAACATGCGCGATTTGATCTCGATCAGCACTGCCGCCATCACCAGGTATTCCGCCGCCAGTTCGAGCTGCCGGGTGCGCATCAGTTCGACATAGGCCATGTACTGGCGCGTCACCTCGGCCATCGGGATGTTGAGCACGTCGAGATTCTGGCGGCGTATCAGGTACAGCAACAGATCGAGCGGGCCTTCGAACGCTTCCAGAAACACTTCCAGCGCTTCGGGCGGGATATACAGGTCTTTCGGCATCTCTGCCATCGGCTCGCCGTAAAGGCGGGCAACCGGCAAACTTTCGACGGTTTCCCCCGC
Source organism: Sulfuricellaceae bacterium (assembly GCA_041674485.1). Taxonomy (GTDB): domain Bacteria; phylum Pseudomonadota; class Gammaproteobacteria; order Burkholderiales; family Sulfuricellaceae; genus JAGXQV01. Next base: position 2,908 of record JBAYVP010000125.1, read on the forward strand.
CTCACTCCTCACGTTTCCCCCCTCACCCGAATACGATCTTCACCACATCCTTGAAGTGGCGCACGAAATGCACCGTGATGCCGGCGCGGATATGCTCCGGCAATTCGTCGAAATCGCGCCGGTTGGCTTCCGGCAGGATCAGTTCCATCACCTTGATGCGACGCGCCGCGATCACTTTTTCGCGCACGCCGCCTATAGGCAGCACTTCGCCGGTCAGCGTCAATTCGCCGGTCATCGCCAGGGGGCGACCGATTTCCTCCTTGCGCACCAGCGACAGTAGCGCTACGGCCATGGTGATGCCGGCGCTCGGTCCGTCCTTGGGCGTGGCGCCTTCCGGCACATGCAGGTGGACGAAGGCTTCGTCGAAAAACTCTACGTTGCCCTTGAATTGCTTGAGTTGCGAAGCGATGTAGCTATAGGCGATTTCCGCCGATTCACGCATCACTTCGCCAAGCTGGCCGGTCAGTTTGAAACCGCGATTCTTGGTGTGGATCAGGGCTGCCTCTATGCTCAAGGTCGCGCCGCCCATCGCGGTCCACGCCAAGCCGGTCACCACTCCCACGCCGGAGAGCGGTTTTTCGGGCAGGAACACCGGCTTGCCGAGATATTCCTCAACCTGGGAAATGCCGAGATGAATAGGCTTTTCCGCGCCGTTGACCAGTTTCACCACGGCCTTGCGCACCATGCGCCCAAGTTGTTTTTCCAGGTTGCGCACGCCGGATTCGCGCGCATAGCCTTCGATCACCTGGCGTAGCGCCGCCTCGGTGATGGTTAGCTCGCTACGCTGGATGCCGGCTTTTTTCAACTGTTTCTGCCACAGGTGATGCTTGGCGATTTGCACCTTCTCCGTGGTGATGTAGCCGGATAAACGGATGGTTTCCATGCGGTCCAGCAAGGCCGGCGGAATGGTGTCGAGCTGGTTGGCGGTGCAGACGAACAGCACCTTGGACAGGTCGAAACGCACATCCAGGTAATGGTCGAGGAAATCGCTGTTCTGCTCGGGGTCGAGCACTTCCAGCAACGCGGACGCCGGATCGCCATGGTAGGAAGCGCCTATCTTGTCGATTTCGTCGAGCATGACCACCGGGTTGGCGACGCCGCATTCCTTGATCGCCTGGATGAATTTGCCCGGCATCGCACCGATGTAGGTGCGGCGGTGCCCCTTGATTTCCGCCTCGTCGCGCATTCCGCCCAGGGAAAAACGATAAAACTTGCGCCCCAGCGAATTGGCGATGGAACGCCCGATGGAAGTCTTGCCCACGCCCGGCGGGCCGACCAGCAGCAGGATGGAGCCGGCGACTTCGCCTTTCAGCGCCCCCACCGCCAGGAACTCGACGATGCGCTCCTTCACGTCCACCAAGCCGTCGTGGTCGTGGTCGAGTATCTTGCGCGCGCGCTTTAAGTCGAGCTTGTCCTTGGAAAATTTGCCCCACGGCAACTGGGTAAGCCAATCCAGATAATTGCGCGTCACCGCGTATTCCGGCGAGCCGGATTCGAGCACGCCGAGCTTTTCCATTTCATCGTCGATGCGTTTCTTCGCGCCTTCCGGCACTTTCAGCTTGGCCAGACGTTCTTTGAAACGTTCCAGGTCGGCGGTGCGGTCGTCCTTGGCGAGGCCAAGTTCCTTCTGGATTTCCTTGAGCTGCTCGCGCAGGAAAAATTCGCGCTGCCGGTCGGAAAGCTTGTGCTCCACCTGTTCGCGGATCTTCGATTGCAGCCTGGCGACATCCAATTCTTTCTTAATCAGCACCAGCACCCTTTCCATGCGCTTGCGCAGGTTGAAGGCTTCCAGCACCTTCTGCAAATCCTCCTTGGTGGCAGTGGTCAGGCTGGCGGCGAAATCCGCCAGGAAAGACGGCTCGTTCGGGCTGAAACGCGTAAGGAAAAACTTGAGTTCTTCGCTGTACAGCGGGTTGAGTGGAATCAAATCCTTGATGGTGTTGATGATGGCCATCGCGTAGGCCTTCATCTCGTCCTCGTTGCGCGACAGCGGCTCGCCTGGGTATTCGACCTGCACCAGGTAGGGCGGCTGCCGGGAAATCCAATTGACCACGCGAAAACGCGCCTGGCCTTCGGCGATGAACTGCATCTTGCCTTCGGAGCGCACCGGATGGTGCATATTCACCATCGTGCCAACAGTGTAGAAATCTTCCGGCTTGGCTTCATCGGACACATCCGGCTTGACCAGGATCAGGCCAACCATCTTGTGCGGCGTATCGCCTATTCTTTTGATGGTCTCCAGCCACGGCTTTTCGTTCATCAGCAGCGGCAAGGTCTGCGCCGGGAAAAACGGCTTTTCGACCAGCGGCAGCAAATACAGCGTGGACGGCAATACCCTGGCGGGCATGGGCGGCGCGGCGTCGCCGGCATCCGTCGGCGCATCGTCGGTTTCCGTGGAGTGAAGCACTTCGCCTTCGAGGGGTTGGGAGTTTGGCATATTGTGGCTTTTTCAATGATAGGGTATAGCGCCTACATGGCGTCGGGGCGGACATAATTCAAGGCAATTATCCCACAACATGCGCAACGCTCCGCTACAGATTGGAATTGACAATATCCCCCAGCGTTATTCCTTTCCCCGCAGTGGAATTCAGGAGACTTGGCTGGGCGAATATAATTGCCCTCCGATATGATATAGTTTCGCCGGGTATGAGATGCCCCGGAAGAAAAAGTCTTTCGCTTTATTGGCTTCGGCCTCAATACAACGGGTTCGATGCTTAACCATCGCATAATAATGGCATAACGGAGGGTATTATTTCAGATATCCTATTGACAACGCCACCAACGGATTACCAGCCTATCGCCTGCGCCCAGCACGAGCGGCTGGAATTCGGCGTATTGCGCAAAATCCCGCTGGATATGAAATTCGTGCTGCACGGCGAGCACAAACACGAAAAGGTGCTGCCGCTGGACGTCAACACCCGCAACGGCGCCGAATGGCTGAAGTTTCGCCGGGAAGACGGCAGCGAAACGGAAATCCGGCTGGATGCGATAAGCGGGTTTTTCTATGCGGACGATCGTTCTTAAAAGATCGGTGAAAGGGCAGCGCTCCCACAACCTTCCTTAACCTTGTTTGAGGATCACCCTGGTTGACCACGATGGATGCGCTTGCGTTATATGCATAAGATACCTATCATTTGGATATGCGGAGGGCATATGAAAGCTGAATACGATTTCTCAAAAGCCAAACGCGGTGCGGTTATTCCGCCGACCGGCAAGACCCGGATTACCATTTTTCTCGATGATGACGTGTTGGTCGCCTTTCGGGAGCGCGCAGAGGTTGAGGGCAAAGGTTGCCAAACGCTGATTAACGAGACATTGCGCGCCACAATTCAGCCGGCGCCTGTCGCTGTCGATGCGTTGCGCCGGGTATTGCGCGAGGAATTGCAGGCGGCGTAGCCAAGGCGGAAGAACAACTTAAGCTGCTCAAAAGTGACCCGCTACTTGGCGGATACCATCGACACGACCCGTAGAGACGCCGGCATCAGTCCTCAAACCAGCGCATAAACAGGAATGATAGCCTACATCCTTCGCCGCATCCTCTATGCGATTCCTATCCTGATCGGGGTGAACCTGTTCACTTTCGCGCTGTTTTTCGTGGTCAACACCCCGGACAACATGGCGCGCATTCATCTCGGCGTGAAGCATGTCACGCCGGAAGCCATCAATAAATGGAAGCACGAGCGCGGCTACGACAAGCCGCTGGTGTGGAACGGCGCGAAGGAAGGCGCGGGCAAGGCCACCGACACGATATTTTTTGAGAAATCGGTGGGCATGTTCGCATTGCAATTCGGTCGTTCCGACGAGGGGCGCGACATCGGGCGCGACATCGTCGCCCGCATGTGGCCCAGTTTGGCGATTGCGTTGCCGGTGTTCCTGGTGGGGTTGGCGGTCAACATCACTTTCGCGATGCTGATGGCGTTTTTCCGCGCCACCTACATCGACTTTGCCGGGGTGGTGTTGTGCGTGGCGATGATGTCGGTTTCCGGCTTGTTCTACATTATCGGCGGGCAATACCTGGTGAGCAAGTTACTGCATCTGGTTCCGATTTCCGGCTTTGACGGCGGCGCGGACGCGTTCAAATTCATCGTGCTGCCGGTAGTGGTCGGCGTGGTGGGCGGCATCGGCAGCGGGGCGCGCTGGTATCGCACGATCTTCCTCGAAGAAGCGGGCAAGGACTACGTGCGCACCGCCCGCGCCAAGGGCTTGTCGGAACTGCGCGTGCTGTTCGGCCATGTGCTGAAAAACGCGATGATCCCGATACTCACCGGCGCGGTGGTGGTGATCCCACTGCTGTTCATGGGCAGTCTGGTGAGCGAGTCGTTCTTCGGCATACCCGGCCTGGGCAGCTACACCATAGACGCGATCAACGCACAGGATTTCGCCATCGTGCGCGCAATGGTGTTTCTCGGCTCGTTCCTGTACATCGTCGGGCTGGTGCTCACCGATGTATCCTACACCCTAGTCGATCCGAGGATACGGCTGGAATGAATAATTATTCGACAGGGGATGAGGGCGTTTGCGCATCGACAGTCATTGCTGAACCTCAAGTGGGTAGAGTGGATAAGCGTAGCGCATCCACCTTATTGCGTCGGCTGAGATTTCCAGGTTCAAGATGATGCCCTTCTTCACACCCGTTTTGCTTTGGACCGACGCCCTGATCTGGCTGCTGGTAGCCGGCGTAGGCTTTTACGCTTGGCGCGTGCGCCGCCGCGAGCATCTCGCCGCGCCGTGGCGCAAAGTGGCGCGCAGCCGGGTCGGGATGATCTCCGCCCTGGTGCTGGCGGCGTTCGCCGTGATCGGCTTGGCCGATTCGTTGCATTTTCGCCTGCCGCTGCCCGAGGCCAACAACGGCGCGCAACGCCAATATGCGCCGGAAGTGCTGAGCGTATTCGACCTGATGGCGAGCGGATTGCGCACGCGGGTGGAAAAAACCTATTCCGCGCCGTTCGCCACCCATTTATTCGCCAAGGAAACCACCGAACTGGTCGGGGGAGGGCAGGCACGCGTCTATCCGCGCCTCAAGCACGGCGGCGCGCACCTCGAAAACCCGGAAGAACCCGCCGCCGACATTGTAGCCAGCGCCGCCAAGGGCGTATTCCACGGCGTGGTGCTGTGGTGGGGTTGCGCGCTATTGCTCACCCTGTCCGTGGCGCGCCGTCGCCATCTTTCCGCCGGAGCGGCATGGACGCTGATCCGCCAGGGACGGGACGAAATACCGTGGCGCACCATACTGGCCACCCTCGGAATCATCCTGGTCGTCGGCTCGACCGCCGCAGCGCTGTCGTTCGGCTACCACATCTTCGGCACCGACAAGGTCGGGCAGGATGTGTTTTATCTTTCCCTGAAAAGCATACGCACCGGCCTGGTGATAGGCACCGTCACCACCCTGGTAATGCTGCCCTTCGCGCTGCTGCTGGGGATAGCTGCGGGATATTTTCGCGGCTGGGTGGACGACGTGATCCAATATATCTACACCACCCTCAACTCGATTCCCGGCGTATTGCTGATCGCGGCTGCAGTGCTGATCCTCCAGGTCTACATGGACAGCAACCCCGAACTGTTCGACACCGTCAACGCCCGCGCCGACATGCGCTTGCTGTTCCTCTGCCTGATCCTCGGCATGACCAGTTGGACCGGGCTGTGCCGCCTGCTGCGCGGCGAAGCGATGAAACTGCGCGAGGCCGATTTCATCCAGGCCGCAACCGCTTTCGGCGTCGGCCATGCGCGCATCATCCTGCGCCACATCCTGCCCAACGTCATGCACATCGTGCTAATCACCGTGGTGCTGGAATTCTCCAGCCTGGTGTTGGCCGAAGCGGTGCTGTCCTACGTCGGCGTCGGGGTGGACCCCACCACCCAAAGCTGGGGGAATATGATCAACGCGGCGCGCCTCGAAATGGCGCGCGAACCCATGGTGTGGTGGTCGCTGGCGGCTGCCTTCTGCTTCATGTTCATGCTGGTGCTGGCAGCCAACCTGTTCGCCGACAGCGTGCGCGATGCGTTCGATCCGAGGGTGAAATGATGGAGTGCGTTGCCTATTGCATTAGAGCCTATTGACAACGCTGCCGATTCGTTAAGCCCCTAAACGAGATTTTAATGTCCTTCATCCGCCTTACCGTCCAGCGCAAGGTTTTTCTTTCCATATTGGCGCTCACTGCCGTTACGGTGGCGATTATTTTTGCCTCCACTCAGTGGAATCTGGCTCAGGGGTTCGGGCGTCATGCTGCGGAGATGGAATTGCAGCGTTTGGACGGATTGGTGAGCCGACTCGCCACGGGCTACCGGCGCGAGGGCAACTGGAAATTCGTGATGGATGACGCCAGACTGTGGCGCCACCTCCTGCGGGAAAGTTTGCGACCGGAGCATGACGACCACCCCGACAGACCCATGGGTCCGCCTCCCCACGAACGCCCTCCACCATCACCGGATGGGCGTTTCCGCGGGCCGCCGCCGGGGGATCGTTTCCACGAGCGCCCGCCGCCACCGCCGGACGGCCATTTCCACGAACATCCCCCGCCGCCGCCGGACGACTATTTCCGCGAGCCCCCTCCCCCGCCGCCCGCCATGGGGGATTATTCCCTGAAGGGTCGCCTGCGTCTGGTCGATGCGCAAGGCGGGCGGGTGGTCGGCACGGAAGTCGGGAATCGCTCTGCGGTAGAGCGTCCGGTCGTGGTCGATGGAAAAACCGTGGGGCGCTTGCTGCTGGATGTGCCGCAAATTCCCGTCGGCGCTCAGGCCATGGCTTTTCTGGTGAGCCAGATCAGAGCTTTGTGGTTGGCCAGCGCCGTGGCGCTGCTGCTTGCTTGTGTCGCGGCCTGGTTGCTGGCGCGGCATTTTCTCGGCCCGATCCGGCAGTTGACTCTGGGCGCGCGCCAGATCGCCGGCGGGCAATATGCGGTCAGGATACCCGTGCAGCGGGGCGACGAGTTGGGAGATTTGGCCGTGGATTTCAATGCCATGGCGGAAGTCCTCGCGCGCACCGAGGAATCGCGCCAACAGTGGATTTCCGACACCTCGCACGAGTTGCGCACGCCGCTCGCCGTGCTGCGCGCCGAGATCGAAGCCTTGCAGGACGGCGTTCGCGCGCCCGGCGAGGCCAGTTACGCCCGTCTGCACAAGCAGATCATGCAATTGGGAAAGCTGGTGGACGATTTGCGCTACACTTTGGCCCACACGCCGGAGGGCATTGCGCTGGACCGCCACCCGGTGGCGCCGCTCGCCATCCTGCGTGAAACGGTCGAGCAATTCCGCCCGCGTTTCGTCGCGGCGCGTCTGGCGCTCGACACCGCCGCGCTGCCGGCAAACAGCCCCGAACTGTGGGGCGATGCCGACCGCTTGCGCCAAGTGTTCGCCAATTTGCTGGAAAACACCCTGCGCTACACCAGCGGCAATGGGCGGCTGCAAATCACCGCCGATGCCGAAGGCGACCAACTCTGGATACAATTCGACGACACCGCGCCGGCGCCGCCTGCGGAGGCGTTGCCCCGCATTTTCGACCGGTTCTACCGCGCCGAACCCTCGCGCAGCCGCACTTACGGGGGTTCCGGCCTGGGGCTGGCGATTTGCAAGAGCCTGGTGGAGGCGCACGGCGGAAAGATCGGCGCGACCCTGTCGCAACTCGGCGGGTTGTCGATACGCCTGTCTTTGCCGCTGGAGAATTGAACCTAGAAACCTCCGTTGAACGGGCTGGAGTGTGCGGTTTTCCGGGTGCAGGGCAAGGCGCAACGACGCGGAATGGTCGTTCCATTCCCTTCTCTTGGAGTTGCAACGCCGCCATGCGCCCGGAAAACCGTGCAATCCAGTTCGTAGCGTTCTCACCAAACGGGAGAACGCAAAATATATGACAAAGTTATTTAGAACCATCATGTTATACATATTGATAAGCGGTCAACGGAGGTTTCTAGGTTGAACATGTCTAGCTCGCCCGCAATAAAACCCAACATCCTGGTGGTCGAAGACGAGGAAGAACTGGCGCGCATTCTGGTCGATTATCTGCACCACGCCGGCTATAGCGCGCTGGCGCTGCACGATGGCAAGCAGGCGCGGGACTACCTCGCGTCTACGCTGCCGGAACTGGTGCTGCTCGACCTGATGCTGCCCGGCGTCGATGGGCTGACCCTGCTGCGGGAATTGCGCGAACATCCCGAGCGCCCGGATATACCGGTCATCCTGGTCACTGCGCGGGTGGAAGAGGTGGATAGGCTGATCGGCCTGGAAAGCGGCGCGGACGACTACATCTGCAAACCCTATTCCCCCAGGGAGGTCGTGGCGCGCGTCAAGGCGGTTCTGCGCCGCCACCGACCGCCACCGGCGTCCGTCGCGCAGGCGACAGAGCGCCTGACGATAGACCCGCAAGCCTGGCGCGCGAGTTACGACGGCCAGCGCATCGACCTCACCCCCAAGGAATTCGAGCTGCTCCACATCCTGGCCGCACGCCCCGGACTGGTTTTTTCGCGCACCCAGTTGCTCGACCGCTTGCAGCCGGACAATCTCGAAGTCAGCGAACGCGCCATCGACAGCCACATGAAAAATCTGCGCCGCAAGCTCGCGCAGGTAGCCCCGGCGCGTGAGATGATACGCTCCGTTTACGGCGTCGGCTTCGTTTTCGAGGGTTACAGTTGACCGCTTGCCAGTGCAGGAGGCTGGAGTGTTGCAGTTTGAAATTTTATTCAGCTAATGGCGCTGAAAAGGTAGAATACCCGGACGTTTCTTTCCGTTTCACGAACATGCTGAAAAATCATCTGATCTGGAACCCCCAACGCCATGGCGTGGGCGACGCCGCCATCGACGCCGACCATCGCCACATGATAGCCCTGATCAACCGCATCGACGACATGCTGGGCGGTGCCGGGCAGATCGACAACGCATGGAATGTGATGGACGAACTCCTGCTTGCCACCGAAGCACATTTCGCCCAGGAAGAGAAAATCATGGCGCAGCACGGCTATCCCGACATGCCCCAACATATCGAGGAACACCGCAAGCAGTTGGAACAGATGCGCAACCTGATCGGGGAAGCCCGACATGCGCCGTCGCCGGCCAAGGTCAGACTGATCCCGGCTTTCCTGGTCGATTGGGCGGAACTGCACATCCTGCACGACGACCTGAAACTTGGCGCATTTCTCTCCGACAGCGGGAAAAATGCCTGAGCGGCCCGCATACCCACCCAACCTTTAGCCATATCTCACGGGATGCAATGCATACCCGACAGCCTACGGCTTGGACACAAGAGCCGTCAGGCTGTCGGGTATGGGCGGGAGACGCAAACTGTAACCGCGCAAAGTATGGCTACATTTTATTGATCCAGGTCAATTTTTAATATATGATTTTGGCTCATTATTGGGTTTTGAGGACATATTTCGGGTTGCGGCCAAGGCTGTTTTAGCCTTGGTGATAAAGCGCATTCTCGACACCTTGCATTTTGTATATGCCAAGGAAACATCACAACCTACATTATTTTTAATCCGTTCACCCTTCGCCCATTCGGCGAAGCTCAGGGCAGACTGGGCTTCAGGGCGAACGGATTAAAAATAATGTAGGTATAACATCAGTATACGTGCGAGGCACAGGGTCAAACTTCCCCGTTCATGGTTCGACAGGCTCACCACGAACGGGGAAGTTTGACCCTGCCCGTAAGTGATGCAGATATTGTCCAACCAACCAAACCTCCGCCAGTCGTGTCCTCAAAACCCAATATGAGCCATGATCCTAGAAACCTCCGTTGACCGCTTGCCAAGATGTGTAACATAGTGGTTCTAAACAGCTTTATCATCTATTTTGCGTTCACCCGTTTGGTGAGAACGCTACGGGCTGGATTGCACGGTTTTCCG
>JBAYVP010000126.1:0-12634 GCA_041674485.1 Sulfuricellaceae bacterium
AACCATTTGATCCGTTGAAATATTATTTGGTCAAGTTGCGTGATGGGGAAACACCCCTAAGCATCACGAATTTTGATCAAAAACACAGCTTTTCCCATCAAGATAGTTGATCACACTCAATTAAGCCGGGAAAATTTTGTTCTTGGGGTACACTATACTTTAATTACTCCCGCAACACCGCCAGCGGCGGATGGTTCAGCGAGCGGCGGCAGCCGACCAAGCCGGCTGCGCCCACCAGCAGTGCGGCTACGGGCGGGGCGAGCAGCAGCCAGGCGTTAAAGGCGTAGGGCAGGTGAAATATCCCGGCGCTTAAGCGCCATTCCAGCCCGCTTGCACCCAGTGCGGCGACGCTGCCCGCCACTAGGCCGATGCCGGCGAATTCGGCGAACTGGCTGGCGCGGATAGTGCGCCGGTTCGCGCCCAGTGCGCGCATCAGCGCGGCTTCGCGCACCCGCTCGTCGTTGGTTGCGGCGATGGCGGCGAACAGGATGACGAAGCCCATCGCCCAGGTGAACAGGAACACAAAAGTCAGCGCACCGGCGAGTTGCGCCATGATGCGCCGCACCTCGTTCATCACCGCCGCCACATCCACTACGGTGAGATTGGGGAAGGCGCGCACCATCTCGTCGAGCAGCGCCTCCCGCCCGGCGGGGAGGTAAAAGCTGGTGATATGGCTGGCCGGGAAATCTTCCAACAGGCCGGGTGCGGCGATCACGAAAAAATTCACGCGGAAACTGTCCCAATCCACCTTGCGCAGACTGGTGACCGGCGCGTGGAACGGCGCGCCGACAACCTCGAAAGTCAGCACATCGCCGAGCCGGATGCCCAGGGTTTTGGCGATGCCTTCCTCAATGGAAAGCTGCGGCGCGGGCTTATCCTGGCTCCACCATTTCCCGGCGACGACGCGGTTGTCCGTAGGCTTCATTTGCGCCCAGGAAAGATTGAATTCGCGCTCTATCAGGCGTTGCGCGCGGTCGTCGTCGGGGTAATCGGCGGCGCCGACCGGCTTGTCGCCGATAGCCGTCAGCCGCGCGCGCACCATCGGGAACAGCGCCGCGCCGGCCATGCCGTGCTGCCGGAAAAAGTCTTGCAAGGGCGCGACTTGATCGGGCTGGATATTAATCACGAAGCGGTTGGGGGCGTCCAAGGGCAGGGCGGCCTGCCAGCTTTCCAGCAAGTCGCCGCGCACCACGGTGAGCAGCAACATCACCATCAGCCCCACGCCGAACGCGGCTGCCTGCACCACGCTGCCGCCGGTGCGCCGGTGGAGATTGGCAAGCCCTATGCGCCAGCCGCCGCTCCCGCCGCGCAAAGTCGCCAGCAGCCGCGTCAGGCCATATGCCAGCCCGGCAGCCGCGGCAGCCGTCAGCGCGAGTCCGGCCAGGATGATGGCGCCCAATTTGGCATCGCCCGCCTGCGCCACCACCAGCGCGGCGAGGGCGGCCACCCCGAGCAACAGCGCAGCCAGGCTGGAATTGTTGCTCAAGCCGATCTCGCGGCGCAATACGCGTAGCGCCGGTGTTTTTTTGAGTTGCAGCAAAGGCGGCAGGATAAAAGCGAGCAAAACCGCCATCCCCGCCGCCATCCCCTGAAGGGCGGGCAGCGCCGAAACAGTGGGCAGTTCCATCGCCAGCAAATGCCCCAGGCGTTGCGCCAGCAAATGTTGCGCCGCATAGCCCAGCGCGCAGCCGGCCAGATTCGCCGTCAAGCCGAGCAACAGGAACTGGGCGAGATACAGCCGCAATATCAAACCTTGCGATGCGCCCAGGCAGCGCATCACCGCGCAGCCGTCCAGATGCCGTTCGAGAAAACGGCGCGCCGCCAGCGCAATAACCACCGCCGCCAGCACCAAGCTGGTCAGCGCCGCCAGTCCGAGAAAGCGTTCGGCGCGGGTCAGCGCCGCGCGGATTTCGGGGCGCGCATCGGCTACGCTTTCCAGCCGCTCGCCACGGGCGAGGCGCGGCGTCGCCCAGGCGCGATAGGCCGCCACCGCATTTTCGTCGCCCGCCAGCGACAGGCGGTAAGTCACCCGGCTGCCGACTTGCAGCAGACCGGTCGCGGGCAGGTCGGCGCGATTCATCAGCAAGCGCGGCGCGATGTTAAACAAGCTGCCGGCCTGATCCGGTTCGCGCGTTAGCGCAGCGGCCACCGTCAGTTGGCGTTCGCCCACCGTCAGCGCGTCGCCTGGTTTCAGCCCCAATTGGCGCATCAGCCGGGGGGCGAGCCAGACCGCGCCGGGCGGGGGAATGGCGCGGGTTTCCCGCCCGTCCGCCTCGACCTTGCCGCGTAACGGATAGCCCTGGCTCACCGCCCGAATATCGGCAAGCTGGATGCGCCTGCCACCCTGCACCATGCTGGGAAAAGAGAGTATGCCGTTATGCGCCAGACCGCGCCTTTGCGCTTCCTGCTCGAACGCGGCTGCGGGCGGATGGTCGGATGCCAGCGCCAAATCGCCGCCGATCAGAAAACCGGCCTGACGCACCAGCGCACGGTTCACCCGGTCGGTGAAAAACCCCACCGAAGTGACGCTGCCCACCGCAATCACCAGCGCCAGCATCAACACGCGCAACTCGCCGGCGCGCCAATCGCGACGCAACAGGCGCAGCGCCAGATTCAGGGCGTTCATTCCGGGATTAGTCTCATAAGGCTTCGTTCCTCACATTTCATCGGCGAATATTTTTTTACCGCAGAGACGCTTCAGGCGCGGAGGAATCACAGCATCTCAGCGCCTGAAGCGCTTCTGCGGTAAAACTTTTCCAGCCGGGTTTCACGCCACCGTTTCCAGCTCCAGCGCGCCGTTCGCCAAATGCAAGCGCCGTCCGCAGCGTCGCGCCAGCACTTCGTCGTGAGTAACCAAGAGTAGCGTGGCGCCATGTTCGCGGTTGAGGTCGAACATCACATCGATCACCCGTTCACCGGTGGCCGGGTCGAGATTGCCGGTCGGCTCGTCGGCCAGCAGCAGTTTGGGGTTGGCGACGAACGCGCGGGCGATGGCCACGCGCTGCTGCTCGCCGCCGGAAAGTCGGCTGGGCAAATGCTGCAACCGGTGGTGCAGCCCCACCCGCTCCAGCACCGCCTCGGCGGTGGCGCGCGCGTTGCGCCCGCCGGCCAGTTCCAGCGGCAGCATGACATTTTCCAGCGCGGTCAGCGCCGGCAGCAACTGAAAGGACTGGAACACAAAACCGACCAGCCGACCGCGCAATGCGGCGCGGCCATCCTCATCAAGCGCGAAAATATCCTCGCCGTCGAGGTAAACTTTGCCGCTGCTGGGCAAATCCAACCCGGCCAACAGCCCCAGCAAAGTAGACTTGCCCGAACCGGAAGCCCCAAGTATCGCCAGCGACTCGCCCGCGCCGACTTCGAGATCAAGCGCCGCCAAAATAGTCAGCAGCGCACCGCCGGAACTGACTTGCTTGCCGAGGCCGACTGCCTGCACAATGGGAACTGTCATGATAAGATTATTGCTACTGTTAGGGTGCTTGTGGTTTTGCGCCGCCGCCAACGCCGCTCCCGCCATCCTGGTGCTGGGCGATAGCCTGTCGGCGGAATACGGCATCCCGCGCAACTCGGGCTGGGTCAGCCTGCTGCAACGGCGGCTGGAACAGAGGAATTCCGATTATAGCCTGATCAACGCCAGCCAGAGCGGAGAAACCACCGACGGCGGACGGGCGCGCATCGCAAGCCTGCTGGCGCAACATCGCCCCGCCATCGTCATCCTCGAACTTGGCGGCAACGACGGCCTGCGCGGCCTGCCGCTGACCGCCACCCGCGAAAACCTCGCCGCCATCATCCAATCATGCCGCAACCACCAGGCGCGCGTACTGCTGATCGGCATGAAAATGCCGCCAAACTACGGCGTCGCCTACACCCGCCAGTTCGAAGAAAACTACCGGGAACTGGCGAGCCGTTACAAAATCCCCCTGCTGCCCTTCCTGCTCGAAGGCCTGGGCGAAAAACGGGAATGGTTCCAGGCGGACGGCCTGCACCCCATTGCAACGGCGCAACCGGCAGTATTGGAAAACGTCTGGAAAAAACTGAAGCCGATGCTGAATGACAAGTAAGGACTAAAGTGGACCCCACAAGGTAAATTTGTTCTCGGCACGGAAAAAACCGATTCACCGCAGAGGACGCGGAGGAAGAGCATAAGGGTTTTCCTCCGCGTCCTCTGCGGTGAAAAAGGTTTTGTCTTTAATGGTTGCTGCCACTCAAAGGGCTAACAGTGGATGCAACGCTGGACACTGCCGTCTGTGAAAAGGGCGTCAAGGTGTCCGACCAGTTCGGTAGGGTGGGCACGGTTTTATCGTGCCCACCCGGTTCAACGCGATAATTTCTAGCCCTTAGCCCCTAGCCCCTAAGCCGGACTAGCCGGAACCAAAAAATTTACCGCAGAGACGCAGAGGCGCTGAGATTTCTCCGCGTCTCTGCGTCTCTGCGGTGAAAGCATTTTAGCTGGAGAACCGCACCAGTGCTTGATATAAGACACATTCTTCGCAAACAATGTAAAGACTTAGCCGATAAGTTATTAACCTCTAACCCCCAGAATCCACCGCTGGTAAACCGTGCGCGCGGTCTGGTTGAGTGTAGCCACATGCTGCACCAAATCGGCCTGCATGGCTTCCACCGTCTGCACCGCTGGGCTGTTCGATGCCACAGCGATTTCATCCGCGCCGACTGCGCCCCACTCCTTGACCATTTCCGCGGTCATTTCGATGTGGCACTGCATGGCGAGATGCTTGCCGTCGAGCAGGAATGCCTGGTTGCGGCAATGCGCGCTGGACAAGAGCAGTTGCGCGCCGGGCGGCAGCGCGAAGGTTTCGCCGTGCCAGTGGAAAACCTCAAAGGTTTGCGCCGCGCCGAACCATGCCGATGCATCCGGGCAATCGGCCAGGCTCACCTCGCCCCAGCCGATTTCCTTGACCGGATTGCGTGCCACGCTGCCGCCCAGCGCCTTGGCGATCAACTGCCCGCCCAGGCAATGGCCGAGCAGCGGGATGCCCGCTTGCGCCGCCTGACGGATCAGCGCAAGCGTCTGCGGGATCCACGGCAGATCGTCGTTAACGCTCATAGGGCCGCCCATAAACACCAGACCGGAAAACCCGCGCACATCATTTGGCACGGCGTCGCCGGCATCTGTCTTGAAAAGTTGCCGGGGAATGGCCTGTTCGTCGAGGAATGTGGCAAAATAACCCGGACCTTCGGTGGGCGCATGCCGGAAAATCGCTATCGGTTTCATCTGCGGAGATACTCCATGAAAAAATCCTATTTTATGCCAGCCATCCTGCTTTGCCTAATTCCTATCCCGCCGCCGGC
Source organism: Sulfuricellaceae bacterium (assembly GCA_041674485.1). Lineage (GTDB taxonomy): Bacteria > Pseudomonadota > Gammaproteobacteria > Burkholderiales > Sulfuricellaceae > JAGXQV01. The sequence continues at coordinate 5,311 of JBAYVP010000126.1, forward strand.
CTGGGCGACGGAAGTCAGTGTCGTCGCCCTGTTCAACGGCAAAGCGATGGTGTCGATAGACGGCGCCAAGCCGCGCATGTTGAACGTCGGCCAGAGCGCCGCGCAAGGCGTGAAATTGGTAAGCGCCGATTCGCGCGAAGCGGTGCTGGAAATCGACGGCAAACGCAAAACGCTGGGCATGGGGCTTTTCCCCTCCTTTGCTGCGGCTGCGCCCTCCGGCAGCAGCGTCAGCCTGACCGCCGACGCGCGCGGCCATTTCGTCACGCTGGGCAGCATCAACGGCGCCACCACCCGCTTCCTGGTGGACACCGGCGCCAGCTTCGTATCGCTCAGCGCGGCGGAAGCCAAACGCCTCGGCATCGACTTCACCAAAGGCGAACGCGGCATGATGAACACCGCCAACGGCGTGATGACCGCCTACAACGTCACGCTGAACAGCGTCAAAGTCGGCGACATCACCGTAAACCAAGTGCAGGCCTCAATCAGCGAAGCCCCCATGAACGTAACGCTGCTCGGCATGAGCTTCCTCAACCGCGTGGATATGAAACGCGAAGGCAGCACCATGACGCTGACCAAGAAATACTGAGAATGGTTCGTGCAGGAGCAGATTTACCCGCGATCTAACGGTGACACTTGGTTAACGGATGAATTGCGGCGCTTGCGCTTCTTGGGTAAAAGCGCGTTTTCGCAAAGCGGTTTGCCTCGTAGCGGAGGAGCCGGATTCCACAGCGCCATATCCGGGTTAAAGTTTTGTTCATCCGCCATGATGCCCGCGATTGATGCGTTTCGTGCCTCAACATATCCTGCTGCTTCACCCTTTAAACCAGGGTAAATTTGTTCTCGGAAATTCATGATGAAAATCAATGATGCCTAGCATTCATGAACCTCTGGCAAGTCGTAGGGTGGATAAGCGTGAGCCGCATCCACCTTTCTACGCCGATTCGGTGGATGCGGCTCACGCTTATCCACCCTACGCTTGCCCGAGAACAAATTTACCCTGACCCTTAAACATTGTCACGTTGTCAGCATGATGGTATTAGTGTAGAGTCGTAAAGGTTCCCATAAAAGTCATGGAACTAATTCCAACCACGGACTAACAGGAGACTCCAATGCATACTCTATTGCCGCACCGCACCACGCTTTTCCCGCTTGCTGCCGCCTTACTGGCTAGCCTTCCTGCCGCCGCAGCCCAGCCGATCGACGACCTTGTTAAAGCCGAAGTCCAGCCCGGGTCGCCCCATCCAATCTCTTGACCGTCCCAACGATGTGGGGCGGGGTCTGCCGCCCGGCGCCATACCGATTGAGAGCACACGCCGCGTCCTGCCCGTCAAGCCTTTCAGTACACTACTCGGACCCAACGCCGTTCCCGGCCAAGTCATCGTCAAGTTCAAGGAAGAAGCAGAAGTCCGCCTGCGTGGTAAGGAGTTGGCCGGCCAGCATCGCGACATGGCTGCCGCCAATCATTTGTTGCAAATGAGCAAGGTAAATGTCGCCCGTTTGATGCGCGCGTCCGAAGCCGCAGTCGAAGCCAGCCACGCCCAAGCCAAAGGTCGCGGCGATGCTGCATTGGCCGATCTCAATGCCTTCTATCTGCTCAGGTTGCCGACCGACAGCCGCAGCGACCAAACCAACCTGATCGACGCCTTGAACCAGCTTGACGTGGTCGAACTCGCCTACGCGCCGGGCCGCACCGAATTGAACTGGGTGACGACGCCACCTGCGGCGCCCACGGCGGTTTCTTACGAAGCCGATCAACTCTACCTCAATCCCCCTGGTTGGGGCGTGAATGCTCGATACGCCTGGAATCGGGGAATCAAAGGCGCGGGAGTGCGTGTGCTTGATGTCGAATACGGTTTGAACGAGCAGCACGAGGATATCCACTTTGCCGGCAATTACCTGAAGAGCGGTACGAATTTCGCATCTTATGCCTCTGAACATAACATCCCAGCATTTAACGATTATACCCAGCATGGTACGGCCGTTGCCGGCGTCATCATCGGCCAGCACAACGGTTACGGCATCTCGGGGCTGGCACCCGAGGTCGAGTTTGGTCTCGTATCACTTTTTGAGACGGCTACCACTGGTGGGGCAACAGTGGTGCCGGCTATTGGCGTCAATGCCGCAGCAACGGACGGCATATCCCGCTATGGGGATATCGTGCTTATAGAAGTAAATAGCACTCTCCCCGAAGTTGATCGCACTGGTTGCGAGAAAGCTTTCGGTCCAGCCGAAATCACTTTGGATGGGCACTCCGCCGTCCGTGCCGTCTCGTTGACGGGAAGAATCGTAGTTGAGGGTGCCGCCAACGACGGCCAACAACTGGAAGCCTGTTTCCCCGAAGCCGACTTTCAAAACCGCATCAACCGCAACGCGCCGGGCTTCCTTGATTCCGGTGCGATCATGGTCGGCGGAGGCTATTACAATCCGTTCAATATTTCCGAACCGATCGGGATTCCGTACTTCATGGGATTCAAATACAATTATGGCAACCGGCTTGATGTGCATGGCTGGGGTGCTAACGTCACCACAACTGGAGGCTATCTGTTTAGCTTGTCCGAAAAAACGGACATCGACCCAAACCAAGCTTATACCAAAAAATTCGACGGCACCTCGGCTGCCTCCGCCGTTGTTGCCGGCGCTACGGCGCTGGTGCAGGGCTATTACAAGACATTGACCCGCCCGTACAACCCCTTCCAGGGTCTGAACGGTTTCGAAATGCGGCAACTGCTGGTCAACACCGGCACGCCGCAGCAACCCGCTACCGGCCCCCAAAATAACCAGTCCATGCATATCGGGCCGCTGCCCAATGTCGAAGCGGCGATGCAACCATACTTCACTGATCTTATCTATCCGATGATTAAGGCCAACGGGTTGCGCAACAATGTTAATGACCCGAACGACCCGAACTGTCAGCCTTGTATCAAGATAGCGCGGGGCAGCACGGTGAACTTGGACATGTCATTGTGGGACGGAAAATTCACCGGGACGCCGGTTGACTGGTGGTTCTCGGTCAATTGGAACGGCGCCTCGTACTACTATACCATTGATCAAGGTTGGATTACCCAGCAGAAGCCCTGGTTCAAGAACGCATATGGACTTTTCGGTTTTTGGGACTGGCGGTGGGGTAGCATGCGCTTCGATTACCCAGGCGTCTATACCTTCTTTTTCGGCGTCGACACCATCCAGAACGATACTTTTATGGGCAATAACAACGCTATCAGCCCGTCGTTGTATTACGACTACGTCAAGATCGTCGTGCAGTAAACGGCCACTGCCCGGTGGCTTGAGCACCGGGCGGTGCTACGCAGGAGAAAACGATGCGCAATCCTATAATCCGCGCGATGGTGCGCGCGTTGCTGGCAGCGAGCGCGGGGTGGTGCGCCCTGTCGGCGGCGGCGACGCCGGATGTGTTTTTTCAACCGATCCACTTGCCGTATGATTATTCGGGATTCCTCGCCCTGACCGCCGATGGCTCGGCGCGCAGTGGAATATGGCATCCAAAATATGATGTGTTTGCTAATTTTAGCGGCGTTGAGGATTGTTATCGATCCCTCAGCGATCAGGTCAATGTACCCCGCGAAATAGCCTGGCCAGTCAAAGGGCGGTACACTGCGGTCGCGGCAACATCGATAGTCACGGAATCGTTGCTTCGCATCATGACGTCGCACCCTTTTCGCGGAACTCCCGCCGGCACGGCTTTGGATGCCGATGGTCGCGTGTGGGTGTGGTATCTAGTCGGTTACAACTATGCCACGCAACTCCTGCCCTCGGCAGCAGTCCCAATACCGGGTGTCGCTAACGTCAAGGCGGTTGCCGGCTCGCTGTTGCTCAAACAGGACGGCACGGTTTGGCGCTGGTTCGAGCGTGAAACTACCGGCTCATCTGACATTTGCATGCAGCGCTTTGTGTTGACCGCCGAACCGGTGGCCGGCCTGGACCGGATTGTTGCCATTGCCTCGAAAGGGGGCGCCGAGTTTGCGCTCAAGGCCGATGGCACACTGTGGAGTTGGGGCAACAACTATTATGGGCAATTGGGGCTGGGTGACCGGGAAGATCGCGCCACCCCGACCCGCATTCCCGGTATCGACGGCGTCGTCGCGGTGTTCCCACTAGGCTTAACGAACTATGCTGCTAAGGCCGACGGCAGTCTATGGGGATGGGGATATGACATAAAGTACCTAACTTCCGGCGTATCTGGGGAGGCAAGCCCAGTGCCGCAGCTGATCCCAGGAATCGATCAGGTCAAGCAGATGGCTGCGGGGCCGGGTATTGTCGTCGCCCTCAAGCACGACGGCACTGTCTGGGCATGGGGCACGAGTTGGGGCACGATTTTTTGTGGGCAAATCTGTGCGGAAGGCGATGACCCGTGCCCGCAGCCGCCGTTGGCATTCACCCCTCCGGTCCGCCTGCGCGGCATCGGCAATGATGTGATCCGGGTGGCGGTTGGCGGCACCGTTGGCACGGCGCTTCTTGGCGACACAACCATCCAAAAGCGCACCATCGCCATCGTCCACGCCGATGGTTCGATTACCGTCATTGGTGCGCCGCTGCCGGGCGTCCACATCGACTACGGCGCCAGCGACCGGAAAGTCTACGCTCTGGGTCGCGTGACCGATCTGAACCTGCTCAAGCCGCCGTCGCTTCCGGACACCGACCGCATTCTCGACTGGTCCGAACAAACATATCCGGATACATTCTCCCCCACCGGTTCGGTGACGCAGACGGCAGACGGCTATACTTACCGCTATTACCGCGACAGCAAAAGCTACCTGGGCGCCAAGGATGACCGACTATGGTATTTGAAGCCGGGTGCCGCACTCGATCATGTGCAGGATGTCGGCTCGCTCGCTGAAAGATTGGAGGAGGCGAAGCGGGCAGGATATTGAGAGCAAACCCGGATATTCCCGTCCACCTTCTTGAAATTGGCGCCGACATTCTTCATATATCCCCCCGCTTGTCAGTGGTTCTGGATTCCATGTGGCAGCTATCCGGACTACTGCGCTAGGCGGCACACGCAGGAGAAAACGATGCGCAATCCTATAATCCGCGTAATGGTGCGCGCGTTGCTGGCAGCGACTGCGGGATGGTATGCTCTGTCGGCGGCGGCGACGCCCGATGTGTTTTTTCAACCGATCCACTGGCCGTTTGAGTACTCGGGGTTCGTCGCCTTGAGCGCCGACGGCGTGGTGCGCAGTGGCTTATGGCTTCCGCAAGATTATGACCGGTTGCCCAATTTTGGCAGCGACAACCCCTGTCACCGATCCTACGGCGGTCAAATCAACCTGCCCCGCGATACCGCCTGGCCAGTCAAGGGGTTATACAGCGCAGTCGCGGCGGCGCCGCTTCCGCTTCCTATGTGGTCACCTTACGCCGGCGCCGCTCTGGACGCCGATGGTCGCGTGTGGCCATGGTATCTGGTCGCTTACAACGACGGCACACAGGTTCTGCCCTCAGCGGCGGCCCCAATACCGGGTGTCGCTAACGTCAAGGCGGTTGCCGGTTCCCTGTTGCTCAAACAGGACGGCACGGTTTGGCGCTGGTTCGAGAGCGAAATCACCGGCTCGCCTGACATTTGCATGCGGCGCTATGTGTTGACCGCCGAGCCGGTGACCGGCCTCGACCAGATTACCGCCATCGCTACGGAAGAAGGCGCCAAGTTTGCGCTCAAGGCCGATGGCACGCTGTGGAGTTGGGGCAGCAACTATTATGGGCAATTGGGGCTGGGTGACCGGGAAGATCGCGCCACCCCGACCCGCATTCCCAATCTCGACGACGTCGTCGCGGTGTTCGCGCTCGGCTCATCGAACTATGCGGCTAAGGCTGACGGCAGCCTGTGGGGCTGGGGGGTTAATAGAATGCCCCTACCTGACGGCGCGTCTGCCGGGGAGGTAAACCCGGCGCCGGTGCTGATCTCAGGAATCGATCAGGTCAAGCAGATGGCTGCGGGGCCGGATATTGTCGTCGCGCTCAAGCACGACGGCACTGTCTGGGCTTGGGGATCGGACTGGGGGGCGGGTTGGTGGGGGCAAATCTGTGCGGCAGGCGACGACCCGTGCCCACCCTTACCGACGGCATATGCCCCCCTGGTTTACACCCCGCCGACACGTCTGCGCGGCATCGGCAATGACGCGATCCGTGTGGCGGTTGGCGGCACCGTTGGTACGGCGCTTCTTGGCGACACAACCATCCAAAAGCGCACCATCGCCGTCGTCCACGCCGATGGTTCGATCACCGTCATTGGTGCGCCGCTGCCGGGCGTCCACATCGACTACGGCGCCGGCGACCGGAAAGTCTACGCCCTGGGTCGCGTGACCGATCTGAACCTGCTCAAGCCGCCGTCGCTCCCGGACACCGACCGCATTCTCGACTGGTCCGAACAAACATATCCGGATATATTCTCCCCCGCCGGTTCGGTGACGCAGACGGCAGACGGCTATACTTACCGCTATTACCGCGACAGCAAAAGCTATCTGGGCGCCAAGGATGACCGGCTATGGTATTTGAAGCCGGGCGCCACACTCGATCATGTGCAGGATGTCGGCTCGCTCGCCGAAAGACTGGAGGAGGCGAAGCGGGCAGGGTATTGAGAGCAAACCCGGATATTCCCGTCCACTTGCCGTATGATTATTCGGGATTCCTCGCCCTGACTGCCGATGGCTCGGCGCGCAGTGCAACCTGTAGGGCGCAATAACCAGGGTAAATTTGTTCTCAGCACGGAAAAAAAAAACCGATTCACCGCAGAGGACGCAGAGGAAAAGTATGAGGGGTTTCCTCTGCGTCCTCCGCGTCCTCTGCGGTGAAAAAGGTTTTGTCTTTTTAGTCACGGGTTGGTGCAATGCGCTATCGCTTATTGCAGCCTACCTTCTGTCGAAGGGTGAGCGGATTAAAAAATAAGGTGGGTTGTCGGGGTATCCTACGCTACGGCTTTTTCCCGCCGGTCGAGGTCGAATTCGGCGCGCAGGTCGGCAGGGTGCCACAGGCGTTCGGGGTGGCTCGGGTCTATCAGCCAGAAGGTTTCCAGGCCGTGGTCATCGGCGCGGTAGCCCATTTGGTCATGACGCCAGCACATCCAGCCATCGCGGGAGGGGAAGAGTTCGACGAGCAATTTGCCGGAAGCTAAGTCCCAGAGGCGAGCGGAGTTGTCCGAGCTTGCGGTAGCGATAGATGAACCGTCCGGGGAAAAAGCGACGCAGTTAACCGGGTCACCATGGCCGTCGAAGCGTCGTAGCTCCTTGCCGGAAGCTAAGTCCCAGAGGCGAGCGGAATTGTCATAGCTTGCGGTAGCGATAGATGAACCGTCCGGGGAAAAAGCGACGCAGTTAAC
>JBAYVP010000127.1:0-12404 GCA_041674485.1 Sulfuricellaceae bacterium
AACCACTTGCAACGCTCCGCAGAAGACGCAACACTCGATACGGGCGGTTGGTTAGACCTTCCCCGTCAGGGACTTTCACCCTGAAAGAAACGTCAAGCTTCGCTTGCCGCACTAACGATGAGCACCGGAGCGTGGGAACGATCAATTGCCTTTTCTTGTAGTTGCAACGCCGCTATACGCCAGGAAAGGTGCGTTACAGCCACAACCATTTTCCAGACTTTCATCGCCGACACCGGCGCTGATCGCGGCGCGCATAGGCTTGTTGTTAGATAAGAACAATAAGTGTTATTATGTTTACACTATCCTGGATATGCGCACACGCCCCGATGAATTTCATTGCGCTTTTTGTCACTCTGCCAACCCGGCAATCCGCAGGGCGCATGCGCGTCTGGCGCGCGTTGCGCGCGCTTGGCTGCGCTACGCTACGCGACGGAGTGTATCTGTTGCCCGAATCATCCCAGCACACCGCCAGCTTGATGCAGATTGCCGACGACGTGAAGCGTGCGCAAGGCGCGGCTGATCTCTTTATCCTGGCGGGACGCGACGATATCCAACAGGGGCAGCTTGTCGCCCTGTTCGACCGGGGCGCGGACTATGCGCGTCTGCTCGACGCCATCGGCGCGGCGGGGGTTGACGATGCCAAGGCGCTACGTGCGTTGCGCCGCGAGTTCTCGGCGCTGTCCGCTATCGATTATTTTCCCGGTGAGGCGCGACGCCAGGCAGAAGCGGCGCTGGCAGCGCGCGAAGCCGCCGCCACGGGCGAGCCGGGCAATGTCGCCGGCAGAATTCGCCGTCTTGCCGCTGCCGACTTTCAGGGGCGGACATGGGCGACACGCAAGCTCTTGTGGATGGACCGGATGGCATCCGCTTGGCTGATTCGCCGCTTCATCGACGGACAGGCAAAATTCCTCTGGCTCGAAACGCCCGCCGATTGTCCGACTGACGCCCTGGGTTTCGATTTTGACGGCGCGATATTTACCCACATGGACGGTCGCGTGACCTTTGAGGTGTTGGCCGCAAGTTTCGGGCTGGAAGTTGATCCCGCCATTGCGCGCATTGGCGCTATCGTGCATTGCCTGGATGTCGGCGGCGTTCCGATAGCCGAAGCGCCCGGTATTGAAGCGGTGCTGGCCGGCGCGCGCGCCGCAGCATCCGACGACGACAGGCTGCTTGCCGAGGCGAGTCGCATCCTGGACAACCTATATCAGAATTTCCAACAGGAGCATCCCGATGACTGACCATGCCGTCCCCACCACGCCGCCGCCCGCGCCCACGTTCGGCGTAGCCTCCAAATACTGGTTCAAGCTCGGCTTCATCAGCTTCGGCGGACCCGCTGGGCAGATTGCCATGATGCATCAGGAACTGGTGGAAAAGCGCCGCTGGATTTCCGAGCACCGCTACCTGCACGCGCTCAATTTCTGCATGTTGTTGCCGGGGCCGGAAGCCATCCAGCTCGCGATATATATCAGTTGGCTGCTGCATGGCGTGCGCGGCGCGGTGGTGGCGGGAGTCCTGTTCTTCATGCCGGCTTTCGTGCTGTTGTCGCTGCTGGCCGGGACTTATCTCTCCTACGGCGACGTGCCGGCGGTGCAGGGCGTCTTCTACGGTATTAAGCCCGCCGTGGTGGCGGTGGTGTTGTTCGCCGCCTGGCGCATCGGCTCGCGCTCAATCAAGAACGAAGTGCTGCTGGGCATTGCCGCGCTGGCGTTCATCGGCATCTTTTTCTTCAAGATCGATTTCCCCTGGATTGTGCTGGCGGCGGCGCTACTCGGCGCCATCGGCGGCAAGCTGATGCCCAACAAGTTCAAGGCAGGCGGCGGCCACGGCGTCGGCAACAAAGCCTACGTCCCGGCGCTGATCGACGACGCCACCCCGCCACCAGCGCACGCGAAATTCACCTGGGGGAAGCTCGCCGCTACGCTGGCGATTTTTGCGGCGATTTGGGCGCTAGTCATGCTGGCGCTGCTCGGTCATGGCGAACGCGGCGGCCTTTACGATATGGGAGATTTCTTTACCAAAGCAGCTTTCCTCACCATCGGCGGCGCTTATGCCGTGCTGCCCTATGTCTATCAAGGCGCGGTGGAGCACTACGGCTGGCTTACCGGCCCACAGATGATGGACGGCTTGGCGCTGGGCGAAACCACGCCGGGACCGCTAATCATGATCGTAACCTGGGTGGGCTACCTGGGCGGCGTTGCCAAACACGCCTACGACAACCCGGTTGCCGCCGGGATTGCCGGCGCGGCCGTGGCGACCTTTTTCACCTTTCTGCCCTCCTTCCTGTTTATTCTGGCGGCTGGGCCTATCGTGGAATCGACGCGCGGCGAACTGAAATTCACCGCGCCGCTTACCGCCATCACAGCGGCAGTGGTCGGGGTGATCCTCAACCTCGCCACTTTCTTCGCCTGGCATACCTTCTGGCCCAAGGCGACGGAAAGCGCGCCTTTTGCCGGGACGTTCGACGCGATTTCCGTCATCATCGCCATTGCTTCCTTCATTGCGCTGTGGAAATACAAGGCCGACATCATGAAAGTAATCGGCGTCTGCGCAGTGCTGGGTCTTCTTTATTCCTTCATCGCATGAGGCGCATCATGCCCCGCGAACTGAAACCCCAGGCCTGCAACCCCATGTCCGCCTTGTTCATGGTTGGATTGCCTCCGGCGGGTGCTATTCACCGCGTCGCATCCCGCGCAGGAACAATCCAGGCAATTTTCCCCGCGCAAGACGTAGTTACCACATAAGGAGCACAGCATGAAATGGATCACCCGCGAACGCCCGAAAATCGACCGCATCGCCTGCCCCTGGCTGGTAGCGCGCTATATCGACGAAACCCCCGAGTTCCTCTACGTGCCGGGCGGTGATGTGATGAAAATCGCCACTGAGACCGGCGCGATTCCCTTTGACGTGCCTGGCGTGGAACTCGGCCACCGTGGCGACAAGTGCAGCTTCGACGCCTTTATTGAAAAATACGGGATTGATGACGCGGCCTTAAACAAATTGGCCTTGATTGTCCGCGCCGCCGACACCGGTGCGCCGCAACCGGCGAAGGAAGCCGCCGGCCTGCTGGCGATATCGAAAGGCCTATCGCTCAACTTCGAGAATGACCACGAAATGCTCAAGCACGGCATGGTCATGTATGACGCGCTTTACGCTTGGTGTGCCGACACACCGCTGAAAAAAGTTGCGCGCTTTCTCGGCATAAAGTGATTCTGCCTGCCGGTGTCGCACCCGAAGTGCGCCTTCTGCTGGTGGGACGCGCGTTGCGCGCCGTCTGTGACGGCTATGTTGCGGTGCTGCTGCCCGCTTACCTGCTGGCGCTGGGTTTCGGCGCACGGGAGGTGGGACTGCTCAGCACCGCGACCCTGCTAGGCTCGGCGTTGGCGACATTTGCCGTAGGCGCTTGGGGGCATCGTTTCCACTATCGTGGCCTGATGCTTGGCGCTGCCCTGTCGATGGCTGCGACGGGCATGCTGTTCGCCGGCCTGTCGACTTTCTGGCCGTTGTTGCTGGTGGCGTTTGTCGGCACCCTGAATCCCAGCTCGGGCGATGTCAGCGTCTTCCTGCCGCTGGAACATGCTCGCTTGGCCGAAGCCGCGCAGGGCGACGCGCGCATCGCGCTATTCGCCCGCTACAGCCTCGTCGGCGCATTGTGCGCGGCGCTGGGCGCGTTGGCCGCCGCCGCGCCGGACTGGCTGGCGCGGCTGGGCGTCGATTACTTGGCGGCGCTACGCGGCATGTTTGCCCTCTACGGCGGGGTAGGGCTGTTGGTCTGGCAGCTTTACCGCACCATTCCCGAGCCGCCCGCGCACGCCCGGTCGGCGCAGCCGGAACCGTTGGGCGCCTCGCGCGGCATTGTGTTCAAGCTGGCGGCGCTGTTTTCCATCGATGCCTTTGCCGGCGGCCTGGTGGTCAACTCGCTGCTGGCGCTGTGGCTGTTCCAACGCTTCGATCTGTCGCTCGCCGCTGCCGGCCAGTTTTTCTTCTGGTCCGGCCTTGCCACCGCTTTTTCGCAACTGGCCGCGCCCTGGGTGGCGAAACGGATCGGCTTGCTCAACACCATGGTGTTCACCCACATCCCGGCCAATATTTTCCTCATCCTCGCCGCTCTGGCGCCCAGTCTGCCGCTGGCGCTGGGGTTGCTGCTGCTGCGCGCGCTGCTGTCGCAGATGGACGTGCCGACCCGCTCGGCCTTCGTCATGGCGGTGGTGACGCCGCCGGAGCGGGCGGCTGCGGCCAGCTTCACCGCCATCCCGCGCAGCCTCGCGGCGTCCGTCGGACCCTCGCTGGGCGGCGCGCTGTTCGCCGCCGGTTGGCTGGCCGCGCCGCTGGCGGCCTGCGGCATACTGAAGATCAGCTACGACCTGGCGCTATTTGCCGCATTCCGACGACACGGATCAAAGCGTCCCACCGTGTGACACAACAGCGCGACTGGAGTGCGGGACAAAACCGTGCTTATCCAATTTCCCCCACGCAAGGCATATATCGGGACGCGGAGCGTCCCTGGCTGCATTCCCACGCCGGAGCGTGGGAACGATCAAAGAACAAGGACAGGATGAACAGGATTTACAGGATGGGTTTTCTATCCTGTGCATCCTGTAAATCCTCTCTCAAACGTCTGTTGGCTTCCGGCAATCGTCCGGCTTAGGCTAAACCCTGAAGCGGCTCACCGAACCTTGCAATTGTTCGGCGAGATGTTTCACATGGTGCGAAGCGTCGGCGACTTCGCCAACGGCGGCGCTGTTTTCCTCGGTCATCTGGGCGATTTTTTCCACATTTTGCGCTACCTGATGGCTGGCGGCGCCTTGTTCGCGCAATGCTGCGGTAATGTCGTTGACCTCGGAAACCACCTGGTCGGCGCCGTCCCGAATCTGTTCCATGGATTCCCCGGCGCGGTTTGCCATTGCCACGCCTTCGGCTACGCGTTGGCTGCCTTCCGCCATGCTGGCAATCGCGTTTTGCGTGCCGCTCTGGATGGTGTCTATCATGCCGCTGATTTCCTGCGTGGATTGCGTAGTGCGTTCGGCGAGTTTGCGCACTTCGTCCGCCACCACCGCGAATCCCCGTCCCTGCTCGCCGGCGCGCGCCGCTTCGATGGCCGCGTTCAAGGCCAGTAAATTGGTCTGGTCGGCGATGTCTTTGATGGTGTTGACAATGGCCGAAATCTGGTTGGAGTGTTCGCCCAAGGTCTGGATAAATTGGGCGGACTGATTCACCGCGTCGGCGATTTTGCTCATTTCGACGACTGCATCATGCACCACCGAGCCGCCCTGCACGGAAAGTTCTCCGGCGCGTTTGGCGATGGCATGCGCCTCGCCGGCATTGGACGAGACGTGATCGATATTGGTTGTCATCTCCTCCACGGCGGCAGCCGTGGACGCTGCCGCCTCGCTCTGATGATTCGAACTGACGGCCACCTGGGCGGCGGACGAGGCCAGCGTGCCCGCGACATCGGTCAACTGGCCGGCGTTGGCATGCACTTGCCCGATCATGGTGCGCAGATGCGCCTGCATATTGCGCATACAGGCCAGCAAGCTGGTGTTGTCGCCGGGCTGGAGTTGAACGTTGAGCGTCAGATCGCCTTCCGAGATGCGCTGGGTGATTTCGACGGCATAAGCCGGTTCGCCGCCGAGCTGGCCAAGCAAACCCCGGATGATGGCGGTCGAGATGCCGATTAGCAGCGCCATGCCGATGACGCCGAACAGGATAAACAGATTGCGTATGGTCTGGTAGAGCGCTTCCGCGCGGGCGATTTCCTCGCTGGATTGCTGCACCGAATGCGTTTCGATCTGCTTCACCACCTTAACCATGCCTTCCTGCGCCGGGCGGTCCATACCCTTGACCTGCGCATCCACGACCTTTCCGGCCTGCGGGTCGTTCTGGTCGAACGATTTGATCGCCTCGCGGTACTTGACGCCTAGCGCTTCGTGCTCCTTGAGCAGCGTTTCCGTATCGGCGGTCGGCATTTCCTGTTTGCGCATCAGTTCCACCGCGTTTTTCAGGGATTCCTGAACTTTTTTCTCTTCTGCGATGAACTGGGCGATGTACTTATCGTAACTTTGCGGGTCATTGCCGCGAATCAGGATATTTTTCCATTCTTGCACCTGGGTCTTGAAAGCCGCCTGAGCGTTTTCCACTGCCACTACCGCGTCGGTCTCAGTCCTGGCGGAAGCCAGGCTCGCGGCCAAGTTGGATTTCAGGTGGTGTAGTTCATAAACCCCTATACCGAGTGAACTGAACAGCAGCAATAATGCGGTGGCCACCAGCATAATCAGTCGGGTGCTCATTTTCATACGGTGATACATGATAACTTCCTCCAATGGTTGACGGCGCCGCTACGTGAATCGACGCCGCATTCTCAATTTTCCAAAATAAACGCCGTTGTCCTCGAATGGATGCCGCAATGTATCACACCACTTATGTTGTGGGCTATTTTTGCAATATGCCATATTGATTTATTTGTTTATTTCGCAAAGCAACAGCGTTTTTTAAGGTTTATATTATGTTAAGCAAGTCAAGTGAATGTAACGGGCTGGCAATTTCTGATCCTGAAAAGCGCCCAAGAGCAACTGCCCCAGGAACTTCCAATCGGATTTCGCCTTGATATGGAGATAAATTTTTAAGCTTGCCACGCTGAATATGCGCTTGAGCAAGCATTAGGCATTTTTTGACACTTTCTCCAAAGGATGGTCGCACAAGGTATGCTGTCGGTATTTCCGCTAACGAATCCGATAGCGAATACTAATGGATGGCGCTGAAATAAATATAGGCAAATTCTGTATTTTGATGTAAAGAAATTCTTTACGCCGCGAGAGTTTATGCAAAATACGTTACATTATTATGTCGGATAGGGTATTTTCCAATCGGGATAAAATTATGGCTATTATCGATTTCACTGAAAAACCGCTTTCCTCCAAAGAAGTCTACGACGGGCGGCTGCTGCATGTCCGTGAGGATCGCGTAGCGCTGCCCAATGGCAAGGAGGCGACGCGCGAATATATCGTCCATCCCGGCGCGGTCGTGGTCGTGCCGCTCCTGGAAGATGGCGGCATCCTGATGGTGCGGCAGTTCCGCTACCCGCTGCACCGCGAATTTTACGAACTACCCGCCGGCAAAATCGATGCCGGCGAGGATACGCTGGTGTGTGGACAGCGCGAATTGCTGGAAGAAACCGGTTTTGTCGCCGATTCCTGGCATTACCTGACGACCATTCATCCGTGCATCGGCTATTCGGACGAGCGGATTCTGGTCTATCTGGCGCGGGGCTTGAGCGAGCACGGCCACCGGCGCGACGAGGACGAATTTCTCGATAATCTGCACATGCCGTTGGCGCAGGCGCTGGACTGGGTGCGCGAGGGACGGATCAGCGATGTCAAGACGATGATCGGCTTATTCTGGGCGGATAAAATAGCTCGGCAGGAATGGCGGGCGGAATGATAAGGCGATTCGTTCGGGCTTGGCCGTGACGGATTTTTCGCCGACACGAAATCTGGAAGCCCGGTTATTTTTATGCCATGATGCATAATTCTTTTTATGCGCTTAAAAGTGAAAAAACATTTATCTAAACATAATGTTAAATATTTTAATAGGAGTTTTTAACGCAGCAATGAAGCTAACCCCGAGAAAATCTCCCCATCAAACCAGGGGCGCAATCTGTTATATTCGATCCGATGAACGAGATTCAGGTTTTTAAAAAAGAAAAGCCCCCGATTACGGTCAGCGACCTGGAGCGCGAATTGGAGACGCTCTCGGTGCTGGTCGATCAGTGGACGAATTGCACCAACGTGCGCAGCGGCAACAAATTGTTCCGCGAGATCACCGCCCGGCTTCATCCCAACCTGATGAAGGCGCTGGTGATGATCGCCCAAAAACAGACCGGCGCCATTTTAAAATCCAGAAACAAAGTGACGCTCACCAACCTTGGCCGCGTGCGCATCCACAGCGCCGCGATCATACATTTCCTGCAATGGCTGGACGTGCTCGTCGCCGAAGATGGCACGCCGTTCCTGCGTCGCGTGGCGGTGTCGCCGGACGGCATCGATTTCTTTGCGATAACCTGGTCCGGCTGCGCTTCCATCCGTTGCGCCAACACTGACCGCTGGGACGAAACCAAAAAAATCTGGGAATGGGATTCCGCCGATAGCGACACTTCGACGAAATTGCTGCGCGACAGCGTGCTGCCGTACATTCCGCTACGCATGGAAAAAGACGCCTCCCTGCTCGTGTCGGATTGGGACCGGCACCTGGAGTTCGCCTCAATCAACACCTTGCTGCAAGCCGTAGACCGCTTTGGGGAAGGCGGCTTGCACGAAATCGAAAAAGCCGAAGTCATGAAATTATTGCAAGACGCCAAGGCCGATTTGAACCCATTGTGGTCGCATTTGCTACATGCGGACGAATGGGAAGTCTGCGATGAGTGATCGTGCCGGTTAGCCCGGCTTAGAAACGGTCCATTAATTACCTCCCGATCTGTTTGGCCCGCATGGCGTGCCCGCCCGCTGCTCCTCCCCCTTCAAGGGGGAGGTTGGGAGGGGGATGGGGTTGAGTTGGCACACATGTTGCAACTAAATCAGCGTTTTTAAACCCATCCCCACCCCAGCCCTCCCGCTTTCCGGGGAGGGAGCGACAATGCTGCCAGCCGGTGCCCGAAGGGAAGTAAATGCTGGACAGTTTCTTAGTCACTTACTGACCAAGTCACAAGCAACTTGTGACAAGAACATATCGTAGATCAAGCACTGGAGCGGCTTTCCGCAAAAAACAAGGACAGAATGAACAGGATTTACCAAGATGGGTTTTCTATCCTGTTCATCCTGTCAATCCTGTCTAAACGTCTGTTGGCTTCCGGCTTGTCCGACTTGGAATTAATGGAATTCATCCCGCAACACGTCCCGCACCTGCGCGGACAAATCCGCGTCCAGACAATCGAAACGCCGCAATCCTTCCATTCCCCTCAGCCAGGTCAATTGGCGTTTCGCAAGCTGGCGGGTGGCGGCAATCCCTTTTTCGCGCAGCGTAGCGAGATCGAATTCGTCGTCCAGATATTGCCATGCCTGCCGGTAGCCGACGCAGCGCATCGCGGGCAACGACGGATTAAGCGGATAATTCAGGCGCAGGCGCTGAACCTCGTCCACCAGCCCGGCGGCCAGCATCGCGTCGAAACGCTCAGCGATGCGCCGGTGCAGCACGGCGCGGTCGCCGGGTTCCAGCGCAATCTGGATAATGCGGTAGGGCAGGTCGGACTCAATGGGGTGTTCAAGCAGCGCCGACATCGCCAGGCCGCTCAGCAGGCAAACTTCCAGCGCGCGCTGGATGCGCTGGGCATCCGCCGGTTCGAGGCGCGCCGCGGTGACGGGATCGAGCCGCGCCAACTCGGCATGTAATGCCGGCCAGCCCAAGCGCCGCGCCTTTTCATCGAGTTCCGCGCGCAAATTGGCATCGGCTTGCGGCAACGCGTTCAGACCGTGCAGCAGCGCCTTGAAATACAGCATAGTGCCGCCGACCAGCAGCGGGATATTGCCGCGCGCGGTGATTTCCGCCATCAGGCGTAGCGCATCAATGCAAAACTGCGCGGCGGAATAGCTTGCGGTGGGATCGATCAAGTCTATCAGATGGTGCGGCGCCAACGCCAAAGTCGCGGCGTCGGGCTTGGCTGTGCCGATGTCCATGCCACG
Organism: Sulfuricellaceae bacterium; assembly: GCA_041674485.1. GTDB lineage: Bacteria > Pseudomonadota > Gammaproteobacteria > Burkholderiales > Sulfuricellaceae > JAGXQV01. Next base: position 9,669 of record JBAYVP010000127.1, read on the forward strand.
ATAAACCAGCGCCGAATCAACACTGACGATCTCGCACGGCAAATCCCGCACCAATTCCACCGCCACACCGGTCTTGCCGCTGGCGGTGGGTCCCATCAGGAAAATCGCCGGGGGGAGTGTTGAGTGCTGAGTGCTGAGTGCTGAGTTCAAGGTGTTGAGTCCTGAGAGAAAATAGTGCTGGGTTGTAAGTTGCTGTGGTCGATTCTGACGGCGGTGGAATAGTTGACATTGCGCCTACTTGGCACTCAGCACTCGGCACTATGGTTTTAGGTTTTACTTTCCGCGCATAAACAACGCATCCAATTCCGCCATGCTGATTTCGCGCCAGGTAGGGCGACCGTGGTTGCATTGGTCGGCGCGTTCGGCTTGTTCCATGTCGCGCAGCAATGCGTTCATTTCGGCGGTGGTCAATTGGCGGTTGGCGCGCACCGAGGCATGGCAGGCCATGGTTGCCAGCAGTTGGTTGCGCCGTTCGGTGAGCATTTGGCTTGCGCCGAATTCGCGCATTTCCTTGAGCACATCGCGCGCCAGCAGCACCGGGTCGCAATTTCCCAGCAAGGCCGGCAGCGCGCGCACCGCCAGCGTCGAGGGCGATAACGGCGCCAACTCCAGGCCAATGGTGCGCAGCCGCTCGCCGTGCTCTTCGACAGCGGCGATATCCAGCGTGTCGGCGTGGAACGACACCGGGATCAGCAGCGGCTGCATCGGCAGCTCCTGGTGAGCAAGCACCGACTTCAGCCGCTCGTAAGTCACCCGCTCATGGGCGGCATGCATATCGACAATCACCAGCCCCTTGGCGTTCTGTGCCAAAATATACACGCCGTGCAACTGCCCCAATGCAAAACCCAAGGGCGGCAAAGTCTCAGCCTGTACTTCGGGGGGCAGGGTCTCCGGCTTGCCGACCTGACCGAACAGGGTGTGGTAGAGGCTGTCGCGTTCGGCCACGCCCAGAGGGATTTGCGCCTGGCGTTGCGCATAGGAAAAGGACGATGCGCGATGAGCCGAGGTGTTTCCGCCCTTGAAAGGGGAGACCGGAGAGGAAGCAGGCTCCGGCGTTTCGCGCCGCGCGCCTATTGGTGCGGCCAGCGCTTTGTTGAGCGCATGGAAAACGAATTGGTGCAACGCCCGACTGTCGCGGAAACGCACCTCAATCTTGGTCGGATGGACGTTAACATCGACCTCATTCGGCGGCAACTCCAGAAACAGCACGAATGCCGGGTGCCGGTCGTGGTGCAGTATATCGCGGTAGGCCTCGCGGATCGCGTGAACAATCAGCCGGTCGCGGACGAAGCGGCCATTCACATAGAAATACTGGGCGTCGCGCCCGCTACGCGTAAATCCCGGCAGGCTCGCCAGCCCCCACAGGCGCAAGTCGCCCGCCTTTTCATCGAGCGCTATTGATGCGCCGGCGAAATCGTCACCCAGCAATTGCGCCACCCGCCGCTCCATGGCGGCAGCCGGCAAATGCAAAGTCTTGCGCTCATTGTGCTGTAACGAAAAAGTCACATCGCTACGGCTCATCGCGATGCGCCGGAACATTTCCTCGCAATGGCCGTATTCGGTGGCTTCGGATTTGAGAAACTTGCGCCGCGCCGGCGTATTGAAATACAGCTCCTGTATTTCCACCACCGTTCCCGGCTCCAGTGCCGCAGGCTGAATGCCCGTAGCACCGCCGAACGATTCCACCTTCCACGCGTGGCGCTCATTGCGCCGTCGGCTGGTGAGCGTCAGGCGCGACACCGCTGCGATGCTGGCCAGCGCTTCGCCGCGAAACCCCAAGCTCCCGACCCGTTCCAAATCGTCCAGCGTATGGATTTTGCTGGTGGCATGGCGCGCCAGCGCCAGCGCCAACTCCTCCTTGTCGATACCGACGCCGTCGTCAGTAACCCGCAATAATTTTACCCCGCCCTGCGCCAACGTCACGCCGATCTCGCCGGCCTGGGCATCGAGACTGTTTTCCAGCAATTCCTTGAGCGCGGAAGCGGGGCGTTCGACCACTTCACCGGCTGCAATCTGGTCGATAAGGATGTCAGGAAGGATGCGGATAAAAGTCATGCACGCATTTTAGCCGGGAAAGGCACGGATGGGCAGTTAGCGCAGGTTGGGTTGCCTATTTTTCACAACCCAACCCGCGCCGGAGAAAAAGTTTCAATTTCCCGTATTTTGCCATCAGCGGAAGACGGCGCACGCCTCGGTGTGAAGAACATCGGCAAACCATATTGCGAAAGCAAGTCTTGCAGCCCGGTGGGCACGTTTTTTGTGCCCACGCGGTTGATGCATTTCCCGCGTGGGCACGATAAAGCTGTGCCCACCCGGCTATTGTTGTTACGTGGCACTAGTACCATGCAACATTATTTATTTCGCATTGAGGAAGATTGGCTGGCAATTTACAACTTCGGATACGCGGATTAAGCTGACTCTCCTTTATCCGAAACTATTGTTGTTGCGTGGTACTAGGCGTTTTTATTTGGCGCAATAGCGATCCCGGTTGGCAAGACTCTTTGCCTGTTTGTCCTTTGGCGAGAGTTTCATGCTTGGTCTAGCGTAGGCACACAAGCCAAATGTAGGGTTTAGGATTGATGCGTGATTGCAAGACCTGACCCCGCGACTTGCGTTTATTGCCAACGCCTTTCGGCCAGCGGGCGAATATTTTACTCAGAAGGGTGTCAGGCTGGCTATGCCCGACGCTTGCGCCTCAACGAAGCCCGGAATGCATGGAACGGCGGCAGATGAAAG
>JBAYVP010000128.1:0-12386 GCA_041674485.1 Sulfuricellaceae bacterium
TTCGATCGCGTGGCGTGGTCGTGTCGTCGTTCGGAATTGAGCTGTCGCCAAAAATGTGCCGCAGTTCCGGGGCAGCTGCGCGCGTTAAGATGCTTTCCTTACGGGTTTACCGAATGTTTACATGGTAAATTTGTTCTGCCCTGTTAAGTCATTGATTTTTTCTCTGCACATAAATTGGGTTCATTCGTAACAATTTGTTTTTACGTGTTAAATTTCAGATTGCGAATCACCCCCTGGGCTTTAGTCATTTATGCCTTGCGTGGGGGAAACACTTGTAGCTTATTGCTTTTCTTGGTGTTAATGTGATGGTTTGTTCATACTCCCTACCGTCAAGATGCCGCAACGTAGCACCGAATCCCTCCTGCACGAACTCCAGGTGCATCAGGCCGAACTGGAAATACAAAACGAAGAGTTGCTCCGCGTCCAGCTTGCCCTGGAGGAATCCCGCGACCACCATCTGGATTTCTATGAATTTGCTCCCATCGGCTACCTGACCCTGGACCGCAATGGTCAGATCGCCGAAACGAATTTCGCTGGCGCCGCACTGCTGGGGGAGGAACGCGGCAAGCTGCATAACCGGCGTTTCGCGGGTTTTGTCGCCGCAGAAGACAGTGAGCGCTGGCACCGTACTTTTATTCACATGCTGCGGCACAACGAAAATCAGGAATGCGAGCTGAAGCTCCGTCGTGCGGATGGCACAATCTTGCATGTGCGCCTGGATGGCATGAACAAGCGCGCCGGACACGAGCCTGCCCAGCTGCGCATTGCGCTCAGCGATATTACCCGTCTGGTGGAAAGCGGGCTGCAATACCGCACCCTGGCCGATTCCGGCCAAGCGCTGATCTGGACATCCGGCACGGACAAGCTGTGCGACTACTTTAATCAACCCTGGTTGGATTTCACCGGGCGCTCACTCGAACAGGAACTCGGCAACGGCTGGGTCCAAGGTATCCACCCGGAAGATTATCGGCGTTGCCAGGAAATGTATGCTACGGCCTTCGACCGGCGAGAGAAATGCAGCCTGGAATACCGGCTGCGCCACCATAGCGGCAATTACCGCTGGATACAGAACGACGGCTGCCCACGTTATGACAGCCTGGGGAAGTTCATCGGCTACATTGGTCATTGTCTCAACATCACCGCACTCAAGGAGAGTGAGCAATACCAGCGCGTTTTGACTGAAATGGTAAAGCTTTACGCCGATGAAGTGTTGGATTTATACGAGCATGCCCCGTGCGGTTACCACTCTCTCGATAAGGATGGGGTCATCCAGCGCATCAACAAAACCGAACTCAAATGGCTGGGCTATACACGGGACGACATTGTCGGAAAACGGCGTCTTGCCGATCTGCTGACTTCCGCCACGCTTCCGAACTTCCACCGAACCTTTCCCCGCCTCAAGGAAACGGGAGAAGTGCGCGATGTAGAGCTGGAACTGATCCGCAAGGATGGGACGATACTGCCCGTTTTGGTCAGTGCGACGGCACAGTATGACACTGACGGCGGCGGCTTTATGACCCGCTCCACCGTCTACGACATGAGCGAACGTAAAAAAACGGAACAGGAGCGTATCGGCTATTTGAAACGGCAAAAGCAGGCGTCGCGCCACTTGGTCGCCGTACAGGAAAATGCCCGGCGACGGCTTGCCGGCGAATTGCATGACCGCACCAGCCCGAATCTCGCCGCGATAGACATCAACCTGGAAATCATCGCCACGGAGCTGCCGCGGGAACATTCGACCGAACTCGCCGAGCGCATGGCGGACACCCGTGCGCTGATTGAGGATACGGCGGCCAGCATCCGCGAAATCTGCACCGATCTGCGCCCGCTGTTGCTCGATTACGCCGGGCTGTCGGCGGCGTTGGAGGGCTATGTTCAGCAATTTTCACGGCGAACCGGCATCGCGGTTCAATTCGACTGCGCAATTTGCGACCTGCGGCTCGCGCCGGATATGGAATCCCTGTTGTTTCGCGTTTTTCAGGAAGCGCTGACGAATTGCGCCAAGCACGCCCACGCCACCTCAATTTCGGTGACACTGCATCATGACGGTCGCCCTATCGTCCTGACCGTCACCGACAACGGCGTCGGCTTCGACCCGGAACAACTGGAAAAAGCCGGGCACATCGGTTTGGGATTGTTAACCATGCGGGAAATAGCCGAAGTCGCAAGCGGTAAACTTACCGTGGAATCGGCGCCCGGCAAAGGAACGCGGGTAACCGTGAAAATTTTGTAGCATTGGATCGTTCCCACACAAAGCGCAGGTTGCCATGCCTGCGGCATGGGGTCGCCACCTGAAATCAGGTGGAAAAATACCCTGATCCCAGTATATCTTAGCGCGGTTCGTTTCTTTATGATGGGCAGAATCAATTCAACTTTGCGCTGTAGACGAGGTGCGAAAAAGCCGCCCAACACTTAAACCTAAGCCGGACTATTGCCGGAACCAAAAATGATGTAGGGTGGATAAGCGAAGCGCATCCACCGAACGGTGTCCCGGAATGTTCAGGTGGATGCGCTTCGCTTATCCACCCTACCAAAGAGCCGCGCCAGTGCTTGATCTGCGACGTGTTCTTCGCAAAAAATGTAAAAACTTGGCCGATAAGTTACTAAGCCGAAACCAAAAAAACGGGTAGGGTGGGCACGCTTTTGTGCCCACGCGGAAATAACCGATGTTGACCGCGTGGGCACAAAAAACGTGCCCACCCTACTATGCTGATAAGAATTTTTCACGCGAAGACGCGAAGCCGCGAAGAAGTGGGGGCGCGTAAAAAAGATACGGGTTCGATTCCCTTCGCACCTTCGCGTCTAAAGCGTGAGTCAGCTTGGCAGTGTCGTAGGATGGGTGAAGCGCAGCCGCACCCATCGAAGCGGTGGATTGATGGGTGCGGCTGCGCTTCACCCATCCTACCTGCTACCTGCTGCGTAATCTGCGGACAACTGAGCTTTCTAGGTTAAAAATCCGACATCGAGGGACATCCATGGAAAACGTGCATATCCTGCTTGTAGACGACCACCAGATGTTTCGCGACGCGCTGCGGAGCTTGCTGGAAAAAATGCCGAAACTCGAAGTCGTCGGGGAGACCGGCGATGCGTTCGAGGTGGTGGAACTGGCGCGCAAAACTTCGGCGCATATTGTATGCATGGATATCGGCATGCCCGGCATGAACGGTATCGAAACCACGCGGCGTCTTCTCGCAGCCTGTCCGAAAGTCAAGGTGATAGCGCTCTCGACCTACTCCGACCAAAGATATGTCACGGATATGATGAATGCCGGCGCTTCGGCTTATGTCACCAAAGCCGAAGCCGCCGACGAATTGTTGCGGGCAATCGGCGCGGTGCGGCACAACCGCAAGTATCTGTGCCCCGATGTCGCGGACGCAGCAACAGGAGCCATGTCCCGGCAACCCCAGGCAAACGCGCCCACCAAACTCGGCGACCGGGAGCGTCAGGTGCTGCAACTGGTTGCCGAAGGTCTCACCTCAACCCTGATTGCAAACCGGCTGTGCATCGCCCCTTCCACCGTAGACGTGCATCGGCGCAACATCATGCGCAAACTTAATTTGCATAATATCGCCGACCTCACGCGCTACGCCATCGGCAACGGGTTCGTCGATTCGTAGAATTGACTACTTTTTTCCGTAAGCGCTGTCGTGATCTTGATGGAGTGTCTGAAATCGCATCCAGCTTCCTTCTCGCACAACAACCGCGCGGTACGATTGGGAAAGCCGCACCGTATATTTCTCAGGCACGCTTTTTAGCGCTTCCCATTTCAACCTGGAAACCTTCGTTGAACGGGCTGGAGTGTGCGGTTTTCCGGGTGCAGGGCATACCCGACGGCCTTACGGCCTGGGCACAAGAGGCGCAACGACGCGCAATGGTTATTCCATTGCAAGGAGTTGCAACGCCGCCATGCGCCCGGAAAACCGTGCAATCCAGCCCGTAGCGTTCTCACCAAACGGGTACACGCAAAATAGATGATAAAGTCGTTTAGAACCACCACGTTACACATCTTGGCAAGCAGTCAACGGAGGTTTCTAGGTTCAACCCTTGGTCTCTGAAGACCTCGTTCCAAGTAAGTCCCTTGATCTTTCTGAACGTCTTGATGCTTTTCCTGATTTCAGAAACATCCAGATTAAATAACTCATCCTGGAATACCGGGTAATTCAGGTCGAGCAATACCTTGTCATCGTTTCCGCTCACGGCGCGGATTCCAGCCTGGCTTCAATCTCTTCCAGATTGGATTCGCGAGCGCGATTGTTGCGCATCCAGTCATCCGCCTGCGCCAACTTGTCCTTCATTGCCGGCTCGTGCAGCCAACGTTCGTTTACGGGCACAACGACCGAGTGCTTTAGTAAAACATCCCCCCCAGGCAAGGCTTCCATGACAAAACCCATGCCTGCCAATGCTTTCCCCAGAGAAATTTGACCGCTTTTTCCAACGATTTTCAGAGCTTGCATATCCACCTCCATCATGCCGCATGATTACATGATTACATGATTACATGATTAAAAAATACGCCATGTTCCAGCCGATTTGCAACCTACTTCTATCCTGAGCCACTTGCGCTGTATAAATTTTCATCTGCATTATCGTAGAATCAATGGGTTACAGTGCAAACAATGCCAATAAAAAATATATTATTGTTAAGTCATTGATATTTATATTGGGGTGGAAATTTTGGCATGATTTTTGAGATGCCCTCAAAAATACCCCAGTAGGGTAAAAAAACGTCATTTCTTGGGGTAAAGTGTTTTTCTATTCCATATTTTATCATTAAAAATCAAATAGTTATAGGCTGAGCAAATGGCTCATCCTATTCCGCCCTACCTGAATACCGGTAGCGAATATACGCTGATCCGGGTATTACCCGCTGCCGCTCATTTCTCTACGATACCCGCCATGATCCGGCTATCGATCAACCCGCCCACATCGCATTCGCCCGCAAAGGAGACACACCATGGCCCTCGTCAACAAGAAGTCCGCTACCGCTATCACTAGCAACACGGCTGCACCGGCGGGAGGCAAGACCTCTGCCGCCGCCGCACATGAGGCGGAAGACCAGCGCAAGAAGGCACGCACTCTCGCCAAACAGCAGCAAGCGGCGGAGCGCATCGCCGCAGCCACCGGGCAATTGTCCTCCGGCATCAATGAAGCGGCTTCCGCCGCCGAGGAACTGAAACGCTCTTCCGACCAGATTGCCACGGGCGCCGAGGAAGCTTCCGGCGCTGCCCAGGAATCCCTGGCCGCATTCAAGCAAATCGAATCCTCCATCCTGCGCCAATTGCAAAACGCCGACCTCAGCCAAACCAAGGCGGAAGCCACGCAGATACTGGTGGCCAAGACCAACGCCGATGTCGCCACGATGGTCACCAATGTTTCCGTCGCCGCCCAACGGCAGAGCGCTTCAGTCGTCATGGTGGCCGAACTGGAGAAGCAGGCGGCCAACATCGGCGATATCGTCAAGGCAGTGGCGCGCATCGCCGACCAAACCAATCTGCTGGCGCTGAACGCCGCCATCGAAGCAGCCCGTGCCGGCAAGCATGGCAAGGGTTTCGCCGTGGTCGCCGATGAAGTCAGGACGCTGGCCGAGACATCGGAGAAAAGCGCCAAGCAAATTCAAGAGTTGGTCGGCCAGATTCAGCAAGAAGTGAAGGCGATCACCGAGGGCATCAGCACTTCGGCCAAGGCGGTCGAGGGCGAGGTGGAAAACGGCAAGACCATTACCGCACAACTGGAGCAGATACGCATCGATGTTGTGGAAATCGTCAAGGGCGTGCGCGAAATAGCCACCGGCGCCCAACAATCCAAAACGGCTGCGCAGCAGGCATTGAAAGGCTCGGAAGATATTGCCGCAGCCGCCGAAGAACAATCCGCCGCCGCCGAGGAATCGGCCAAGACCGTGGAAGAGCAGTCGCAAGCGCTGGCTGAGTGCGAACAGGCCGCGCAAAGCCTGACCGAGCTGGCGGAGGACCTGAAGACCTCCACGGATGTCGCCAAGAGCGCCGAGGAAGTTGCATCCGCCGCCGAGGAACTGTCTTCTGCGGTAGCGGAGATCAACCGTTCGGGCGCCCAGATCATGGCGGCCATCGAACAGATACGCAAGGGCGCCGAGGTGCAGTCTGCGGGAACAGCGGAAGCCTCAGCCGCGATCACCCAGATCGAAAAGGGGCTGGAACTGGCTCAGGGGCGCGCCACCGCCGGCGCCGAGAAGGTGGGCGCGATCAAGAGCCTGCTGGGAGTGAACAAGACCTCCATCGATGCCTTGATTACCGGCGTTTCCTCTTCGGCGGTTTCTTCCAAGTCCAGCATCAAGCAGATCAAAGACCTTGAACTGGTGTCGCGGCGCATCGACAAGATCGTCGATGCGATTACCACCGTTTCCATCCAGACCAATATGCTGGCAGTCAACGGCTCCATTGAAGCGGCGCGCGCCGGCGAGTTCGGCAAGGGCTTCGTCGTGGTGGCGACCGACATCCGTAATCTGGCGCACGATTCCGCTGAAAATGCCGACCGTATCAAGGACCTGGTGAAGGCGGTGCAGGATCAGATCGGCGTGGTCGGGCGCGACCTGGAGGAAATCGTGGCTACCGCGCTGGGCGAGGTGGAAAAAGCCAAGATGAGCACTAGCAACCTGGTGACCATCGAAACGGATATCTCGGTGGTGGAAAAAGGCACTCAAGAGATTTTGGCAGCCTCCAACGAAATCGCCGCCGCCACCGCCCAGGTAAAGAAGGGGGTGGAGCAGATTGCCGCCGCAGCCCAAGAAGCGGACAAAGCCTCGACCGAAGCCGCTTCAGCCGCCAAACAGCAGTCTCAAGGCGCCGAGGAGCTGGCCGCAGCCATCAAGGAAATCGCCTCTCTCGCCGACGAATTGCAGAGCGCGTAGGAGCGGGCCTTGCCCGCGATGCGGTGTTGCTAATTGTGACCCTGTCTCGGTTGGCGACACCGCTCGCCTGCAAGGCAGGCTCCTACAAATGCCATGGTACGTTAACTTAATGGCTATGACGCGGAGACCTTGAAATGCTGGGGTTCGCACCTCACCCCAGCCTACGACACTAAGCAGGAGAAACATGATGACGCAAGAAAACCAGGAACAACCGGAGGACATGTCTCGCGTCGAGACGGTTGAGCAGCGCAATGAAGAAAATAACATCGATGAACAGGTTTCCGACATCCGCCAATTTGTGATCTTTATCGCCGGGGAAGAGGTTTTCGCGGTGGATATGGCGCCGGTGCAGGAGATTATCCGGGTGCCGGAGGTGGTGCGGGTGCCGCTGGCGCCGCCTACCCTCAATGGCTTGGCCAATCTGCGCGGCAAGGTGCTGCCCATCATCAGCCTGCGCCGGGTTTTCGGCTTCGCCGAGCGGGCGCACGACGACGCCTCCCGCGCTCTGGTAATCGACACCGGGCAGCCGCTGGGATTCGTGGTGGATAAGGTGGCCAGCGTGGTCGGGGTCGAGCCGGGAAAAATCGAAGGCGTGGGTTCCATCCAGGGCACGGTGAATACCGAATTGCTCTCCGGGATCATCAAGGACGTGAGCGGCCACGCGATGATTATGGTGCTCGATTTCGCCAAGCTGATTGCCCTGGAATTTGCCGAAATCGCCGCCGTCGCCAAGAGCGCCGCCCTGGCAGGCGGGATATACGCCGGCGCCGAGATCGGGGAAGAAGCGGCCAGCGACGAACTGCAACTGGTGAGCTTCGATGTCGCCGGGCAGGAATACGCCATCACCATCGAAGATGTGCAGGAAATCGTCCAGGTGCCGGAAAACATAGTTCATGTGCCGCATTCGGAGTCCTACGTGCTCGGCGTGATGACGCTGCGCAACCGCTTGCTGCCCCTGGTCAGCCTGCGCCGCATGTTCGCCCTGCCGCCGCAGGAAGCCGACGAGCACAGCCGCATCGTCGTGGTCTCTCTGGGCGCGGCATCGGTGGGCATTGTCATGGATAGCGTTAACGAAGTGCTGCGCGTCGCCAAGGCGGATGTAGACGCCATGCCCGGCCTGCTCGCCCGCGATGGCGAGCTTAACGATATTTCCGAAATCTGTCGGCTGGACGGCGGCAAACGCCTGGTGTCGATTATTTCCGCCGGAAATTTGTTCAGCCACTCCGCCATCAAGGAGGCATTGACCACCGTGAAAAGCCTGCATGACGATAAGGAACGTGAAGCGATTGCCGCCGATGACGAGGCGAACGACGACGACGAACAAGTCGTGGTCTTCCGCCTCGACAAGGAAGAATTCGGCGTACCGATTGAAAGCGTTCAGGAGATCGTGCGCGTGCCGGAAGCGCTGACGCATGTGCCCAAAGCGCCCCCCTTCGTCGAAGGCGTCATCAACCTGCGCGGGGCGGTGTTGCCGGTGATCGATCTGCGCCGACGCCTGGGTTTGCCCGCCGTTGAGCGCTCGGACCGCCAGCGCGTGATGGTGTTCCTGATCGAAGGAATGCGCACCGGCTTCATCGTCGATTCGGTCGCCGAAGTGCTGAAAATACACAAATCCGCCATCGAACCCGCGCCGCGCTTGTCCAGCGAACAGGGAAAACTCCTGGCACGCATGGCCAATCTGGAAAAGCAAAAACGCATGGTGCAACTAATCGCTCCCGCGCACTTGGTGGAAGACCACGAACGCGCCGATCTGGCGCAGATGGCGGCGTAAGCTTTTGCTCCGGTGGTTATGAGGGACGTAGGATGTGGCTTCCGACAGGAAGCGCATCGCTCGCGAATCCTGGTGGCAATACGCGACAGATGCGCCTCGTTCCTCGGCACATCCTACGAGCTCCCCGGCTACGCGATAGATGACGCTGGAGCGCCCCCGGCGGCGTTCCCACGCTGGAGCGTGGGAACGATCAAGGGGGGTGGGGTGAGGGACGCGGCACAACGATAACGCTTGCCAACGATCAAAAATGCCGGCTTGCGAAATTAAGGTTAAAGAGGGCTGCCCCATGACCAAACCGATCAAATTGCTTATCGTCGATGATTCGGCGTTGATGCGCAGGCAATTGGCTTCCCTTTTCGAGGCAGAGGGCGATTTCGAGATTCGTCAGGCGCGCAACGGCAAGGAGGCGGTGGACGAAAACCGCGAGTTTCAGCCTGACGTGGTGTCGCTGGACATCAATATGCCGGAAATGGACGGCATCACTGCGCTCTCGCTCATGATGGCGGATCGTCCGGTGCCGGTGGTGATGGTTTCATCGCTCACCGAGAAGGGGGCGCTGGCCACCTTCGAGGCGCTGAATCTGGGCGCGGTGGATTACATCGCCAAACCCGGCGGCACCATTTCGCTGTCCATCGGCGAGATCAAAAACGAGCTGGTTAACAAGATACGCATAGCCGCCGGCGCCCGAATCAAAAAAAAGGGGTCGAGTGTGCGCGGTCTGGCGCAGCGCTTGCGGGAAGAGCGGGAAAAGCCCGTGCCGCGCCCGATTGCGATGCGGCGCGGCGTGGTCGGCGAGGGGCTGGTCATCATCGGCGTATCCACCGGCGGGCCGCGCACGTTGGAAGATATTCTGCCGCTGCTGCCGGTTGATTTCCCCTGGCCGATCATGGTGGCGCAGCACATGCCGGCTTCCTTCACCCGCCCCTTCGCCGATCGCTTGAACGACATCTGCGCGCTCTCGGTGGTGGAAGCCGACCGCCCCATGCCACTCGAAGTCGGCACGATCTACATCGGCAAAGGCGGAGCGGATATGGTGCTGGTGCAGCGCGCAGGAAAGTTGACAGTCATCGCCAAGCCGGAAAGCCGCGATTTTCTCTGGCACCCCTCGGTGGAATTGATGGGGCGCTCCGCCCTCGAACACTGCGACCCGTCACGGGTGGTGGGCGTGATGCTTACCGGCATGGGTTACGACGGCGCCGATGCTTTCACCGAAATCAAAAAACGCGGCGGTCGCACCATCGCCGAATCGGAAGCGTCAGCCGTGGTTTTCGGTATGCCGGCGGAACTGATTGAGCGCGGCGGCGCCAGCATAGTGCTGCCTTCGGAAAAAATTGCAGCCCAAATCAATGTCTGGGCGGGACGGTAATGGGGGATGGGTAATGGGTAATGGGGAATGTAAAGCCCCTTCTCATCACCCATCACCCATCACCCATCACCCATTACGCATCACTTTCGGCTTAGGAAAACATCATGGCACTGATTAAAACGCACACAGCCCAACCGGTTGCCGAAGACGAGCGCAAGCAGTTGCGGGATTGCGCCGGCTTGGCCGCGGAGCTGGAGAATGCCAACCCCACGGCGCGACGCTGGGCGGCGCGCGATCTGACGGATTGTCCCGCAGCGTCCGCCGCACTGGTGAATCGGCTACAGCGCGAGGAAGACGTTTCGGTGCGGGAAGTGATACTCAGCACCTTGACTTCATTGGGCGATGAAGTGGCCGTGGCGGGGCTTGTGGGCTGCCTCAGAAGCGAGGGCGCGGCGCTACGCAACGAGGCGATAGAAGCGATGAAACAGCTACCCGACGAAGTGGCGCCCATCATGCGCGGGCTGCTTGCCGACGCCAACCCGGATGTGCGCATTTTTGCCGTGAATATCCTCGAATCGCTACGCCACCCGAAGGTTGAATCCTGGTTGATTGCGGTCATTGACAATGACCCCCAGTTAAACGTCTGCGCCACGGCGGTGGATTTGCTCGGCGAAGTCGGCTCCCTAGCCGCGCGGGAGCCGCTGCTGCGCCTCAAGGCGCGCTATGCCGACGAACCTTATATCCAATTCGCCAGCGATCTGGCTTTGGAACGCATCACCGAAGGCTGATAACGAAATGGCCACGCCCACCATCAGCGAACAGGATTTCGAGAAATTCCGCGAGTTTTTTTATCGTAAGACGGGAATTCAGTTCGAGCCATCGAAGCGTTATTTCGTCGATAAACGACTGGTGGAACGTATCGAACTGACCGACAGCGACAATTTTCGCACCTATTTCACCAAGCTGCGCTTCGAGGCGTCGGGCGAGGAATTGCAGTATCTGACCAATCTGATGACGGTCAACGAAACCTATTTTTTCCGCGAGGAATACCAATTCAAATGCCTGGTCAATTCCATGCTTCCCGACATCATCAGCCGCAAGAACGACAACAGCCCCATCCGTATTTGGGTGATCCCCTCTTCCTCGGGCGAAGAGCCTTATTCCATCGCCATCTATATGCTGGAATACTGGGCCGGCATCAATGACTGGGACATAGAAATCATTTCTTCCGACATCGACACCAAAATCCTCACCCAGGCGCGCCAGGGGTTGTTTTCGCAGCGTTCCGTGCAAAATCTGCCGGAAGTGTTACTGCGCAAGTATTTCAAGCGCGACGCGGAGAATTACCAAATTTGCGACGACTTGCGTAGCGCAGTGGAATTCACCCGCGTCAATCTTTCCGAGCGCGCCGATACGCGCGCTTACCGCGATTTCGATGTCATCTTCTGCCGCAATCTGCTGATCTATTTCGACGATGTCTCGCGCAAAACCGCAGCGGAGACCTTTTATGACGCGTTGAAGCCCAGCGGTTACGTTTGTCTTGGGCACTCCGAATCGATGAGTCGCTTTTCATCGCTTTACAAGGTGCGCAAGTTTCCCGAAGCCATCGTTTATCAAAAACCTCTGGAGGCATGATCCTAAATTCCTCAGTTGACCGCTTGCCATCAAATGTAGGATTTTGGTTCTAAATAATTTTGTCATGAATTATATGTTTACCCATATGGCGAGAACGCTACGAGCTGGATTGCACGGTTTTCCGGGCGCATGGCGGCGTTGCAACTTCTCAGAATGGAACAACCATTCTTCGTCGTTGCGCCTCTTGTGCCCAAGCCGTCAGGCTGTCGGGTATGCCCTGCACCCGGAAAACCGCACACTCCAGCCCGTTCAACTGAGGAATTTAGGATGATGAAACGTATCCTGATTGTTGATGACGCCGCCACGGTGCGCATGTATCACCGCAACCTGCTCGAAGCCGCCGGCTATACGGTGGAAGAGGCCGTCAACGGTATCGAAGCACTGGAAAAATCCCTGCAAGCGCCCTTCGACCTGTACGTGGTGGACATTAACATGCCCAAGCTGGATGGCTACGGTTTCCTGCGCGAACTCCGGGCGCAGGATATTGAGCAGGCGCCGGCCATCATGATCTCCACCGAGGCGGAAAGCAGCGATCACCAGTTGGCCTATGCCGCCGGCGCCAATGCCTACTTGATCAAACCGGTGAAGCCGGAGCAACTGCTGATACACGTCAGGCTGCTTATCGGGGAGGGGCGGACATGAAATCTTCCAATCGTTCCCACGGTCTCCGCTCATCGTTACACACAAGTGTCAAGGCAGAGGCGAGCGCAGGTTTGCTCCCTTCTCCCGCAGGCGGGAGAAGGGCCGGGGATGAGGGCGTTTGCGTATTGGCAACCGCTATCGATGTGCAA
>JBAYVP010000129.1:0-12365 GCA_041674485.1 Sulfuricellaceae bacterium
CCTTTTTCACCGCAGAGGACGCGGAGGACGCAGAGGAAACCCCCTCATGCTTTTCCTCTGCGTCCTCCGCGTCCTCTGCGGTGAATCGGTTTTTTCCGTGCCGGGAACAAATTTACCCTGCCGGTTGGGGGGAGGGCGTTGCACATTGATAACAAAGATGTTTGGAACCACCCTATTACACACCCTGGTAAGCGGTCAACGGAGGTTTCTAGGATGATCCTGCTGGATACTGTGATTCTTTCGGAAATGCGCAAACGCCAGCCATCGCCGGATGTGATGCGCTGGCTGACGAGTTTCCGCGACAGCGACCTGTTTCTCAGCGTGGTGAGCCTGGGCGAACTTGAACGCTGCATCGAAAAAAAGCGTCAAGTCGATCCCGCTTTCGCTGAATTGCTCACGCTATGGGTCGAGGATTTATTGCGCCTTTACGGTGATCGAGTATTGCCCGTCACACCTGCCGTTTCCCGTTGTTGGGGAATCCTGTCCGCCCGGTTGGGTAACGATGGCGCCGATTTGCTGATCGCTGCCACGGCGCTGACCCACGGGTTGCAGGTTGCCACCAGGAATATCCGGCACTTTTCGCCTACCGGCGTTGGCGTAATCAATCCATTTGGCGATTGAACGAGAAAGGGGGCAGAACCCATATCGGTATAAGTGCGACCCGCTATCACGCACCGCATGCGGCCAGTTCGCGTATCCCGCTTACGCCGTATGCAGTTCCTCGCGGATTACGCGGCGCAGGTCGGCCTCAAGGTGGCCGGTTTCGATCACCCGGCGCAGGGTGTCGTTAATCAGCGTCTGGTAGCCGCGCTCCCCGGCCAGCGCTTTGAAATGATCGACGATAGGGGCATCGAGCATGATATTGATGCGCATCTTGCCGACGCGGGCGCGCACCGCCAACTGCCATTCGGCGCGACCGACATCCTTGCCGCCGATGCGAAAGCGCGCGCGGTCGAAATCGGCCTGCGTCAGCTTGCACGCGTCATCGTTAGAAGTATCCGGCGTTTTTATAGTAGAGGTCTGTTTCATCACTGTCTGCCTCACGCATGGAAATAATGCGAATTTCATCATTGGATTCAACATGAACGATCAGCACCACCAGAAAACCCAGGAGGCCGATGCCGATCATGCGCTGTTCGCCGTAATCGGCGCGCGTGTCCTCGAACAACACGACCGGCTGGTCGAACACTTGTTCCGCATCGGCGAAATCCAACCCGTGCTTTTGCAGGTTGGCTTGGCGTTTGGCTTCGTCCCAGAGATAACGCATGCATTTCATTATACGCATTGCAATCTGCATTACAAACGCTTGATAAGCGGAAACGAACAAGGCTGCATTCCTTTGCCCTGGGTGGACGATCCAACGCACGATTTGACGGTGCAGGGCGGGTATTCGCGGTAAAATAGGCGTTTCCATCTTCGAAACGCCCCATCTTGGATTACGTTCTGCTGTTCAAAGCCTTTATCCTCGGCTTGGTCGAGGGTCTCACCGAGTTCCTGCCGGTTTCCAGCACCGGGCATTTGATCGTGGTCGGCGATTTGCTCGATTTCAACGACGACAAGGGCAAGGTGTTCGAGATCGTTATCCAGTTGGGCGCGATACTCGCGGTGTGCTGGGAGTTTCGCGCCAAAATAGTCAGCGTGGCGCGCGGGTTGGGGAAGGATGCGGTTGCCAACCGCTTCATCATTAACCTGTTCGTCGCCTTTTTGCCGGCGGCTGTGCTCGGGTTGGCTTTTCACAAGATAATCAAGGCGTATTTGTTCAATCCGTACACCGTCGCGATTGCGCTAATCGTCGGCGGGCTGATCATTTTCTGGGTGGAGAGCCTGAACCATCGCCCACGGGTCCATTCCATCGACGAAATGGACTGGAAGGACGCGCTCAAGGTGGGTTTCGCCCAAGCGCTGGCGATGATACCCGGCACCTCGCGTTCCGGAGCGACAATTATCGGCGGGATGGTTTTCGGCTTGTCGCGTCAGGCGGCGACGGAATTTTCCTTTTTCCTCGCGATTCCCACCATGTTCGCCGCGACTTTCTACGACGTGTACAAGAACTGGGCGCGGCTCCAGTTCGATGACCTCGGCATGTTCGCGGTGGGTTTCGCGGTCGCCTTCATCAGTGCGTTCTGGGCGGTGAAGGGGCTGCTGCGCTATGTCGCGCAGCATAATTTCAATGCTTTCGCCTGGTATCGCGTGTTGTTTGGCACGATAGTCCTTATCTACTTCTGGTAACCCGTCATGACCTGTGTGCTTATCGCCCCGCTTTACCGCAATCGCGTCATGTCGCGCTTCGAAAAGTCAAACCGTGGCGCCCGGAACTGAAAATGACCAGAAAAACCGCCGTCAGCCCCATCCTCAACAGTCCCTACGAGGAACCGGAACGACACTACGCCACCGACGCTCAGGGCAACCTGAACCATCAGGACGTTCGCGAAGGACGGCGGATTTATACGCCCGATGTCCCCCAAGTTCCGCTCGGACAGCTTGATCAGGGCAACCGCTACGATCTGAACGACTGTGTTGCGGAATATGAAGAACATCATCGGCATTCCCTTCAAGCTGTTCAAGGGCGGCGAAGGCGGCAATGCATCGCTGCGGAGGTCGATAACGACGCAATGAACCTGGAAATCCTCCATCACCTGGCCGCCATGGCCGACACTCTCTGGACAGAAGATGACGAGCTCCTTTTCCAGCCGCTTTGAAGCCGACGACATCATTGAAATCTTGGCTCATGAGGCGAATTTGGTTACGCCACATAAAATCCTCAGAAATTCTATGGTGCATTTTTTTATATTATGAGACCATTCATGAATGGCTACATATTGTTTCAGGTACACTTTATTCACCCCACGAAAGGGGCGAAGGAAGTTGCGCAATCCAGTCCAAAAACCTTCGCTAGTATTAACATGTACCTCTCGAATTCCGTCTCCATCATCATCCCTTGCCCAAACACGTTTGCCTGGAGTATGGTTAACGGTCACATGTATGCGGTCTGCTTCCGCAAGGTGACTGTATGCACCCCATTCATCTGAATTGACAGTTACACCCGGATGCGTTGCGTTGAGCACAGATGGTTCCAGGTCTTTTCGTGCGCTGTTATGTTTGACTTCCAGTTTTACTTGTCCGCTTTCTCTGCCAATGCCCCCCAAAATCGGAGGCCGGTCAGAGTCCCACGTGCCATGACCGCGAGTTTTATTGCCTCGGCAGCGAGGCGGATCGTAGGGTTGGGGTGCTTGATGCCCTCCTCGCCGGCGTTTTGGTACATTTCATCGCACTCCGTCACCGTATCAGGCGGCGGCATTCGAATGCGGGCTTCGTCCACAAAGTTCTGGAGTTTGTGACGTCGCTCAAGCAAATGCTTGCGGTCTATGCCTAACTCCTGAGACAAGTGTAAAGTTGATGTACCCTGATTGATGTACCCTGGGCTATTCCCTGTAAGATACGAACAATAACCGAACATTTGTGATGTGTGCCCTGCCAAATTGTTTTTGTGAAGATGTTAAAAAAATATCCGTTTTGGTATTTGTAGTATAGAGTCGGCGCACGATAGCTTTTGTGAATCTTTGAGTCTTGTTCAGAACTCTCGCATATTGGACAATTCAATCCTCGCGGATGCAGTATATTTACTAAACAATCATAACATTTCTGCTCGTCCATTAAATCAATCACTGAAAAAACAATCATGTTATGCCTCCTCAAAAGTAATTTACTTGATAAGTTTAACGCCCTTCTTGTCTGCCTGTATATCTGTCATGCCATTCCGCTCTAAAACCAAATTAGCCTCATGAGCCCTGATTTTTTTATTTGATCGTTCCCACGCTCCAGCGCTCATCGTTACACACAAGTCGGAGCGGGAAGCCCCTCCCCCTTCAAGGGGGAGGCCGGGAGGGGGATGGGGTAGAACGACATAGGCTAAAATCAATATCTTACATTGTTGCCTGCGTCTTCCACCCCATCCCCACCCTAACCCTCCCCATGAAGGGGAGGGAACGCCACGCTCCATCTTTTTTGCATGTAATCAAATGATTGAAAAGATGTGTGTAACGATGGGCGCTGGAGCGTGGGAACGATCAAATCAGCATTTTAGTGTTGCGTTGAACATGCTTGAGATGATATCGTGATAGCGTTCGCTTTTTCATGAGGTGTCCTATGTCTCAGTTTGTCGTTCGTAATATTGAAGAAGGGGTAAAGGCGGGACTCAAGCGGCGTGCAGCGCTCCATGGTTGGAGTATGGAAGAAGAGGTGCGCCGGATTTTGCGCAAAGCAATGCTGGCGGATTCCGCCGTTTCAATTCCGCTGGGTTCGCGTATTGCCGCACGGTTTGCCGGTGACGGGATTGTAGAGGACTTGCCCGAGCTGCATGGGCAGGTTATCGCGGGAATGGATTTCGATTCGTGATAATTTTGGATACGAATGTGCTGTCCGCGCTGATGCAGTCGGAACCCGATGCTGCCGTGGCAAGGTGGTTGGACGATCAAGTAGCCGAGTCGATTTGGATTACCAGCATCACGCTGTTCGAGACGCGGTTTGGCTTGGCGTTGCTCCCGGAGGGCGCGCGCCGCCGGCGCTTGACGGCGTGTTTCGACGATCTGTTGATAAGTGATTTGGAAAACCGGGTGTTGCTGTTCGATCAAGCGGCAGCAAAGCAGGCGGCTGATTTGGCGGCGCAACGCAAATTCGCCGGACAACCGGTTGATATGCGGGACACCTTTATCGCGGGCATTGCGTTGGCCCGCAAGGCGCGAATAGCGACGCGGAACACCCGCCACTTCGATGATTTACCTGGGGTGGCGATCAATCCATGGGATGCGTCGAAATAAAAACGGCTTTCACGCCTAATGCCGTCGGCTCCCGCGATTTGCTTTTCAAAGGCAGCCATACGCTGCACAATAGCCGCATTCCGCGATTGCCGGCCAAACCGACACTATGACTTCCGCCGCTATGCCCCCTTCCCTGCTTGGGGCGACCATCGCTCACTTGCAGCGTTTCGCGCCGTTCAGCTTTATGGAGCAGGAGCATTTAGCGTTTTTGGTGCAGCGTTTGAAGTTGGGCTATTACGCCGGGGGGGCGGTGATTTTGTCGCCCGGGCAGGGGGTGGCGGCACATTTTTACGTGATCCGGCAAGGGGTGGTGCAAGGCGAGCAGGATGTGGTGCGCGCCCAGGCCGATAGCGCCTGGCTGGAGTTGCACGAGGGCGAGTGTTTTCCGCTCGGCGCGTTGTTGTCCAAGCGCGGCGTGACCAGCACTTACCGCGCCGGCGTCGGTGCGTTTTGCTACGAGCTTGCGGCTGCGGATTTTCTTGAGCTGATAGGGATCAGCGCGGCTTTCCGGGATTTTTGCACGCGGCGCATCGCTTGCCTGCTGGAGCAATCGAAGCGGGTCATTCAGTCGCAATACGCCAATTCCAGCAGTTGCCGACAATCCATGAATAGCCCGCTGTCGGCGGTCATCCGCCGCGCCCCGGTGACTTGCGCGCCCGCCACAACGCTGCGCGCGGTGCTGGAAACCATGCATGAGTTGGGCATAGGCGCGATGGTGGCGACCGAAGACGGCGCACCGCGCGGCATCCTCACGCTGCATGATGTGCTGGAGCGCGTCGCGCTGCCGAAATTGAACCTGGATCAGCCGGTTATCGGCGTTATGAGCGCCGACTTGGCCGCGTTGCCGCCCAGCGCGATGGCTTATGAAGCGGCGCTGGAAATGGCGCGGTGCGGCATACGCCATGTTCTGGTCACCGATGCCGGCCAACTGGTCGGCGTGATCTCGGAAAAAGACCTGTTCACCCTGCAACGCGTGGGTTTGCGTCAGGTCAGCGGCGCCATCCGGGGCGCCGCCGGCATCGCCGCGTTCGAACAGGCCGCCGGCGACATTCGCCAGATCGCGCACAATATGCTTGCGCAAGGGGTGGCGGCTGAACAGCTCACCCAGTTCATCTCCACCCTTAACGATTTGCTTACCGGGCGCATTATCGAACTGGAATGCGCCGCCGACAATATCCAGGCTGCCGATTTTTGCTGGCTGGCGCTGGGCAGCGAGGGGCGCTTCGAGCAAACGCTGAACACCGACCAGGATAACGGCATTATCTTCGCCGTCCCGCACGGGACGACGGCGGAACAAGTGCGCCGCCGACTCCTGCCCATGGCGCGGCGCGTCAACGATGCGCTGGCGGCCTGCGGTTTTCCGCTGTGCGCGGGCGGCGTGATGGCGTCCAACCCGCAGTGGTGCTTGTCGCTGGAAGAGTGGCAGGATAAGTTCGCCGGCTGGATAGACCACGGCGCGCCGGAAGCGCTGTTGCACGCCGCCATTTTTTTCGATTTCCGCGCGCTGCATGGCGCGGACGATCTGGCCGCAGCGCTGCACGATTGGCTGCGCCCCAGAGTGGCCGCCAATCCGCGCTTTTTGCATCAACTGGCGGCCAATGCGTTGCTGAACCGTCCGCCGCTGGGGTTGGTGCGCGATTTCGCGGTGGGCCGGGGGCATACGCTCGATCTCAAGCTCAACGGCATCACCCCGTTCGTCGATGCGGCGCGCATTTTCGCGCTTGCCGCCGGGGTGGCCGCCACCAACACCGTCCAGCGCCTGCGACCGGCAGCCGCAAAATTGAACATTCCCCAGGCCGAAACCGAAGCCTGGGTGGGCGCGCTGCATTTCATCCAGTTGCTGCGCCTGCGCCACCAGCACGGGGAAGGCAGCTCAGGGGAAAACTCCGCCGGGAACGCCAACGCCATCGACCCCGATAAATTGAACGATCTGGACCGGCGCATCCTGAAGGAAGCCTTCCGCCAGGCGCGCAAATTGCAAAGCCGACTGGCGCTGGAGTATCGGTTATGAACTTTTCCTCCTTCTCCCGATTTTTTTCCCGCAAGCCCCGACTCGCGGAAGATGCGGCGCAGCGTCTGGCCGATTGGAAAAAGCTGCCCGAGCATTGCGGCCAGGCGTTGCTCGACAGTTCGCGCTTTGTTGTGGTGGATGTCGAAACCAGCGGCCTCAATCTGGCGCGCGACCGCCTTATCGCGATAGGTGCCATCGCGGTCAAGGAAGGGCGGATCGCGCTGGGCGACAGTTTCGAGATCGTCCTGCAACAACAAAACGCCAGCGCCAAGGACAATATCCTGATCCACGGCATCACCGGCACGGCGCAAACCGAGGGGGTGGCGCCGGTGGAGGCGCTGCTGCGCTTTCTGGAATTTCTCGGCAAAGACCCGTTGATTGCGTTTCATGTCACTTTCGACCGGACCATGATACGGCGCGCGCTGAAAGAGTTTCTCGGGCTAAATTTCAAGCACCACTGGGCCGATCTTGCCTATATCGCGCCGGCGCTCTACCCAGGGTTGAAAAACCGCTACCGTTCCCTGGACGACTGGATAGGGCATTTCGACATCCAGAATTTTTCGCGCCACAGCGCCTTGGCCGATTCGCTCGCCACCGCCCAGTTGTTCCAGGTGCTGGCGCACCAGGCGCGGGAAAAGGACATATTGCAATTCAAGGGATTGCAACAGCTTGAAAATGCGCAACGCTGGGTGAGCTGGGTATGAGCGCGCTACCACTGCGCCACGCCTACTGGCGCGCCAATCTGCGCATCACCGCGGCGCTGTTGGCGATCTGGTTCGCCGTCACGTTCCTTGCCGCGTGGTTCGTCGATGAGCTTGACACCGTTGTTTTTCTCGGCTTCCCGCTCGGTTATTATATGGCTTCGCAAGGCGCAATGGCGGTCTACGTGGCGCTGGTATGGGTCTACGCCCGCGCCATGAACCGGCTGGATCGGAAATACGGCGTGGCGGAAGAGGAATAGGTGTTGAATGTTTTCATGCCGGCTCGCGAACCTGGGTGGCAACACGCGACAGATGCGCCTCGTTCCTCGGCGCATCCTACGATATCCAATACATGCACAAATTTTCCAACCCACTGATTTTTAATCCGTTCGTCCTAAGCTTCGCCTGTCCTGAGCTTCGCCGAAGGATCGAAGGATGAACGGATTAAAAATCCAAATCAAACCAAGCCGTTTATCTCGTTCCCACGCGCCGCGCTCATCGTTACACACAAGTGTCAGGCAAGTGCGGGCGCAGGTTTGCCCCCTTCTCCCGTGGGCGGGAGAAGGGCCGGGGATGAGGGTGTTTGCGTACAGGCAACCGTTGACTATGCGCAAACGCCCTCACCGAGGGGCTTTTGCGCACTTGTGTGTAACGATGAGCGCGGCGCGTGGGAACGAGATAAACACGGCATGACAAAAGTAAAATAATATGCCACGCAACAGAAAACGTTTTTTCCGCAGTCTTTCCAAGTATTACGGGCTATACACCGGCGGCTTCATCACTTTTGTGATCCTGCTGGCCATTGCCGAGCAGATGGGGATGCCCAATGCCTGGATAGGCTATATTTTCATGCTTGCCACTTTCGGCCTGTACACCGGCATCGGCATCCTGAGCCGCACCGCCGATATTTCCGAATATTACGTCGCCGGGCGGCGCGTGCCGGCGATGTTTAACGGCATGGCGAGCGCCGCCGACTGGATGAGCGCCGCGTCCTTCATCGGGCTGGCCGGCACGCTGTATTTGACCGGTTACGATGGGCTGGCTTTCGTGATGGGCTGGACCGGCGGCTTCGTGCTGGTCGGGCTGTTGCTGGCGCCGTATTTGCGCAAGTTCGGCCAATTCACCATACCCGATTTCCTCGGCGCGCGCTACGGCGGCAACCTTGCCCGTTCTCTGGGCGTGGCGGCGACGATACTCGCTTCGTTCACCTATGTGGTGGCGCAAATCTACGGCGTCGGCCTGATTAGCAGCCGCTTTCTCGGCATCGACTTTATCACCGGCGTATTTGCCGGGGTCGCCGGCATTCTAGTGTGCTCGCTGTTGGGCGGGATGAAAGCGATCACCTGGACCCAGGTGGCGCAATACGTGATCCTGATTATCGCCTATCTGGTGCCGGCGGTGATGCTGTCGCAGCGCATCACCGACGTGCCGGTGCCGCAACTGGTATATGGTCAGGTGCTGCAAAAAGTCACCGAGCGCGAGCAGGATATTTTTAACGATCCGCAACAAACGGAAGTGCGCGAACTGTACCGCAAAAAAGCGGAAGCGCTGGCGGCGAAAATCCAGGCGCTGCCGGACACCCACGCCACCGCAGAGCGGGATAAACTGAATAAGGAACTGGACGCGGCGCGCGCTGCGGCAAAAGCGCCCCGCCCCCACGCCCAGCCGTTTCCCGGCGAAAACGCCGCCGCCAGAAATAGCGCGCGGCTCAATTTCATCGCGCTGGTGGCGTGCCTGATGATAGGCACCGCCGCGCTGCCGCATGTGCTGATGCGCTACTACACCACGCCCAGCGTCAAGGAGGCGCGCGAATCGGTGTTTTGGTCGCTGTTCTTCATTTTCCTGCTGTATTCCACCGCGCCGGCGCTGGCGGTGCTGGTCAAATTCGAGGTCTACACCAAGCTGATCGGCGCGAGCATCGCCGATTTGCCGGCGTGGGTGGCAGCGTGGGGCAAAGTCGGGTTGGTCGGGATCGACGACATCAACCACGACGGCATCCTGCAATTGGCGGAAATCACCCTGAACCCGGATGTGATTGTACTCGCCACCCCGGAAATCGCCAGCCTGCCTTATGTCGTTTCCGGCTTGGTCGCCGCCGGCGGCCTGGCGGCTGCGCTTTCCACCGCCGACGCGCTGCTGCTCACCATCGCCAGCGCCTTGTCGCACGATGTCTATTTCAACATGGTCAACCCGAATGCCTCCACGCCGCTACGCATGATTATCTCCAAAGCGATGCTGCTGCTGGCGGCGCTGGTCGCCGCCTACGTCGCCTCGCTCAAGCCCGACACCATCCTGTCCATGGTCGCCTGGGCGTTTTCCATCGCCGCTTCCGCGCTTTTTCCCGCGCTGGTGCTGGGCATATTCTGGAAGCGCGCCAACCGCCACGGCGCCGTGGCGGGAATGGCGCTCGGCCTCGGCCTGTGCCTGTTTTACCTGATCGGCGTCAAGCTTTTCGGCATGACGCCCTGGTTCGGCATCAAGGACATCGCCGCCGGCGCGTTCGGCGTGCCCGCCGGCTTGCTCGCCATCGTCGTCGTCAGCCTGCTGACCCCCGCGCCGGAAAGCGAAACGCAAGCGCTGGTGGAGCATTGCCGTTATCCCAATATCAAGAGAACGGCGACAACGCCATGAACGGAAGTTTCACGGGTTTATGCAGCCGTGGCATATAAGGGAAAACTATTTTGACGGGGGTTACTGTATCAATGGCAAACGCCATCGAATTTCATGTTCCCTCGGAAACACGGCCACAAGGGGATTTTAGAACAGTGAAACTTCAGTCATGGGCGGTCACATTGTGCTATCGTGTGATCTATACTTTGCCTCTTGATATATACTTTAGCGAGATCACATGACTTCTTTCACAACCATCCTGCAAGGACACAATTCTTTACAGGAACGAAAGACTACGTCACTTGAAAAACTGGAAATAATTCAAGGCAGGTTCTCCGGCGATCCGCTCTTAATCGGCAGGGATGACATTTGTATCTTTTCGGCGGGATCGCTAGGTCGTCTTGATTCAGGAACGAAGTCCGACTTGGACATTTTCGTTACCGCTGATGGCGGAGAGGAAAGCAAGATTGGCAGGCTCGAAGAAATTGAATTATTTTCCTCGATTCTTCGCATCAACAGAGAATTGGAGTTCCCGGAACTGAGCAACGATGGGGAATATCTCAAAGTATTTGATATTCATGAAAGTAAGTCCCAAATAGGCTCACCCGCCGATGACAACGAAAATTGGTTTACGGTGCGCATGCTGTTGCTTCTGGAAAGTCGCCACCTTATCAATCCGACCGCTTACACGCGCCACACGAAGGAAATCTTGTCTGTTTACTTCAGGGACGCTGAAGACCACAAGCCATTCAAGCCTTTATTTTTGCTGAATGACATTCTTCGTTTCTGGCGCACGTTATGCCTGAATTACGAACAAGCGCGTCATACTCCCAGCCGCGCGTGGAAAAAGAAGAACTTTAATCTGAGATTCAGTGAATGCTAACCGTCTTTGGAACGGTTCTTCCATTGATTCTGGACAGGGGAACCATGAATTCCGATGAGTTTGTGGCACTCACCGGCAGCAGTCCTTTGGAACGCTTTGCCTCTGGGTTGGATCAGCTACAAAACGCCTCTGCGCTTATTGAGCGCTTCCCGGAATTCCTTGATTGTTACGAAAAATTCATTTCCACCAAAGAGAATCGCAATTTTGAGCAATTGCATGAAGAGGAAAAGGCCGATCTCCACTCTCGATCCGCAGTCTTCGCGCGATTTATCTTCGATGCATTAACCCATGCAAGTGTGCCGGACGAGTTCAAAAGATACTTGGTAATTTGAACCTGGAAACCTCCGTTGACCGCTTGCCAAGATGTGTAGCGTGTTGGTTTTAAACAACTTTATCATATATTTTAGGTTCACCCATTGGGTGAACAGCACTACGGGCTGGATTGCACGGTTTTCCGGGCGCAGGGCGGCGTTGCAACTACACGAGAAGGCAATATGACCATTGCGCGTCGTTGCGCCTCTTGTGCCCAGGCCGTAGCCGTCGGGTATGCCCTGCACCCGGAAAACCGCACACTCCAGCCCGTTCAACGGAGGTTTCCAGGTTGAAATGAACGCAAATTTGAAAAAAGTGCTGACCCTTGAGATTCGCGACGAAGCAGTCAAGGCTATCTTCAGCTCCCTGAGAACGCACTTTCAGGGAGGCAAGATTCCCCGCACACCGCACTTGACAATTCGCGGCCCCTATTCGAGACACATTTCACGAGACGTATTCGCGCGCGTCGCGAGCACCTTGGAGCAGGGACCTGAACTCACGGTAGCCGGCGTTGGCAGATTTGATTCTCCATCAGAACATGTGGTTTTCCTGAAAGTGGCTGGCGAGAGCCTCAGAAAAGTTTGGTGGAAACCAGACTATCCGCTGAAACACCATGGTTTCAACCCTCATATCACTGTTTTCCGGGGGCAGAAGGAAGATGCCGACCGTGTCTATGAATTCTTGCGGAATCAGAAGACCGAATTCTCCGTTACCAACTTCGATATTCGCACGGACACTATCGGTCAAAGCCAAAGAGAGCTGGAGTTCATATAGCTTTTCATTGGAACCGGCATCCGGGCGGAAGGGCTAATGCCTCAAGACCGCCAACCTGGCTCGAAAACATGCGGAAGGAGAAACAAATGAGTGAAATCGAACAGGGTGGCGCCAACATCTATGCGGATCTAGCTCGGATATTGCGTGCGCCGTGCCAAGGCGCTGTCTTTCAGTGGGTGCGAATCCCACCCGGTAATTTTCGTTCCGACCGGTAGCAACTGGAGCAGGCGTGGAGGTAACGAAGCGTCTGAAGCCTC
>JBAYVP010000130.1:0-12346 GCA_041674485.1 Sulfuricellaceae bacterium
AACCGTTTTGCAAAAAACCATCTCGATAGGCATCGCGGAGTTTCCCAAAGATAGCGAAACCTTCTGGCAAACCGTCAAATATGCCGATGTCGCGCTATATCACGCCAAGGAAACCGGGCGCAACCGCGTGGTGCGGTTCACGCAGGATTTGTGGACGGATGAAAAAACCTATTGAACGATTGGGCGGGATTGGAGATTGATAAGCGGTATTTTGTATATTCCCGTTCCCTACCTTCAAAACTCTCCTTGCTGCAAGTGGCGGATTGTCAGTATTTGTCAGCTTGGAATTGTTGCATATTGATATTATCCTTATAATTATGAAAAATATGCGGAAAGTTTAGGTTTCACACATCATGCCAAGGCACTGTAACGAGACATCATCCCCAGCTTTCCAGCACTTGCCGAAGGTTGTTTGCTCTTCCCCATCACATATGCTACGCCTCAAAATCTTGGGCGGAAATTCACTTGTATATCGGCTGATTAATTACGCGGAATCGCTGGCGGGTTGGTAAATTGAC
The DNA here is from genome assembly GCA_041674485.1 of Sulfuricellaceae bacterium. Taxonomy (GTDB): domain Bacteria; phylum Pseudomonadota; class Gammaproteobacteria; order Burkholderiales; family Sulfuricellaceae; genus JAGXQV01. The sequence continues at coordinate 519 of JBAYVP010000130.1, forward strand.
GCGCCCTGAATGCCATCGGCTTCAATATTTGCGAAACAGGGTGTTCGCGGCGTTGTGCTTTTCACTGTTGGCCGGTTGCGCGACAAAACGCGACAACTACAATGTCCCTGTGCTCGACCTTCCCAAACAATATGCAAAAGCGCCAACGGTTGCCGATGCTGCCAATTCAGCACCGACAACCGCTGATATTCTCAAACCAAAAAATGTTACAACCCATTCACCGGCGTCTTCGTTGACACAGGCATCTTCGTCGCCGCTGAACTCGGCGCTGGCGGAATGGTGGCGTCTTTTGGGGAGCCGTGAGCTGGACGGTTTGATGGATCGCGCGCTGTCCAACAATCCCGACTTGCGGATCGCGGCATTGCGCATCGCGCAAAGCAAGGCGCGGCTCGACCAGACGGGAGCCGATAAGGCGCCGACGATCTCCGTGCCGGTGCAGGTCAAAAACGAGTACCCGGAGTCCGGCATCGGCAGGGGCAACCCGAACGGCAACAACAAATCGCGCACTACCCATCAAATTAGCATCAGGGGGGATTGGCGTCCCGATATTTGGGGGGAGGCTTATTCCTTATACGAAGCCGCCGAGTTGCAGCTATTGCGCGCGACCTACCAGCGCGACGATATCCAGAGAAATGTGGTTGCCGATGTGGCCGTCAATTACATGGAATATCTGTCGCTCAATGACCGTCTGAAAGTTGCGCGCGAGACCGAAAAATCGCTGGGCGAGATGCTCGCTTCAGTGGATGCGCGCCGGGAAGTGGGCGATGCCACCATTACCGATATGGAGCAGCAGAAGGCGGCGGTTTATCAGGTCAAGGCCACCATCCCGGTGCTCGAACAGCAGCGCGAGGTGGTGCTTAACCGCCTGGCTTCGCTGGCCGGTTCGGCACCGGTGGCGATGAAACTCTCGGATAGCGGATTGGACACGGCAAAATTCCCGCTGGTGCTTCCCGGCGTGCCCTCGGCATTGCTGTTGCGCAGACCCGATGTGCGAGCGGTCGAGGCGCGGCTGTTGGCGGCGGATGCCGACATCGACGTGGCTCGGGCACGGGTGTTGCCGCCCCTGGATCTGACTGCGCAGGTGGGCTATGGCAGCACGTACTTGTCGAAGTTATTCATGCCGCAGGCGCTGTTCTGGAACGCCATCGCCAACCTTTCGGCGACCATATTCGATAGCGGCAAGCGCGCCAGCGAGGTGGAGTTTGCCCAGGCCGTGCATGAAGAGCTGGTGGAAACTTATGTGCGGGTAATCTACGACGCGGTGCGCGAAGTCGACGACTCGTTGAGTGCGATCAGCTTCATGGGCAAGCGTCTGGAGTCGCAGGGCGTGGCCACCGATTCTGCGCTGCGCGCGTGGAATTTCAGCCAGGAAGCTTTTATGGCCGGTGCAGTGGATTATCTGGTGGTGCTGGATACGCAACGCACTTATCAGCGCAACCTGGACGATTGGTACAGCGTGCGCATGGAGCGCTACCGGGGCTTGGTCAACCTGTTCAGCGCGTTGGGCGGGGGCGTGCCCGGCGGTGATGCCATGCCGGGAGATGGCACGCGGCCCGCACCGCTGGCAGGCGAAGCCGATTACGGCATGGCTTGGTCAGAGGCAGGCGCGACACCCAAAACCGAAGTGGCGCAAAAGCAAGCTGAAAACCCGTTGCTGGGCAATGTCGCCAAGGTTGATGGCGCATCGCGCACCAAGGTGCAGGCAGATGGGATTGATTGGGCCGGGGATGCCTTGCGTGGCAACACAAATCCTTGGCTGGTAGAGCTTACCGGCGTGTACGACCGTGGCGCCATATTGCCCGCCTGGCGAGACTTGCGCGCCCGATTTCCTCGGCAAATTGCGAGCCGGACGCTGCTCCCGCACCGGCAAGGGCAGGTGAATGCGGCGGACAAAGAGCGCGCTTCCTGGTATCGGTTGTATGTCGCAACCTTCTCCGACCAGAAGGAGGCCGAAGAATTTTGCGCAACATTGGGTGCCGGACAACAGCGTTGCGCTGTCGTATCGGCGCAAACCCTCGCGGGGAAAGGCAATTTTGTTGCGCCACCGGTTTCAAATCATCCGGGAAGTGCAGTCGCCGAGGCGGTGCCCGCAGAGGCCGAATACGGTACGAAAGCGGCGGTTGAAGCTGAAGTGACGCCGGTGGCGATAGCGGTTTCTGCGCCAGCACCAGCGGTCGCCGAAGCTTCCCCACCAACGCCAACGGTTGGTTCGGGTTCCGAGGCCGACGTATTGCAAAGTGTGCAGGGTTGGGCTGTGGCCTGGTCGAACAAGAATGTGCGCGACTATCTGGCCGCTTACACACCCGACTTCAAACAGAGCGGCATGAATCACGATGCCTGGAAAAAACGCCGTTTGAAGCTTATCGGTGCCGCAAAAACGATCGAAGTCGCCTTGAGCGGCATTAGCGTCAGCGTGCCTGACAGCAGTCATGCGACGGTTTCGTTTGTGCAGCACTACCGCTCGGACACATTGTACAGCCAAGTCGAGAAAACATTGCAGATGACCAAACAGTCGGATCGTTGGCTGATTGCCGAAGAGCATGTCGTCAAACCGGCCAGGATATTGGAAAAAGCGGCAACGACAGCCGAGGTTAATCAAACAGCTAGCCCAGTATCCGAAGCAACTCCAATGGGCAATAGGCGCTTTGACGGCGTGGACTGGTCCGGCCAGCAGTTCTGGCTGGTAGAAATGTTTGATGCACATTTCCGCAGGGCCATAACCGGTGTATGGCTCGATTTGCTCACCCGTTTCCCAGCACAGATGAAAAACCGGACGATTCTTCCGCGCCGCCAAGCCGTCATCAACGATGAGGGCGAAAACCTCCCTGCCCGGTATCAGTTATTCATTGCCAAGTTCCCCGAAAAACAAGAGGCTGAGAAATTCTGCGCGATGTTGCGTGCCGAGCAGCAGCATTGTGGCGTCGTAGCGTCGCAATCGCTCGCGCAGAGGTATGGCTTGAACGCGCCTCAAGCGATTGAACAAGGCGGTTCGGCTCAAGATATACCCGATCAAGACGCACCCAATCAGAATGCAAAAGGAGACAAGCCATGAATGGGGTCATGCAAGGCGCACAACAGCCAGAACTCAGCCAGCGCCAGCTCCAGATACTCAAGTTATTGCAGGCGGGCAAGGTAAATAAGGAAGTCGCGCAGGAGCTGGGGATCGGCCTCGGTACAGTCAAGCAGCATCTGGTCGCAATTTTCAAAAAAATGAAGGTCAGCAACCGCGCCATGGCCGCATCTCAAGGCATGGAAATTTTTCATGAACAGGAAAGCCGTAGCGCCACCTTGCCGAAGGTTGATTTGCTGGAATGCCGCCCCTGCGTAGTGCTCAGTATTGCGCTTCCACCAGAGGCCAGCACTATGGCGGTGAAACTCATGTATGGCAGCCTGGCGGCTATGGCGTCCGCGAACGACGCCGTATTTCTGGCACGTAACGGTAATGCCGGAGACGTTGTCTTCGGCATTCAGCGGGTCACCGAATACGATCTGGCTGTTGCACTGCAAACCGCCTGTGCGGTGTATGACGATTTGCTGGCGATGGATGCACAAATTGTGGAAAAGTCAGAAATAGCGGAAAAATTATGCGGCTGCATGACAGCAGGGGTCGCCTTTGCAAGCATGAAACGCTTTGGCGGCTGGACCGGGGAGGTCATCGCCAGTGCCGCTATCACCTCTGCTCGCGAGTTGCTGAACGATGTTCTTCCGGGCCGGTTTGTGTTCGATTCAACAGCGTTGGACTTGATCGAATTGTTTGGGGTAGAGGGCACTCAAGAGATAGCGCCGACGATGCTGTTGCGGGAACTTAAAAACCTGCGTTGGACCGGGTCGCGCAGGGCTTATCATCTGGTTGGGCGGGTCACCGAATTGACCAAACTTTATGCGGCCTTGACCGGGGCAGCGAAGGGACAGGGCAAGCTGATTCTCGTGGACGGCGAGATGGGTATGGGCAAATCCAGCCTGTGCGACGCAATTGCAAAACTTTGCCTCAAGCAGGAGGGAAAGGTGTCGTTTTTCCGCAGCTCGCCGCCCGTGCTGGGCAATGGCCTCTACGATAACGTGAAGGGGGTTGCCTGTTCCGCAGAACAAGTTGCCGCATGGCTGCGCGCCCAACCTGCCCAATTTCCCGAGATGGTCGTTGTCGACGACTTTCATTTGCTGAGCAAAGAGCAGCAGGCTTTGCTGTCTGAGGCCGGTGCAGAGGCGGTCGGGAACGGCAAGCTGGTTATCTTTTCGGGGCGCAAGGGGGGACGCGAAAACGTCGGCCATTACATCGCAGCGAACTCAACAGAAACGATCAGCCTGCGGCGCTTGCCCGCGCAAGCCATTCAGGTGTTGGTGCGCAACGCATTGGGCAAAGGCGCGATAAAAGGGCGCGCGGGCAAGGTTCAGCGCATTACCGGTGCGGCAGCCGGCGTACCGCTGTTTGCGGTCGAACTGGCGCGGCATCATGAAACGGAGCAATTGGCGTTACCGTTGCGGGCGGCAATCACTACCCGCCTCGACAGCCTGCACCTGGATCGCAATTTGTTGCGCGAAGTGGCCAAGACTGCCGTGGGCGCAAATCTGGACGAGGTGGCTGTTGCACTGGGCGAGAATGTCGAGACCTTGCGCCCACAGATGGAGCGTGCGGTTGCGGCCGGGGTGTTGTCATGCAGCGCGGAGGGTTGGCTTTCGTTCACTCATCCGTTGCTTCGCCGGGTAATAGAGAATTTGGATATGGAATGATGAAGGGTGGGCACGTTTTTGTGCCCACGCAGTCAGCGAAGGTTATTTCCGCGTGGGCACAAAAAACGTGCCCACCCTACTTGGCTCCGGCTCATCCGGCCTAGGTACATTTTGGAGCGGGCACTATGATAAAAGAAACCGACATCTTTAACGCCAGCATCCTGATCGTCGACGATCAGGAATTTAATGTTCACATACTTGATCGCATACTGAGGAACGCTGGTTACGCCTCCATTACGACAACGATAAACCCGCTGGAGGTCTGCGATCTGTACCGTAAGAATCGCTATAACCTGATTCTGCTCGATATCGAGATGCCCGGCATGGATGGATTTCAGGTGTTAGAGAGCCTCAAGAAAATCGAGCCGGATGATTATCTTCCTGTGATCGTGATTACCGGCCACCCGGATTACAAGTTGCGCGCACTGCATATCGGCGCGAAGGATTTTATCAGCACGCCGTTCGACAAGGACGAGGTGCTGGTGCGCGTACACAACATGCTGGAAGTGCGGTTGCTGCACGAGGAAGTGAAGAGCCACAGCAAAGTGCTGGAACAGGAATTACAGGAAGTGGACACCGGTCAAACGCTGGCCATCATGCAAGATCAGCCTGACGAGAAATGGCTTTAGTATTTTCTAAAAACTATCACCAGCCGCTCACCCTGAGCCTGTCGAAGGGTATGAGTGGTTCGTCTCACCACGAACGGATTAGCCGTAGGGTGGGCTGTGCCCACCATGTCGGGCCGCTTCGACAGGCTCAGGACAGGCATAGCCCACCTACATTTAGTTCTCGCCCGGCTTGGGGTTAACAGGATTACTGAATAGCATGGAAAAAACGCAATCGACACTTGAGCGGAATACGGATGGCAAGGGCAACGCTGCCGGAGAAAAGCAGGGAAATGGCGCTTTGCGCCAGCTATTCCGTTCGCCCGATTTGCGCCGCTTGTTGCCGTGGTTGGGCTTCTCCACTTTATTGTCCAATATCCTGGCGCTGGCGTTGCCGCTCGCGATCCTTCAGATTCTTGACCGCGTGGTATCCAACCAGTCTCTGGAGACGCTGACTTTCCTGGTTATCGGGGTCATCATCGCGTTGATCCTGGAAGAAATTTTGCGCTCGATCAACGGGCATGTCACCAGTTGGCTGGGCGCGCGCTTCGAGCACAACACCAGCGTTGCCGCGCTCGAACGGCTGATGCATGTCCCGTCGCAGCGTTATCAGCGGGATGAGCCGGGCGTGCATGAGGAAAGGATACTGGCGACTACCAAGGTGGCCGAATTTTATTCTGGTCAGGCGCTGCTGGTGCTGTTCGATCTCCCTTTTGTGGTAATTTTTGCTGCATTGATCTATATCATCGGCGGCTGGCTGGTCGCAGTGCCGATTTTTCTGCTGCTGTTGTTTGCTTTCCTGATTTACTATTTTGGCAACTGGATGCGCAAGCAGGTTCAGCAACGCATCGTTCTGGATGACCGGCGCCTGGGTTTCTTGACCGAGGTATTGTCCAGCATTTATTCGGTGAAGACGCTGACCATGGAAGCGCTGATGCTGCGCCGCTATGAGCGCTTGCAGGAGACTAATTCCGGGCTGGGCGAGGCACTGATACGCGGCAATGCGTTGGCTGCGAATATGGGTATGTTGTTTTCGCAGGCCATGATTGTGTCGGTGGTATTTGCCAGCTCGTGGTTGGTGATGAGCGGAAAGATGACGCCCGGCGGTCTGGCCGCATGCATGATGTTATCGGTGCGCGCGCTGCAACCGTTGCGCCGCGGCCTGTCGGTGTGGATGCGCTACCAGTCCTTTGTCGCGGCACATGACCGGCTCAACCAGGTGTTTGATTTGCCCTACGATAACGATGAGGGAAAGCCGGCCATGCCGCCAGTTACCAAAGGGCTGGAACTGCGCAACATCACCTTGAGCTATGAAAGCGAAAGCCACTTCCGGTTTGACCCGCGCATGATACCGAGGGAGCCGCGCAACACCACCTCGGACAAGGGAGAGGCGGCAGCGTTATTCTCCAATCTTTCCCTGACGCTGGAGGCGGGACAGTACATCGCCATTCTGGGAGTGAGCGGTAGCGGTAAAACCAGCCTGATGTCGTTGATGAGCGGTTTGGTGCGTCCTGTTTCAGGCGAGGTCCTGGTGGATGGTCTGCCGTTGCACAGCTACGCTACTAATACCATTCACAAGGAAATTGCCCTGTTGCCGCAAACCGGCACGATCGTATCCGGGAATGTTCTTGAAAACTTGACCATGTTTGACACCAGCCTGAATGAGGAGGCGTTGAGAATCTCTAGCAAGCTGGGTCTGGATCAAATCGTGGCGGGCATGAAGTTGGGGTATGAAACCAATGTGGGTGAGGGGGTGGCGGAAACCCTGCCGGCAGGGGTGCGCCAGGTTATTACCATTGTCAGGGCGCTGGTGCGCAATCCCAGCGTTATCCTGTTCGACGAAGCCAATATTTCTCTGGATATGCGCCTTGACCAGTTGCTGCGCGACTATCTGGCGGAGCAGAAAGGGAAATGCAGCGTGGTGCTGGTGACACACCGCCCTTCGTTCATCAATCTTGCGGATAAAACTTATTCCCTGATCGATGGCCGTTTACATGAGGGCACCGTCGAAATTCGTTCCGATGCGGCCGTCGCCCTATCGGCTCAGGCAGACATGCTCAACTTGCCGGAACGACCCGAATCTGCAGAAGCGCTTTCTGTTGTCATCCGTCGCCAATTCGATGAGGAATCAGACCTGTCGATATGCTTGCTGCCGCTTTTGCACGCGGTCGAATGGCAGGGGCAATCCCGTGAGCTGGCCGATGCCATGCCACATTTGGTGAAGCGCATGGATATTACCGTGCTGTGCCAGATCATGTCAGCGCTGGAGCTTTTTCCAAAACATCTTGATGGCCATCTGGCGCGCTTGGATCATCGCCTGATGCCCTGCCTTTTTGTGCCACCCGCCAAGCCGGCGCTGGTGGTGTTGAAACAGTTGCCCAACGGGAATCTATGGGTGTTTGATAGCCTCTTGCGTGCAGAAACCGAAATAAAGCCAAGCGCCGAGCTGGGGGAAATTTATCTGTTTCAAAAGGTGGATGTTCCGGTCAAGCAGCGCCGCTCCGAATCAAGCTGGATCGGCGCGTTATTGTTGCGCTTCCGCAGCCATATTTTATTGGCGTTTATTCTTTCCATCGCGGGAGCGTTACTCGCTTTGACCCCCCCTTTGTTTGTGCGGGCGATCTACGATCTGGTGTTGCCGTCCGGCGATATTGTGATGGGTGCTTTCCTGCTGGTCGGAGTGGTTGTCGCCATTGCTGTCGATGGTCTGCTGCGCAATCTCAAGAGCCAGATCATGGCTTTTGTCGGGGGCCGTTTTGAATATATTCTGGGCAACACCCTATTTCAGCGCATCATCAACCTGCCCGCGTCTTCTACCGACGGTGCGACAGTCAGCAATCAGGTGGGGCGGTTTAAAAGCCTGGAGAGTTTGCGCGATTTTTTCCTGGGGCCAGCGGCATTGTTAGTATTTGAACTACCCTCGACCCTGGTGTTGTTGCTGGCTATTGCCGTTATCAATCCCTGGGTGTTGCTGGTGATATTGGCGTCGGTGCTGTTTTTTTACCTGCTGTGGTTTTTCACGCAAAAATCCGGCGAAATTGCGGCGGCAAAATCCGGAATGTTGGCTACGGCACGCTGGGAATTTTTAAGCGAGGCGTTGACCGATATGAGCTCTATCCGCTTGGTGGGAGCGGATCAATCCTGGGTAAGCCGATTCCGTGAATTGAGCGGCAAATCGGTCATGGCCAATTTCAAAAATAACCAATTACATGCCCGCATCAACAGCATGGCGCAAATACTGGGCTCGGCTACCGGCCTGATGGCATTGGCGTTGTCCGCTTACCTGGTGATACGCGGCGATATCAGCGGCGGCACCATGGTGGCAACCATGATGATCCTGTGGCGTGTCACCGGTCCGATGCAAAATATATTCCTGGCTGCGACCTCAGTGGTGCATATTCGCTCCAGTATCCGCCAGGTCGAGAATCTGATACGCATCCGCAGCGAATCGGACGCCGGGGTGCTTCAAACTATCGGATCCGTAATGGGCGGAACACTCAGTTTTGCGCGGGTTTCCTTTCGTTACGCCAACGATGCCGATCCGGTTTTGCTGGGCGTATCATTTTCGGTGACGCCGGGGCAGGTTGTTGTGATCGCAGGCAGCAATGGCTCGGGCAAGTCCACCCTGCTCAAGCTGATCGAGCGTATTTATATCCCGCAGGCCGGAACGGTCCGTCTCAATAACGTGGATATACGCCAGCTTACCGCCGCCGATCTGCGCGCCAGAATCAGCTATATGCCGCAGCAATGCGAGTTATTTTATGGATCGGTGGCGCAAAACCTGCGCCTGGTACATCCGACCGCATCCGATGCGGAGATGGATTGGGCCGTGGAAATGGCCGGGCTTGCCGGGGATATCGCGGCGCTTCCGCAGGGATTCAACACGCGCATTTCCGGCAGCCGCTCGTCACAGCAGCCGCATGGTTTTCGCCAGCGCCTTTCTCTCGCACGCACCATGCTCAAACCGGCCGACATCGTGCTGCTCGATGAACCCGGCACCGGTATGGACCGGTGCGGGGAAGAAGCGTTAATGCGTTGTATCGAATGGTTGCGCGGGCGCTCCACGGTAATCATCGTTTCTCACCGACCCGCACACATGCGCTTGGCGGATAGCGTAATTCTGATGCAGCGCGGCACCATGATCGCCATGGGGCCTTTTGAAAAAATCAAAGATAAAGTCATGTCGGAGTTGAGTTGAATTCGGAGTTGAGTTGAATTCTGGGTTAAGTTGAGTTCGGAGTTAAGTTAGGAGCCAAGCTAAATGTTTTTCAAAAAGAGACTGTTTTTTAAGAAGAAAGAGTCGCATCAGGAGCCCGCATCCCCAACTCAAATGCCGCTGGGCAGCAGGGAGCGCAGTCTGCTTGCCGAGAGCATTCATATCGAAGAAGAGCTGGTTCCCGCTTTTGTACGGCCTATCCTGTACCTGGTCGGGGCATTGGTTTTGATTTTTATCATATGGGCATCGTTAACCCGCATGAAGGAAGTGGCGCGCGCACCCGGCGAAGTCATTCCTTCCGGAAGCGTCAAGGTGGTGCAGCACCTGGATGGCGGCGTGGTGGCGGAAATCGCGGCGGAAGAGCGCAAACTGGTCGAACAAGGCGCGGTGCTGCTGCGCATCGACGGTACGCAGGCACATGCCGATTATGGGCAAATGAAGGCGCGCCTCGATTCGTTGCGCCTGCGCGAGGAGCGCTTGAAGGCGTTTACGGAAGACAAGACGCCCAACTTTGCAGCACTCGGCATAAAGCAACCGGGCATGGTTTCCAATCAGATGGAAATATATATCACGCAGTTGGATACCAGGGACTCGACCCTTGCAATACTGGATCGCCAGATCGACCAGCGCAAACAGCGCATCCGCCAACTGGAAATGGCCTTGTCCACTGCCAGGAAGCATCAAGCACTGACCGGCGAGCTTGCCGAGATGCGCGAAAACCTGGCCTCCCGCCAACTGATAAATAAAACCGTGTTATTGGAAACACGGCGGGCAAAAGTGACCGCTTCCGGTGAGATCGCACGTTTGACAGAAGAAATCGGCGTTTCCGGGAATGAGCTGGCGGAGATTAGAAGCCGTCGCATCGACACCCAGAATCAATTGCTGCGCGATGCCCTGGCCGAGTTGGGGGTTGTGCGTGCCGAGACGGCCGAGGTGGAAGAGACCATCCAGCGCTTGCAGGGTCGCGTAGATCGTCTGGAAGTGCGCGCCCCCATCCGCGGCTATGTTTTGGATATGCGCGTACAGAACGTTGGACAGGTTATACAGCCGGGGGCATTGCTCATGCAAATCGTCTCCGATAACGCCGTGATGGAAGCCGAAGTGCGTATCTCGCCGCGCGACATCGGCTTTGTCAGGGTTGGCCAACTGGTCAATTTGCGGGTAACAAGTTACGACTATTCCAGGTTTGGTTTTGTCAAAGGCAGCCTGAAACGGGTGAGCGCCTCCAGCATGCTGGGCGAAAATAAAACGGCTTATTACCAAGGATTGGTCAAATTAGACAACCCTTATGTCGGCGATGTGCCGGGACGCAACCTCCTGCAACCCGGCATGAACGTTGAGGCGGAGATTCTGACGGGAGAGAAAACCCTGCTGGCATACCTGGTCAAACCGTTGATCGACGTTGCCTCGATGTCGTTTGACGAGCGCTAAGACGCTATAACTTCTGGCTGTCTATAATTTTGCAATTACCCCTTGTAGCATTCGACCATTGAAATTCAGTTGAATCGGCTACGTATAGCCGAACAGGCGTTTACCCAAGGAGATTTAAATCATGGCCACCAACAACGAAGACACCACTCAAAATCAGGAACAACCCGCCAACGTCAATACTGCGTTGGATCAGGAGGCTGTCCAGTTTGACGAGATGACTGTGCTTAGCCGTGAGGGAGCCAATGAGGGTATAGGTCGAGCCGACAGCGTAACCGGGGCGCAGGAACGGGTCGAAGGTGCCGGCAACGAAAATATCCAGTCCGACATAAGGGCAAATAGCATACTAGATCGTGACATGGTGGGTGAAGGCGGTATCCGTGACGAAGGCTTGAGTGTGCAGAGCCAGACCATGGCTGCCGGGAGTGCCGTGCCAACCATGGATACCAACAGCGAAGGACAGCAAATCCCGGTTCCGCTTGTTGATGATCCGCTTCCAGAAGACGACGTTGAGGTTATTAACCCAGCTTTTGCAAGAAGTGTACCCCCTGATCCCTTGGCACCGGATGTTGTAACGCCTATTGGTGGTGGGGTGACAACGTCGCCAACGACCAGCCCGACGACCAGCCCGACGACTTCGCCGACGACCAGCCCGACAACGACACCGACGACCACGCCGACAACCACGCCGACGACGACCCCGACGACGACCCCGACGACGACCCCGACGACGACCCCGACGACCACGCCGACCGCCACTCCGACCAACACGCCGACCGACTCTGCGTCGGACACCGCCTCTGCCACGGACAAGACCGCACGAGCGACGACTCGGGCGAGAGCGGCGACCG
>JBAYVP010000131.1:0-12311 GCA_041674485.1 Sulfuricellaceae bacterium
GACAAAACCTTTTTCACCGCAGAGGACGCGGAGGACGCAGAGGAAAACCCTCATGCTCTTCCTCTGCGTCCTCCGCGTCCTCTGCGGTGAATCGGTTTTTTCCGTGCTGAGAACAAATTTACCCTGTTGCTTCTCCAGTGCCATTGCGCAAGTGTTCCACCTACATCATTTTCTATCAACGCAAGCTTATGCAGTGTTATCTATATTTGCGCGCTGCTGTACTAGGATAACGGCCTTCTTTGTTAAATGAAAAAAATTTCCTCCCGTGACAACCTCCTCTTCAAGCAGTTGAAAAAGCTTGCCGCGTCAGCGCGGGAACGTAAAAAGACGCAGAAAACCCTGCTGGACGGCGTTCATTTGGTCACGGTCTATCTCGACCGGGTCGGCATTCCGGAAATGTCGGCAGTTTCCGCTTCCATGTTGGAAAAGCCGGAAATCCAGGCGATCATGGCGCAGCTCCCCGAAAATCGTCTGGCGATTTTGGAAGATGGCCTGTTCGGCGAAATTTCCACGGTGGAAAGCGCCACCGGGATAGTTGCCGTTATCCCCCTCTCCCCGCCGCTTGCGATTGATGCCGATTTCTGCGTGATGCTGGAAGCCATCCAGGACCCCGGCAATCTGGGTTCCATCTTGCGTAGCGCTGCGGCAGCGGGTTGCGGCTTGGCTTATCTGTCCCCCGATTGCGTCGATGCATGGTCGCCCAAAGCGCTGCGCGCCGGCATGGGGGCGCACTTTTCATTGGCTTTGCGGGAGAATGCCGATCTGGTAAAAGCGGCGACGGAGTTTCCCGGCCTAGTGCTGGCCACCTCGCCGAATGCGCGGAAAAGCCTTTACGACTGCGATTTGACCGGAGGGCTTGCCATCATCGTCGGTAACGAAGGGGCAGGCATTTCACCCCGCCTGCTGGACGCCGCCAACGAAAAAGTGCTGATCCCCATGCCGGGCGGCGCGGAATCGCTGAATGCCGCTGCCGCCGCGGCAATCTGCCTGTTCGAGCGGGTGCGGCAAATTTTGATCTCGGGTGTTCGGAATTCGTAACTGATTTATCTCTTTTGCGCCGGCAGGATGTAGGTTTGCGCATCCTCTAGCATTCCAAACGTTGCTTCGTTTCCCTGGGAAGATAAAGCAGGAATTCTGCGCCATCTGCGGTATTGTGGCAGGTGATTTTTCCGTGCATGTGCTGTTCGATAATTACCCGTGTCATGTAGAGGCCGATGCCGGTGCCGCTTTCCTTGGAAGTAAAATAGGGGTCGAATATTTTGTCCATGTTTTCGTCGGGAATTCCGCAGCCGTTGTCTCTTACGCTGACAACGACAAGGTTTTCTTCTTCATGGACTGAAACCGTGATAATTTTCACGGGCGCATTTTTTTCCACCAGCGCATCTTTGGCGTTCGCCAGGAGATTAAGCATGACCTGGGAAAATTCATTGGGAGAACCGAAAGCGGTGAGGTTTTCGGCGCAATCGACAATGACGGCGATGGTGTTGTTTTTCAGTCCCGCGTCGATCAAGTTCAACGCTTCATGGATCGGCAACAACAGGCTGAAAGTTTCCTCCTTGTGATTGGGACGGAAAAAGTTGCGAAAATCGTCTATCGTCCGCGACATCTTCTGGACGGTGTCGAATGCCGTGTTTTTGTATTCGATCAGCGCATCCTGGTCCAATATGCCTTCCTGATAATCGTAGGCAATGTTTTGTATAATCAGCCCCAGCGTATTCAGCGGCTGTCGCCATTGATGGGCGATGTTGCCGATCATCTCGCCCATCGCGGCATGGCGGCTTTGCTGGATCAGCAGGCGTTCCTGCGCCATATTCTGCGCAGTTTCTTCCTTGACGCGCCGTTCCAACGTTTCGTTGAGCGCCAGCAGCGCCGCTTCCGTCCGCTTGCGCTCGGTGATGTCGCGCACTACCGCCTGGAGTAGCGGTTTTCCCTCCAGGCTCATGGCATTGAGCAGCACCTCGGCAGGAAAATTCTCGCCGGTGTCGGCGCGCCGGTGCATCCAGTCGAAGCGCAGGCTGCCGTTTTTCAGCGCTGTGGCAATCCGCTGGTCGGCCAGCGTCCGGGAATTCGTGCCGCACGGCTGCTCCGGCGGCGACAAATCGGCGGGGTGTTGCGCGCAGAATTCTTCCCGTGTCGCGCAACCGAAGACGGCCAGCGTGGCCGGGTTGCAATCGAAAAATCCGTTTTCGTCCAGCAGCATCACCGCGTCGCTGGTCGAATTGTAAAGTGTGCTGAATTTCAGCTCGGATTGGGATAGCAGCTCTTGCGCCTGTTTGCTCTCGGTAATGTCGGTATAGGCGCCGAGCACCCCAAAAACCTCGCCGTCGCGGTTATGCAACGGCACTTTGCTGGTGAGCGCCCAGCGCTCGCTCCCGCCGGCGTTGGTAAATTTCTCTTCGCGATTGACGAGCGCCTGGTTGCTACGCATCACTTCCTGGTCGTCGCGGCGGAAGTGCTCGGCTTCCTCGGCTGGGAAAAAATCGAAGTCGGTCAGCCCCTTGATGCCGTTACGGCTATCCTGGCCGGTGTCGCGGGCAAAAACGGCATTGCCGCCCAGATAGGCAATGTTGCGGTCTTTCCAGAAAATCCCCTGGGGAATGTGGTCGAGCACCAATTGCAACATTTCCTTTGTGTCATGAAGGCTATCCATGATTTGCCGGTGCTCGGTAATATCCCGCACGGTGGAGCGGTGCCCGAGAGGTGCGCCGCCAACATCATAAACCTGTTGCAGGGAAACTTCACCCCAGCGCACTTCGCCATCTTTGCGCAGGATACGAAATTCCAACGGCCTGTGGTCGGCGCCGGATAAGGTTTGGGCATAATGTTCGACGGCTATTGCCCGATCGTCCGAGTAAATTATACCGATGGGGAAATCCGCCATGGCATAACATTCTTCCGGGGTATAGCCGGTCACGCGCTCCACTCCAGGGTTAACCCACAGCAGCTTGCCGTGGGGGTCTATCCAGTTTTCCCAGTTGTAGGTGTAATTGGCGATGGTGCGGAAACGTTCCTCGCTTTGCCGTAGCGCTTCTTCGATACGTTTGCGTCCGCTGATGTCATCCTGTATGGCGAGAAAATGAGTCATCACACCGTTTTCATCGAAAATGGGCGAGATTGAGACGGACTGCCAGGAGTGTTCTCCGTTTTTGGCCTGGTTCACCAGTTCTCCGTGCCAACCCTTGCCGCCCAGGATGGTTTGCCATAAGTCTTGGTAGGTGCTTGCGTCGTGGACGCCGGATTTCAGCAGGCGCGGATTTTTCCCCAGCACTTCCTGTTCCGCATAGCCGTAAACCGCCAGGAAACGCGGGTTGACATACTCGATATCGCCGTCGCGATTCGTGATGACGATGGCGTCCGAGCTTTGTTCCACGGCGCGCTTGAAATTACGCAGAGCGATTTCGGTTTTTTTCTGCGTGCTGATGTCTTCGTAGCTAACCAGCAAGCCGTTCACTTCACCCTTTTCGTCGCGTAGCGGCACTTTGCTGACATCCAGCCAGACTACGCCCTGCTGGAGGGGAATTGCGGCATGGTAAGTCGCCTGCCCCGCAGCCATCACGGCTTCGTCGGTTATGCGCAGGTAATCCGCAACCATGGGATTGGGGTGCAGGTTGAAATCGGTTTTTCCTGCGATATCCTCGGGATGCACCAGTCCGACCTCACGGGCGCCGGCCAGATTGCAACCGTGGAACACCGACCGGCGGTCTTTCCAGAATAAGCGCTGGGGAATGTTGTCGAGCACCGATTGCAAAAAGCGGTCTTTTTCCTGCAAAGCCTGTTGCGTTGCGAGCAGGGCGGCTTCCTGGTTCTTGTGGGCGCTGATGTCGTGCCAATACCCCGTCAGATAGGCGGGCGCGCTGTCCGGTGCGCGTACCAGATGGGTCTCGTCCCTGACCCAAAGATAGTCGCCTCGACCGCCGAGGAACCGGTATTCGACGATCCGGCAACCGGTGTCGAAAAGCAGGGCAAATTCGCGCATCACTCGTTCAAAATCTTCCGGGTGGACGCGGTCTTGCCAGTATGACATTGAGGCCAGACAGGCTTCAGGCGGGAAACCCAGTATGCGCTCGACATTGGGGCTGATGTAAGTGGTGGCGTAGCTGCCGTCGGCCTTGGCCATATAAAAAACCATCGGCGCATCCCGGAAAAGTTCGTCCAGTAGCGCGGCGTCGGCAATTTCTTGACCGATGGGCAATGGCATGTCTAATCCCTCTTAATGCCGCAATTGACCAGCAGGAGGGAAACATCATCCCGGAAACTGCCCGGTTCGACATGGCGATAAACGTTTTCCACCAGCGCGTCGAAGCGCTTTTCGTGCGGGAATGCCGTTATCAGTTCATGCACCCGGTCGAACCCGAATTGCGTCCCCTGACTGTTTTCTGCTTCTTCCAGACCATCCGAGAAGGCCAGCAATTGGCCCGCTTGCGGCCACTGGATGATTTCCGTCTCGGCCTCGAAGGTGTCATCCAGGATGCCCAGAGGAAGGTTGGCGGAATCGAAACGGTGTTCCCACATGCCATCTTCGGAAACAAAAAATGCGGGCGGAATGCCGCCATTCCACACTTCAACCAGCCGATTACGGGTGTCGATACGGGCGACAAGCGCGGCGACGAAACGGTTGGCAGGGGATTGTTGCTTGACCGCACAGTTCATGTCTTCGACGATGGCGGATAGCGGCGCTCCCTTGCCCGCCATGCTGTGGAAGATATGGTTGACGGGGAGCAGGTTCAATGCCGCCGCCAAGCCGTGCCCGGTCGAATCGGCCAGCATGATGTAGAGCTTGTTGCGATAACGTTGCGCGGCGATCAGGTCGCCCCCGACTTTTTCGGCTTGTTTGATGTGGTAGCGCAGTTCCACATCGCGCAGGGTTTCAGGGCGCATCATCCGCTTCATCAACCCGGCCACCAATTGGCGTTCTTCCTCGGCGTGATGCCAGTAAAGTTCCAATTCCGCGTTTTTTGCGGCCAGTTCCCGTCTGGCAAGCAGCAAGTTTGCGTTTTTCCGGATGGTCGCGAACAATTCGTCGAAATCGACCGGCTTGAGCACGTAATTGTCGATCCGCAGTTTGATTGCCTCCAACAGGTAAGCGGCGTCGCTAAATGCGGTGGACAGGATTGCCGGAGTATCGGGGAATTCCTTCCTGATCGCGCGCACCATATCCAGGCCGTTCATGCCCGGCATCATGATATCGCTCAGGACAATATCCGGCTTGTGCGCCATGAAGTATTCCAACCCCTGCCTGCCATCGTTCGCTACCCATAAGCGACCGACTTTTCTTTGCAAAAAATGGGTGACTTGCTTGCGTATGTTCTCGTCGTCTTCCACATAGAGCAGCGATATTTGCTTCAATTCGTCCTGTGCGTCCATCACGTCGTCCTCAAATTGGATTCTTTTCTCTGGGAATGGAAAGGATAAACTCCGCCCCGGTTTGCGTATTGCCGAAAGAAATTTTGCCGTGCAGGTGTTGTTCGACTATCACCCTGGTCATGTAGAGGCCGATACCGGTGCCGTTTTCCTTGGAGGTAAAGTAGGGATCGAATATCTTGTCCATGATTTTGGCGGGGATTCCGCCGCCATTGTCCCGGATGCAAACCACAATATACTGCCCTTCTTCATGGGCGGTTATCTCTATGGTTTTTATGGGGGCGTTTTTTTCGACCAGAACATCCTTGGCGTTTGCCAGAAAATTGAGCATGGCCTGGGCGAATTCGTTGGAGTGACCAAAGGCGACAAGGTCTTCCGGGCAATCCAGGGTTGCTGAAATGCCGTTGTTTTTCAGACTGGCGTCGATCAGGCTCAATGCTTCCCGAATCGGTTTTATCAGGTTGAATGGCTCTTCCGGGCGGTTGGGCTGGAAAAAATTGCGGAAATCGTCTATCGTCTGGGACATTTTCTTGACCGTATCAATTGCGGCGTCTTTGTATGCGGCTAACGAATTCTGATCCAGCAAGCCGTCCTTATAGTCGTAAGCAATGTTTTGCACGATCAAACCCAGCGTGTTCAACGGTTGACGCCACTGGTGAGCGATGTTGCCTATCATCTCTCCCATGGCGGCATGGCGCGCCTGATGGGTCAATAGCCGCTCCTGCTCGATATTTTTCCGGGTTTCCGCTAAAACCCTTTGCTCCAATGCCAGATTCAGTTCCTGAAGTTCCCGCTCGGTTTGCTTGAGGCGATCGATGTCCAGGATAACCCAGATGCTGCCCTTGCCAATATCTTCGGGGTCAATGGCGGCGCCCCGCAAGTGGCACCAGAAGATTTCGCCGTTTTTATGGCGCAACCGGCATTCCTGTTCGTAGGTTTTTCCCTCTGCCAGCAGCGGATAAGCCAACTGCCCAACAGCTTCATGGGAAGCATCGTCCGGGTATATCATGCAGGTGGGTTTGTTCTGGATTTCCCTGGCCGGATAACCGAACATGTTCTTCATGTGGTTGTTTAACCAGATAAATTTATTATCCTTGATAAAGCTGATGCCTACCTGGACGGTATTGAGGATAATGCTCAGCTCCCGTAGCGTTTCCTTGAGTTTTTGTTGTGTTTTCAGTTGTTCGCCGATACAGCGGAACGCAATCACGGATTCGGAAATACGGCTGCCTTTCCGGAATGGCGCGGCAGACACCGTGACGGGAATCATCGTGCCGTCTTTGCGCTGGAAAAACGTTTCGCCGAAAAACGGTTTGCCTTTCCGTGTGGACATCTGGATAGGGCACTGCTCCAGGGAAAGGGGCGTGCCATCGGATAGGCAGGAATGCATTTTTTCATGGGCATTGCACCCGATCAGTTCCGCTTCATCCCAGCCCAGCAATGCCGTAGCTTCGGGGTTGGCGAAGGTGATGCGCCCTTGGGCGTCCTGCACCAGCAGCCCTTCCGCCAACGTGTCGGTAATGTCCCGCAGTCGGTTTATATTTTCCTGAACCTGGTCGGAAAGCCGCTTGACATCGGAGATGTCGGTGACGGTGCCCAGCATCTTGGCGGGGCTTCCTTGGGAATCGCGATCCACGACTGCGCCCAGGAAAAGCACCCATTTCCATTCCCCGCCTTTGGTGTTCAGGCGGCCTTCGCTTCTGAAAACCGGCGATTCGCCGGCAAGATAAGCCCGAAAAATTTCTCCCGTTCGTTCGCGATCATCGGGATGAAACATTTCGAATAGCCAGGTGATCGGCAGGGGTCCGGCGATCCTGTTTCCGGTTATCGCGGCATATTCCGGGCTGAAAGCGATAACGTTCGCGGCAAAATTTATTTCATAAAGCGCTTGTTTAGAGGCGGAAAGCGCCAGTCTCAGGCGCAGCTCGTTTTCCCGCGCCGCCATCTCGGTTTTCTTGAAGCGCGTGATGTCCTCAAAAAGCCCGAGAACGCCGACGACATTGCCGTGAACGTCTTTCAGCGGAAGCTTGCTTCTCGTTTCCCAGCGTATGCCGCCATCCGGCAGTTGAATCGCATCTTCGCGGTCGATCAGGGCTTGTCCCGATTCCATTACGGCGAAATCATCCTCGCACAGCGTCATGGCGTGTTCCGGCGCATGGAAATCGAACGCGGTGCGTCCCAGGATTTGATCGGGGGCTGCCAGGCCGAGCGCTTGGACATAAGCCCGGTTCACCCCAAGATATTTTCCTTCCCGGTCTTTCCAATAAATGTGCTGGGGGATATGGTCGAGCACCAGTTGCAACATCTGGCGGGTTTCCTGCAAATTCAACTGCATGTGGTGGCGTTCGAGAGCGTAGCGTAGGGTGCGCACCAGAAGGTGGCCGGTGACTTCGCTCTTGACCAGGTAATCCTGGGTGCCGGAACGCACCGCTTCCACTGCCAGCGCTTCGTCGTCCAAGCCGGTAAGTATGACTAGCGGGACATTCGGCGCAGCCTGTTCGATGCGCCGAACGCAATTCATGCCTTGGCAGTCGGGCAGCGACATATCCAGCAGGATCACCGCGAATTGCTGTTGCGCCAAGGTTTCCAACGCCTTGCCAAGATTTTCCACCCACTCCAGGCGGAAGTGGGCTTGACCGACCTCGGCCAGCATTTCCCGGATCAGGCGGGCGTCGCCGGGATTGTCCTCGACCAGCAGCGCCTGGATGATGTCGTCGGTCATTTTCCTGATACTCGCAGTCAGGCTTTCCGATAAAGCCTCTTCCAAGCGCAGTATATACCCCGCAAACTGGAATTTGTGCTGCTAAGTAATTGAGCACGGAATAATTTGAGTAACTTTAACCTAGAAACCTCCGTTGACCGCTTGCCAAGAAGTGCAACATAGTGGTTCTAAACAACTTTGTCATCTATTTTGCGTGTACCCGTATGGTGAGAGCGCGACTGGCTGGATTGCACGGTTTTCCGGGCGCATGGCGGCGTTGCAACTCCAAGAAAAGGGGAAGGAAATGACCATGCAGCAAAGTTGCGCCTCTTGTGCCCAGGCCGTAGGCCGTCGGGTATGCCCTGCACCCGAAGCGGGGTAAGCAGGCATTTCGCCGTCAGGCGAAAGCTCGCAAAAACCGCACACTCCAGCCCGTTCAACGGAGGTTTCTAGTCACTTACTGACCAAGTCACAAGCAATTTGTGACAAGAATATATCGTAGATCAAGCACTGGAGCGGCTTTTTACAAAAAAGCAATGACAGGATGAACAGGATTTACGAAGATGGCAATTCGTTGACTCGCAATGAGGGCAGGTCGGTTTTATCAGTATTTTGGGCAATTTTGATAGTTTACTCTTCGTTGTGGAAACAGCTCTGAGTTTTTCAATAAAATATAATACATTATTTTCATAACGTTATATAAAAAATCAAACTGAACCAGTGCCCCAAAATCCGCTTGCGGCTATTCGCCAATCGCTTGGAACTCTACTCGCCGGGCGCCATTCCAAACACCATGACCGTGGAAAGCCTGCCCTACCGGCAGGCAGCCAGAAACGAAGCCATTACTAGCCTGTTGGCCAAATGCCCGGTTCCCGAAAACGAGCGCGCATTTTCCAATCGTAGCGCCATGATGGACAAACGCGGCGAAGGCGTGCAGATCATTCTGGACAGCAGCGAGCGCTTATCCGGCAAACGTCCGCGCTATCGATTGGTGGATGAATCGGAACTACTGCTGGTGATTCCCGCAGCATCGATGATTGCGGGCTGAACCTAGGCTGTCGAAATTTATCATTTTTTGACAAAAATTCAGCACCGGTTTATGGATTTTCTCAACTTACGGAGAGGGGCAAATTTTCCCGTTCATGGTTCGACAGGCTCTCAAGAAACAGCTTTTTTATTCATATATATCAATGGCAAATATAACAACAATAACGGAATGCAAGCCATTAAACGAGCGCCAAACAGCAGCCATGACCCCTGTTTCTTGCCAACGCCTTTCGGCCTGCGGGCGAATATTTTACTCACCACGAACGGGAAAATTTGCCCCTCTCCTGTCGCGTATGCTGAGGTTGCACGACGACAACCTACCTTATTTTTAATCCGTTCGCCCTGAGCCTGGCCTGCCCTGAGCTTCGCCGAAGGGTCGAAGGGTGAACGGATTAAAAATAAGCGGTATTATGTAGCAACCGCACAAAGCCAGTAATTGGCTTCCAATTAATCAATCAGTTACGAAAATAATAGAAGATTTATCATGTTACGTAACCTATTGTTTTAAATTGCTTTGTGCAATAGCTACATAATACCGAAAATAAGGTAGGTCGTGACATTTCCGGGTATATCCAAAAACCGGGAAGGTGAAATTTCGAAAAAACGCTACATTTCGACAGCCTAGGGCAGTTCTCTCATCTCGACATTGCTCGGCTGAATCGGATGCGGGATGAGTTGGCAAACGAAATCAACCGGGAAACCGATAAAATCCGTTACTATACGCTTTGCCGCAAGGACGAACTAGACAGAGCTACTTGCGCTGTATAAATTTTCATCTGCATTATCGTAGAATCAATGGGTTACAGTGTAAACAATGCCAATAAAAAATATATTATTGTTAAGTCATTGATATTTATATTGGGGTGGAAATTTTGGCATGATTTTTGAGGTGCTCTCAAAAATACCCCAATAAGGTAAAAAAACGTCATTTCTTGGGGTAAAGTGTTTTTTGATGCCATATTTTAACATTAAAAATCAACTGGTTATAGACAGCGCAAATGGCTCAGACATTGCGGTGGACGGCCAGGGTAAATTTGTTCTCAGAAATTCATGATGAAAATCAATGATGGCCAACAATCATGAAGGTCGTAGTCGTAGGGTGGATAAGCGCGAGCCGCATCCATCGTGTCGGCGCAAGTAAAGGTGGATGCAGCTCACGCTTATCCACCCTACATTTTTTCTGAGAACAAATTTACCCTGCGCCGCGGCGAGTGTGTTTGCGACCTTGGCAGCAAAGCACATACAACTGATTCGGGACGCAGCGCGTCCAGAACTGCATTCCTTTGCCGCGCGTGGGAACGAGAGTGGGAAGTTATTTTTTGCGAGTCACCTTACTGAAGCGCCGCATTTCAGGCAGGAGAGTCACTCGGAGAACCTCTTGATCTATAACCCTAGAAAGCTCGGTTGACCGCTTGCCAAGATGTGTAACATAGTGGTTCTAAACAACTTTGTCATCAATTTTACGTTCACCCGTATGGTGAGAGCGCGACTGGCTGGATTGCACGGTTTTCCGGGCGCATGGCGGCGTTGCAACTTATCGAAAAGGCAATGGAACGACCATTGCGCGTCGTTGCGCCTCTTGTGCCTAGGCCGTAAGGCCGTCGGGTATGCCCTGCACCCGGAAAACCGCACACTCCAGCCCGTTCAACTGAGCTTTCTAGGATAACCCATGCTTCGCAAACATGGAGCACAAGTAAAACCATGACCGATTCCACGTTGCAGGACCGTCCGCCGACACTGCTTTTTATCGACGACGAAGCCAATATTCTGTCTTCGCTCAAACGCTTGTTCCGCCCGAACGGTTACCGGATACTGACCGCCGAAAACGGCGCAGCCGGCCTGATTGTGCTGGAACAAGAGCCGGTGGATGTGGTGGTGTGCGATATGCGCATGCCCGGCATGGGCGGCGCCGAAGTGCTGGAACAAGTGCGCCTGAAGTCGCCGGAGACGGCGCGCATCCTGTTGACGGGCTATGCCGACATCAGTTCCACTATAGACGCGATCAATCGCGGCGAAATCTATCGTTATATTTCCAAGCCGTGGAACGATAACGAAATCCTGCTCACGGTGCGCGATGCGTTGGAGCGCAAGCTGCTGAAGGCGGAAAAACAGCGCCTTGAAGCACTGACGCAACAGCAAAACGAAGCGTTGAAAGAACTCAATGCCAGCCTGGAACAGAAGGTGCGGGAGCGCACCGATGAATTGCGCAAGACGATGGATCAGCTTTCCGTCGCGCACGAAAAACTGAAAAAAGGTTTTTTCACTTCCATCCAGGTGTTCGCCAACCTGATGGAGTTGCGCGAAGGCTCGATGGCCGGCCATTCGCGGCGCGTCGCCGATGTGTCGCGCGGACTGGCGAAAAAACTCGGACTGCCCGCCTCGGAAACTCAGGATGTGGTGGTGGCCGCGCTATTGCACGATATTGCCAAAATCGGCTTGCCCGACCGCTTGCTGACCAAACCGTTCACCACGCTCACTTCCGAGGAGCGCGCCGAATTTGTCAAGCACCCGGCCAAGGGGGCGGCAGCCTTGATGGCGCTGGAACAACTGGCCAACGCCGCACGGCTGATCCGCGCCCACCACGAGCGTTTCGACGGACTGGGCTATCCAGCCGGGCTGCGGGAGGATGCCATTCCGTTCGGCGCGCGCATTATCGCCGTCGCCAACGATTACGACAGCCTTCAGACCGGACGCCTGGTTCCTAAGAGCCTGAGCGCCGATGCGGCGTTGAAAACCATTATTGAGGGGCGCGGCAAACGTTACGATCCGCAAGTGGTGGATGTTTTCGCCGACTTGATGGGCAAGACCAAGGAAGAATCCTACGGACCGGAGATCGTGCTGTCCGCCGCTAAGCTGGAAACCGGCATGGTGCTGTCGCGCGATTTCGTCAGCCATGAGGGGCTGTTGCTGCTGGCGCGGGAATATATTTTGGATGAAAAGCTGATCGAGCAGATCCGTAATTTCGAGGAAAGCGAGGGGCGTAAGTTGGAAGTTCACGTCCGCGCGGAAAAGGTGGGGGGCGATCCGGCAACGCATATCGCAATTTGAGTGAAGGGTGAGGCGTGAGGCGGCGGGTGGCTTTTATACTTTGCGCGGCCACGATTTGCGGATTTAGCCGCGTCTCGCGGGATGCGATTGCTGCGCAAATTGCGCCGTGTGGCTGTTCCACACAAGCAATTTGCAACGCGGAAGCCGCGCCCGC
>JBAYVP010000132.1:0-12226 GCA_041674485.1 Sulfuricellaceae bacterium
CACGAGAAAACAGCTTGACCAGTGCCTGTTCGATAAACGCTTCAGTATACGTTGATTTCATTATTGCCTACACCCTTAAAAGGTTAAATTCTGAGGCGACAACTAGTCTGACACAGGGGGTACCCGACAGCCTGACGGCTCTTGTGCTCAAGCGAGTATGGGACCATAGCAATGGTGGCATGGGGGCGCAGAAAGGCCACATCGCGCCCATCCATTCCGCATATCAGCGTTTTCATTCGGCGCAATAACAATTGCGCCCTACATTGTGGGCTTGGTGGTTATCCGCCGGTGGAGACAGCATCAGAGGCGGTGTCAACCGAATACAACGCGGATACACCTGCCGTGGTGGCAGCTTGATTCGTCAAACAGCTTTGTTGCTGGGACAGGGTCGCGTTGTGAGCCGCATTGGCCAAGGCTTGCGCAGTCACCTGATAGAGATTGCCCATGGCGATGGCTGGCGCGTCATCCAAAACCTTGATATTGGTCTGAGTGACGGCATCTGTGATCTGGTTGTTGACGGCGGTTGGAAATGCCATGTGATTAATTCCTTACAAATCATATAGATGAAACGGGCGCTGCATGGCGTAGATCAGTGCTGATCCGCGCTTCGAGACGAACGGTAGCGGCTGATGGCATGGTGTCGTCCTCCTGCTCGAAATTGTACGTCTGACTGCCGGAAAAATCATCTGGTTTATGCGCCAAGGGCAGGCTGCACCCACACGAAAAATCGCCACCAGCCTGTCCGTTGCCTCTGTCCTCTGCCCTCTGTCATCTGTCCTCTGCCACCCCGTACCCCAGGCTTTTCACCGCCCGTTCGCTGTCGGCCCAGCCGCTTTTTACTTTGATCCAGACTTCCAGATAGACTTTGCTCTCGAACAGTTTTTCCATGTCGAGGCGCGCCTGGGTGGAGATTTCCTTGAGTTTTTCGCCTTTTTTGCCGATCAGGATGGGCTTTTGGGTTTCTTTGTCGACGATGATGGCGGCGAAGATGCGGCGCAGGTTGCCCGTGGTTTCGAATTTTTCGATCTCTACGCTGATCGCGTAGGGGATTTCGTCGCCGGACAGGCGGAATACTTTTTCGCGCAGGATTTCGGCGGCGAGGAAGCGCTCGCTGCGGTCGGTGATTTCATCTTCACCGAAGGTAGCCTGGTTTTCGGGCATGCAGCCGCGTAGCGCCTGCAACAAGGTGTCCAGTTGCAGGTCGCGCTGGGCGCTGACCGGCACGACGGCGATGTAGGGAAAGAGCGCGGAGAGTTTCTCGATGAAGGGCAGCAGGCGGCCTTTATCTTCCAGCCGGTCCACTTTGTTGATGACCAGCAGCACCGGCTTATCCTTGGGCAGCATCATTAGCACCTGTTCGTCACGGCTGTCGAAATGCAGCGCTTCGACCACGAACAGCACGGCGTCCACATCCGCCAGCGATTGGGTGACGGTGCGGTTCATCGCACGATTCAGCGCGTTCTGGTGCTGCAACTGGAAGCCGGGCGTATCCACGAAAACGTATTGGGCGTCCGCATCGGTGCGAATGCCGGTGATGCGGTGGCGGGTGGTCTGCGCCTTGCGCGAGGTGATGCTGATCTTCTGCCCGATCAGGTGATTGAGCAGGGTGGACTTGCCCACATTGGGTCGCCCAACGATGGCGACGAAGCCGGCACGGAAATCGGTCATGTTATGTTTACCTATATAAAGAGTGCTGAGTTCCAAGTGCTGAGTGCTGAGTGTTGGGAGACTCAGCACTTGGGACGCGAAACTCAGCACTCAGCACTCAACACTCAGCACTCGGAACTCAGCACTCGCTACTCAGTACTTATCTTTAAAAAGACTTTGCCGGCGGCTGTTTGTTCGGCGCTGCGGCGGCTGTTTCCGGCGCCGGTTGCGCTGATTTTCAGGCTGGGAATGACGCATTCCATCACGAAGTGCTGTTCGTGGGCTTCGCCGCTTATCGTGATCACGTTGTATTGCGGCAGGGGGATTTTGCGGCTTTGCAGGCATTCCTGGAGCAGGGTTTTGGGGTCTTTGCCCAGGGTTTTCGGGTCGAGTTCCTTGACCAGCGGTTCGTAAAGGGTGTTAATCACCCGCTCCGCCTCGGCAAAGCCGCCATCCAGGTAAATCGCGCCGAATATCGCTTCCAGGCCATCCGCCAGGATGGAGGGGCGGCGAAAACCGCCGCTTTTTAGTTCACCCTCGCCGAGCAACAGGTAGTCGCCAAGTTTTAGGGAGGCGGCGATGTCGCCCAGCGTGGCTTCTTTCACCAAGTGGGCGCGCATCCTCGACAGGTCGCCTTCCGCCACTCTGCCGTAAAGATGGTAGAGGCGGGTGGCGGTGGCGCAATTTAACACGCTGTCGCCGAGGAATTCCAGGCGCTCGTTGTTGGGGGAGCTATGGCTGCGGTGGGTGAGCGCCTGGCGCAGCAATTCAGGCTTGTGGAACCGGTAGCCGAGTTGTCGGCACAGTGCTTCTGGGGTCATGGGGGGTGAGGAGTTAGGAGTGAGGGGTGAGGAGTGAGAGAGAATTGGTTACTCTTCACGCCTAACTCCTCCCCCCCTTACTATTGGTTAATCGGTCTTCGCCGTCGAGACCGTGAAGTCGATGATCAGGCTGATATTGGCCACCAGCGGCGTTTTTACCGAATATTCCGCGCTAATCACTGCCGTACCGTCGGCTGCTTTGGTGATTTGCAGGTCTTCTGCGGTTATGCTCTTGATGTTGTCTATGCTGGAACGCTTGGAGTATGACGCACGCAACTCCTTGGCGCCCAGGTTTTTCAATTCGCCGCCGGTTTCCATTGCCAGCAGCACTTTTTTTATCGCGAAATAGTCGATATAGGCCGGCGACAATTTGGCGGCGACCAATGCTATCAGAGCCAAAATCACCATGACCACCACTGTCCCGGAAAGACTGACGCCCCGCTGCTTTTTTGCGAAACCTGTTGCGATCACTTGCTGATTCATGGCTCCCCTCCCCAATTACAATTAGTTGATAAATTTTCCAATACGCTTGAAGTCGTCGAAATTCCACCAGATCATGAACGCCCGTCCGACGATGTTACGCTCCGGCACGAAGCCCCAATAGCGGCTGTCGTTGCTGTCGTCGCGGTTGTCGCCCATCATGAAATAATGCCCCGGCGGCACGGTGCAGGTGAAACTTTCCTCATTGTAGTCGCAGTTCTGGCGCATCGGAAATGCCCGCACGTCGTTAAAACGCAGGGTTGGGGCTTCCTGCTGCACCAGCGTTTCATGCACGTGGGAACCCAAGGTTTCCATGTATTGGGCAGCCTTCACGTAATTGAGGCCGCTTTTGGTGTAACTGTAATCGGCCTGATGCACAGAGGGTATCAGTTGGCCGTTGATGGTCAGTTTCTTGTCGCGGTAGCTTATCTTGTCGCCCGGCAGCCCCACCACGCGCTTGATGTAATCCAGCGAGGGGTCTTCCGGGTAGCGGAACACCATCACGTCGCCGTGCTGCGGCGAATTGATTTCAACGATCTTTTTGTTGATCACCGGCAGGCGGATGCCATAGGTGTGCTTGTTGACCAGGATGAAATCGCCCACCAACAAAGTTGACATCATCGAACCGGAGGGTATCTTGAACGGCTCCACCAAAAATGAACGCAACACGAACACCACCAGAATCACCGGAAAAAAGCTCTTGGCATATTCGACCAGCATCGGCTCCTTGGCCTCGCTGTCGCGTTTCGGTTTCAACGCATAAATATCGAGTAGCCAAATAGCGCCGGTGATGACCAGCGCGAGTAGCATGATTAATGGAAAGTTCATTGACACCTCTTCATGAGGTGAAGGGTGAGGGGTGCGGGAAAAAGGTGAGGGGTGAGAGGCGAGGGGTGAGGAAAACCTCCTCATCCCTCACCCCTACCGCCTCACGTCTCACGCCTCACCCCTATCGCCTCACCTACTTGTTATCCACCTGCAAAATCGCCAAAAACGCTTCCTGCGGAATTTCGACGTTGCCTACCTGTTTCATGCGTTTCTTGCCCGCTTTCTGCTTTTCCAACAGCTTGCGTTTGCGCGAGATGTCGCCGCCGTAGCATTTGGCCAGTACGTTTTTGCGTAGCGCCTTGACGTTTTCGCGGGTGATGATTTGCGCGCCGATGGCCGCCTGGATCGCCACGTCGAACATCTGGCGCGGGATCAGTTCGCGCATTTTGGCCGCCACTTCGCGCCCCCGGTACAGGCTGTTGGCGCGGTGGACGATCACCGACAGCGCATCCACTTTGTCGCCGTTGATCAGGATATCGACTTTGACCAGATCGGACGTGCGGAATTCCAGGAATTCGTAATCCATCGACGCATAGCCGCGCGACACCGATTTCAGCTTGTCGAAGAAATCCATCACCACTTCGTTCATCGGCATTTCATAGACCAGCATCACTTGCCGCCCCATGTACTGCAAATTTTTCTGCACGCCGCGTTTCTGGTTGCACAGCGTCATCACCGAACCGACGTAATCCTGCGGCACGAGTATTGTGGTGGTGATGATAGGCTCGCGGATTTCCTCTATTTTGGAGAGTTCGGGCAATTTAGCGGGATTTTCGATTTCCAGCACGTCGCCGTTGCGCATCACTACTTGGTACACCACCGTCGGCGCGGTGGTGATCAAGTCCATGTCGTATTCGCGCTCCAGCCGCTCCTGCACGATCTCCATGTGCAAGAGGCCGAGGAAACCGCAACGGAAACCGAACCCCAGCGCCTGGGAGACCTCCGGCTCGTATTGCAGCGAGGCGTCGTTAAGCTTGAGCTTTTCCAGCGCATCGCGCAGATTGTCGTATTCGTGGGATTCCACCGGGTACAACCCGGCGAACACTTGCGGTTTGATCTCCTTGAAGCCCGGCAGCGGCTGCGCCGCGCGCCGCCCGGCAAGCGTGACGGTATCGCCGACCTTGGCCGATTTCAGTTCTTTGATGCCGGCGATGATGAATCCCACCTCCCCCGCCGAAAGTTGCTCCTTACCCTTGGCCTTGGGCGTAAACACGCCGACCTGCTCGCACAAATGCTCCGTGCCGCTGGCGATCAGCAGGATTTTATCCTTAGGTCTAAGCACCCCGTCCACCACCCGCACCAGCATCACCACGCCGACGTAATTGTCGAACCACGAGTCGATGATCAGCGCTTTCAGCGGCGCAGCCGGGTCGCCCTGGGGCGGCGGAATGCGCGCAACCACCGCCTCCAGCACGTCCTGCACGCCTTCGCCGGTCTTGGCCGAACAGCGCACCGCATCTTGCGCGTCGATGCCGATGATGTCCTCGATTTCCTTGATCACCCGCTCCGGCTCGGCGGAAGGCAGGTCGATCTTGTTGAGCACCGCCACTACATCCACGCCCTGCTCGATGGCCGTATAGCAGTTCGCCACACTTTGCGCCTCCACGCCCTGAGAGGCATCCACCACCAGCAGCGCGCCCTCACAGGCCGCCAGCGAACGGCTGACCTCGTAGGAAAAATCCACATGGCCGGGAGTATCGATCAGGTTGAGCTGGTACACTTGGCCATCGAGCGCCCGATATTCCAACGCTGCGGTCTGCGCCTTGATGGTGATGCCGCGCTCGCGCTCAATGTCCATCGAATCGAGCACCTGCGCCTCCATCTCGCGGTCCGACAAACCGCCGCACAGATGGATGATGCGGTCGGCCAGCGTCGATTTACCGTGGTCGATGTGGGCGATGATAGAAAAGTTGCGGATGTTGTTCATTCAGAGAAAAAGGGCACGCCGCCGTGCCCTTTTCAAAATTTGTAAAGCGCGGATTTTAACGGATTTCGCTAAAATAAGCACTCATAGGTGAGGAGTTAGGAGTGAGGGGTGAGGGGGAGACTGTGGAAGCGCCACTTTCGGCGCGAATAGAAGCGCCTGTTCGCGCCGAAAGCGACGCTTGGCTTGCCTAGCTTAGGCAGTGAGGAAGTTCGCCCACCTCACCCCTCACCCCTCACCCCTCACCCCTCACCCCTTACTAAAACCCCCCCATGGAAAAAAGAGATTTTCTTCACAAAATCGGGCGCTTCGAAGTTATTGCCGAGCTGGGCAGGGGGGCGCAAAGCGTCGTCTACTTGGCTTTCGATCCTAAGCTGGAGCGCGAGGTGGCGATCAAGACCGTGCATTTCAGCAGCCAGGGCGAGGAGCAGGGGCGCATGTTGATTGAGGAAGCGCGCACCGTCAGCAATTTGCGCCACGCAAATATCGTCCCGGTTTTCGAAGCGGGAAAACATCGCGGCGAACCCTATCTGGTGTTCGAATACGTCGAGGGGGAAACTCTGGCGAAGATGATGGCCGAAGAAGGCGCGTTACAGCCCAGCCGCGCGCTCGACATTATCGACCAGGTGCTCGACGCGGTGGCTTACGCCCACCAGCACAACATCATTCATCGCGATCTCAAGCCTTCCAATATCCTGATTAGCAATCAGGGCGTACTGCGCGTAGCGGATTTCGGCATCGCCACCCGCCTTGCCGAGACTTCCACGGTGAACGCCGATCTGGTCGGAACGCCGGGTTATCTGGCGCCGGAATGCATCACCCGGCATATCTACGGCCCGCAATCGGACATTTTTGCGGTGGGCTTGATCTTTGTTGAAATGATCAGCGGCCAGCCGGCAGTGCCGGGCATTGATGCGGATCAGAAAATGGCGCGGATCGCCGCCGGCCCGCTGTTCAGCGCCGAAACCTTAAGCGAGTGGGTAGACGAGGAATTGGGCGACATCCTGCTCAAGGCGCTGGCCGCGAATCCGGCGCAGCGCTATGCCGGCGCGCTGGAAATGAAGGAAGCGCTACGCGCCTATGTCCATCCTGATGACGCGATGCCGGAGGAAATCCAGGAAGAAGCCAAAAAGAACACACTGGAATTCCTGCTGCGCCGGATGCGGCACAAGAGCGATTTTCCGGCGCTTTCCGAATCGGTCGTCTCGATCAACAAGATTATTTCATCGGAAACGGAAAACGCCACCAAGCTGTCGAACACGGTGCTGAAGGACTTCGCGCTGACGAACAAGCTGCTCAAGGTGGTCAACTCGGTGTTTTACCGCGAGTACGGCGGCGGCAACATCAGCACAATTTCGCGCGCGGTGGTGATCCTCGGTTTCGACGCAGTGCGCAATCTCGCCATCACGCTGGTGCTGTTCGAACATTTGCAAAATAAAGCGCAGGCGACCTTGCTGCGCGATGATTTCACCCGCTCGCTGCTCGCCGGGATGCTGGCGCGCGGGGTCGCCGTCGCCAATAATTTCCGCGACCCGGAGGAAGCTTTTATTTGCGCAATGTTCCATGATTTGGGACGAACGCTGTCGTTGTTCTATTTTCCCGAGGAAAGCGAGGAAATCCGCAAACGGGTGCAGCATCTGAAAATCAGCGAAGAGGCAGCCTCCATTCAAGTGCTGGGGCTTTCCTACCGCGAATTGGGAATGGGCATCGCCCGCATCTGGGGCTTTCCACCCACCATCCTCAACAGCATGCGCGCCTTGCCGGAAAATAAGATACCTATCGGCAAAAATCCCACTGACGCCGATAGAATGAACTTGCTGGTGGCCTTTACCCACGACCTGTGCAACATGGTCGCCACGACCACGCGCGCGGCTAAGGACGGTCTAATCAAAAAAATCGTCGCCCGTTTCGGCAACCACCTGCCGCTGCCGCAAAAAGAGCTGCAAGCCGCGCTGGACAAGGCGCTGGAAGAGGTGGAGCAATACGCCGGGGTGATGCACATCAACCTGCAACAAGGCCAATTCGGCAAACAAGTCAAAACCTGGCTGACCGGCGCCGCCCAACCCCAGACCGACGACACCGCCGACACCATCATCAAGGGAACCACGCTGATTTCAGACTTGGGCGAGCTGAAATCCTCCGGCGAACTTTCAGCCGCCGCGCCGCTGGATAGCGCGGCCATCCTGGCGGCAGGCATACAGGACATCAGCAATTCGCTGGTGGAAGGCCGCGCGCTCAACGACATACTACGCATGATCCTGGAGACCATCTACCGCGGCATGGGCTTCCAGCGCGTCCTGCTGTGCGTCAGGAACAGCAAGAAAAAAACCATGAACGGACGCTTTGGCTTCGGCCACGACATTCAGCATGTCGCCAATAATTTCAAATTTCCGCTGGCCTTCGACGCCGACGTATTCCACGCCGCCATGACCAAGAACGTGGACATCCTCATCACCGACGTCAACGACCGCAAAATATTCGGGCGCATCCCCGAGTGGTTCAGCAAGGCCGTATCCGCGCAAACCTTCACGCTCTTTCCGCTCAACATCAACAGCGTGCCGGTGGCGCTGATCTACGCCGACAAGGAATATCCCAATGAAATCAGCATCACAGAAAAGGAACTCAGCGCGTTGCGCACCTTGCGCAACCAGGCGCTGCTGGCGATCAAGCAGTCGATGTAAGCGAAACTTGTAGTGGTGTTGCTCAACAATCGAGCATAAATGCACCAGGTGTGCTATTGTTCTACGTATCTGGAGATTAAATGTCCAAGCCCAAGGAAAAACTGCTGGAGCAGGAGCGCCACGAACTTAAAGCCAAATCGGGCGGCGGCATCCTGAGTTACGAGGTATGGGGTTACAGCGTAAACGGCAAAACCGTGGTGACGCGATACAATCTGGCGTATATCAACCATGCGATACATTCCGGCGATAACGGGCGGGTGCTGGGCTTCGACAATGCGCACGACTATCACCACCGCCACTATTTGGGGCGGGTGGAACCCGTGGCATTTACTGACTACGATGCGATATTGGCGCGCTTTCAGGAAGAGTGGTGGCGCATTGTCCAGAAACATAAAGAGGTAAAATCATGACTAAACTGGTTATCCGCACAGACAACGCCGCAGGTTTTTTTGAGCGCGCCCGCAATGCCGCGCGCAAGGCGGATCGCGGCGAAAACTTCGAGGAACGGGTCACTTTGTCGTTCGAAGACCCGCAGCAAATGTTCACCGTGCTATCGGAAGCACGCCGCCATCTCATGCTTGAGGTGATGCAGGAGCCTAAAACGATCAGCGAGCTATCGGTGCGCTTGCAACGTAACCGCTCATCAGTAACCAAGGATGTCAATTTGCTGGAAAAGATCGGGCTGGTGGTTTCGCAACGCCAGACGAATCCGGGGCATGGCATCCAGAAAATCGTCCGCTCCGTCGCGCCCAAGATCGAAATGGTAGCGACGCTGGGGTAAGCCCCGCTTTGCCCGGATTTACGCTTTCGGCCAATAGTCGGTGGCGATGCCGTCTCCTAGGTCGGCTTCGATCAAGCGGCGGCGCACTTCGAGCAGGCGCTGGATCAGTTGCGGCTCCCGCGCTTCGTAGGCTTTGGCATCGGCGATGCGGTTGACCACCACACCGAGCAGTTCGGTGATGGCATTGCCGATGGAGTTCTGGCTGATCGTCACGATCAGCTTGCCTGCGTCGTTGCGGTAAATAAGCTGTTTGAAGGCGGGCAGCCAGCGTATCGCGTTGGCGTATTTCGCATCGACGATGCAGTTGTCGCGCACCTTCTTCGCGGTTTTCAGGAAATCGTTGTTGAACAGCAGCACGTTCTCGACCTCAGCCGGAAAATAGACATCCGTCGGCATCGGCGCGTTGCGCGTGGAAACCTGCGAGAAAAAAGTGCGGTAGAAGTCGATAAAGCCCTTCAATATCTCGTCGTATTCTTTCCAGAAACGTATATCCTTCAGCGCCGCAGCCCCCCCCTGAATTTCCCAACTGGGCAAGCCTTGCGGGTAGCCGGTCAATTCGATGCGCGCATCGGCATCGCTGGCGGATTTGAGGATTTTCAGGTTCAGCGCCCTATCGAAAAACTCGCGGTACACATTGTGCATGTAAGCCTGGAACAGGCTATGCTGGCCGCCGTCGGTAAGGTTGGGGTTTTTTGGATCGGCCAACTTGGCGTTGCGTAGCTCATCCTTGGGGAAAACGATGAAGTGGTTGTGCAACATGCGGATGCTGGGCACCCCCGGCGAAGTCAGCGGCCAGGTGGCGTCCAGGCTCGCCTCGCCCGCCAGCACCAGCGCCTGGTCCGGGTCGGGATAGCTCTCCAACATGTAGTCGATGATGACCTGGTTCATCCGGTTCCACACATGCTTCACGTCGTCCGGCACCTGGGTGCGCCGCACCGGACGCCCCAGCGGGTTCAGGATGCACTGCGAAGTGTTGTAGATGATGGAAGTGTCGAATTCGTTGTTATGCCCCAACGCCTTGCGATAAAGCAGTAGATTTTCCTCATTCTTCAACAAACCGTTGTTGTGCATCAGGTCGTTGAGGTTTTCCGTGCTGTTAAAGAATTCGTTCGGTTTCATCCCCTCGGGAATTTCCAGGGGAATAGGGCGAAAAGGCGTAACGATTTCGCGTGGGGTGGAATTTTGGCTGGGCATGAAACGGGTCTTTAGACAAATCAAGTGGCGTATTTTTACCACATCGCCCAAGAATTGCGGAGCAAAAAAAACGAATAGGGGGATAAGGAAGTGAGGGGTGAGGTGAGGCTTCGCCTCTCACGCGCTACGCCTCATTCCATCAATATTTCTTGCCATACATCTTCCGACCGCGCCGCCGTTGGCGATGCGCGCGGTTTTCCTCGCTTTCGGTCTTGGGCGCGGGTTTTCTGTCGGCGAAAGGGTTGCTGCCTTGTTTGAACTGCACCCTGAGCGGCGTGCCAACCAGTTCGAAGGCCTTGCTGAAGACATTTTCCAGATAGCGTTTGTAGGTGTCGGGGACGCCGGTGATGGCCGAACCGTGGACGATCACCAGCGGCGGATTGGAGCCGCCCTGATGGGCGTAACGCAGCTTGGGACGAAACGGCCCGGACTTGGGCGGCTGGTGTTGCTCCGTGGCGTCCATCAGGATGCGCGTCAACTTGGGCGTCGGCATTTTAATCATCGCCGCAGCATAAGCCAGGTCGATGGAGCCGAACAGCCCGCCCACCCCGCTGCCCTGCAAGGCGGAAATGTAATGAAACTTGGCGAAATCGAGAAACTGGAGCTTGCGCGCAATGTCGGATTTGAGCACCTCGCGCCGCGCCGCATCCAGGCCGTCCCATTTATTCACCGCCACCACCAGCGCCTTGCCCGCTTCCATGATGAAACCGGCAATGTGGGCATCCTGCTCCGCGACATCCTGGCGCGCATCCAACACCAGCACCACCACGTTGGCGTCCTCAATAGCCTGTAGGGTTTTCACCACCGAAAACTTTTCTATCGCCTCGAACACCTTGCCGCGCTTGCGGATGCCGGCGGTGTCGATCAGCGTGTACGGACGCCCGGCGCGCTCGAAATCGATATGGATGCTGTCGCGCGTGGTGCCCGGCTGGTCGAAGGCGATAACGCGCTCCTCGCCGAGCAGAGCGTTGACCAGCGTCGATTTGCCGACATTGGGACGACCGACGATGGCGATTTTGGGATGATCCTGTTGCTCCTCAACCACTTCTTTGGCAGGAAAAGACGCCAACGCCAATTCCACCAATTCATTCACGCCATCGCCATGGGCGGAGGAAATCACCAGCGGGTCGCCCAGGCCAAGCTCGTAAAATTCGGCAGCCACCACATCGCGCCGCATGCCTTCCGCCTTGTTCACCGCCAGGAAAACCGGCTGGCCGGAGCGGCGCAGCCGATCCGCGATGGTTTTATCCTGCGCTGTCAGCCCCTGGCGCGCATCCACCAAAAACACGATGCAATCGGCCTCATCGACCGCCTGCAAGGTCTGGCGCGCCATTTCGTGAAGTATGCCGTCTTTCGCCACCGGCTCGAAACCGCCGGTATCGACCACCAGATAAGGCTTATCGCCCATCCTGCCGTGGCCGTAATGGCGGTCGCGCGTCAACCCCGGCAGATCGGCGACGAGCGCATCGCGGCTGCGGGTGAGACGGTTGAAAAGCGTGGATTTGCCGACGTTGGGACGTCCGACCAAGGCGAGGGTGGGTTTCACGGGAGTGTACGGCTGAATGGGAGCTAGGGCGGGCATTGTACCACCATACGGGCGATAAATCCCAAGAAAATCAAATACGCGGGATAAATTCGTTGGCGGAGAAAATGCCGGGGCAACCCCAGCGACCTTGTCCCGTTCCCACGCAACACGCTCGCCGTTATCCTGGAAACCTCCGTTTAACGAAGGTTTCCAGGTTGAATTACTGAAGTTTCACTGAAACGCCTCAAGCCACCATGCGCAGGAGCGCGCTAAGAAACGAATTATGAGGGGGATTAACGGGTTTGGGGAATACCCTATCAAAACTCGGCTCCAAAGCGGTTTGGG
>JBAYVP010000133.1:0-12223 GCA_041674485.1 Sulfuricellaceae bacterium
ACCCAAACCGCTTTGGAGCCGAGTTTTGATAGGGTATTCCCCAAACCCGTCAATCCCCCTCATAATTCGTTTCTTAGCGCGCTCCTGCGCATGGTGGCTTGAGGCGTTTCAGTGAAACTTCAGGTAAATATGTGCAGGCTCCAATATTGGAACGCTCATTTCACAAACCCGCACTTTCACCTTGCTTGCAGTAGTCCCCGCTTCGGCTATCCCTCCCCAAATCGCGGTCTCGCGCCGAAACATGTCTTGCGGGTCGGCAAACGGCCCGCAGGCTATCCGCCACCAGAAACGCAGTTGTCCGCGTATCGCGGAGGCACGGATCGGCATGGCCTTGTCCACCTCGCCGGCCTTGACGCCGCCCCCGTACATGGGAGTAACCGATGTGCATTGATAATGTTTCCACCTATCCGCAGCCGTGGCTTGCTCCAATTGATCTTGGAAACATTGCATATCCGATTCTTCCGGTGGTTTTATTCTCCGTGCCATTTCCGAACCTCTATCCTTCCCATACCTTGCGCGACCACAATTTGCGGATTTGGAAACTGTCTACTTATTACAGCGTTTTCAACTCAGATCAATGTGAGGTTCGCTTTTGGCGAACAGCCAAGCCAACTCACGCTTTAGACGCTTTAGGCGCGAAGAGAAGCGAACCCGTATCTTTTTTTGGGCATTGGGAATGAGACCGCCCATTCTTACTCGCCCCCACTTCTTCGCGGCTTCGCGTCTAAAGCGTGAAAAATTCTTATCGGAAATTGCGACCTTCACCTGAAAATCGCAACTTCACAATTGAAAATGCAGGGTAAATTTGTTCTCGTGGAAATGTAGGGTGGATAAGCGTAGCGCATCCACCTTTCTACGCCGATTTGGTGGATGCGCTACGCTTATCCACCCTACGACTGTATGCCTTGCCACAATTTACCCTAAATTCCCCAGTTGAATGACACGTAGAAGCCGTTCGTGCTGAGTTTCGCCTGCCCTGAGCTTCGCCGAAGGGTCGAAGCATGAACCTAGAAAGCTCAGTTGACCGCTTGCCAAGATGTGTAACATGGTGGTTCTAAACAACTTTGTCATCTATTTTGCGTTCACCCGTTTGGTGAGAGCGCTACGGGCTGGATTGCACGGTTTTCCGGGCGCATGGCGGCGTTGCAACTCCAAGAGAAGGGAATGGAATGACCATTCCGCGTCGTTGCGCCTTGCCCTGCACCCGGAAAACCGCACACTCCAGCCCGTTCAACTGAGCTTTCTAGGATGAACGGCTTCTACGTGTCACCCTGTGGGTGGGCATGAGAAAACCCCGTCCACCCTTCGACAGGCTCAGGGCGAACGGGGTTTTCTCATGCCCAACTGAGGAATCCAGGTTTACCGGTTTAGCCGCGTTTCACGGGATGCGATGCAAGGCGCAAATTGCTTGTATAGAACGGCTATACGGCGCAAAAAGCATACAAATTTTCTCCGGTGTTTTCCATTATTCCATCTTATCATGCAGCATATCCCCCAGCGTGCGGTTTTCCAACAGCAAATCGCGGTAGCGTAGCGCGCGCATGGCTGCGGATTTGAGGTCGTAGCCGCCACCCGTGCGGGTCAGGACACTGTCGATATGCGCCTGGTTGATGGCGTCGGCCAGCGTGGGCATATCCAGGTTTTCGCCGATTAGAATACATGCGCTATCCACCCCGGTTTGACGCAATTTGCTGAAGAACGTCACCCCATTCATCTCCGGCATGGAATAATCGGCGATGATCAGATCGTAACGGTTGCTTCCCAGGCGCATCAGCGCCTCCTGCGGCGATGCGCAATGGTCCGCCGCCAACTGAAAATCGTGGTCGCCATGGGGCGGGCGGTAGGACATTTCATAGCGTAGCGCGCCATGCGCGCTCTCGTAGGCGGAATGGTGCACCAGTTCGCGTTGCATGGTGTTCGCGACATGTTCATCGGAACAGACCAACAACACGCGGTACAGCTTGCACTCCTGCTCGCGCGGCGGCGTGCCGAAACGCCGCCGGTAATCTTCGGCAAAGCGGCGGTTTTCCAGGATTGCCGCGCGATAGTCCAGCCCCTGGCGGATATTGGCTTTCAGGTCGGCTTCGCTCCAGGGTTTCGGCAGAAAACGGTAGATGTGCGTGATATTGATGGCCTTGATTAGCGCATTCCGATCCGCCTGGCCGCTCAGGATCAGGCGCACGGCATCCGGCTGCATCTGCCCGAAATGTTCGAGAAACGCCACGCCGTCCATATCCGGCATGCGATAATCCGACACCACCAGCGCAAAGTCCGTTTCTCTTGCGCGCCGTAGCGCGTCCTGCGGCGAAACGAAGGTTTCCACCTCGTAGACGTCGGCCAATTCGCGCCGCAAGGCGTTCAGTACGTTTTGTTCGTCATCTACCAGAAGTATGCGTTGCATATATTTCTCCGCAATTTCAATTTTTCCCGCGAGAAGGCATATCGTCATCAACTCTCGCCCGACCGACATGCCCGCCGCGCATCGTGCAACCGGAACGCCTCGCGCAGGGTGGCCAGCAACGCTGCATCGTTCCACGGTTTTTCCAGGAACTTGTAAATTTCGCCGCGATTCACCACATCGGTAATCGCCTTGAGGTCGGTATAGCCGGAAAGGATGATGCGTATCGTATCGGGATACATGACCCGCACCTTGGCAAGAAATTCCGCACCGGTCGTTTGCGGCATACGCTGGTCGGACATGACCACCGCCACCTCGTGCGTGGCCAGCAATTCCATGCCGTCTGCGGCGCTGGTGGCGGTGAGGATGGGGTAGCCCTCGCGCCGCAACAGCCGCTTTAACGCCGACAGGATGGAGGGTTCGTCATCCACCAGCAGCAAGGTGCGCCCCGGCGCCTCGGCAGCCGTAGGAAATGCCAGCTTGCGACCGTCGCGCAACAATTGCTCGAATTCAGCGACAGGCAACGGCTTGCTGAAGTAAAAGCCCTGCATCTCGTCGCAGCCGCGGGTGCGCAGGAAATTCAGTTGCGCTTCGGTTTCCACGCCCTCGGCGATCACCGACAGTCCCAAGCCATGCGCCAGCGCGATAACCGTCACGGCGATGGCGGCGCTGTCCGGGTCCTGCACGATGTCGCGCACGAAGGACTGATCGATTTTCAGCCGGTCCAGGGCGAAGCGCTTGAGATAGCTTAAAGACGAATAGCCGGTGCCGAAATCGTCAATGGACAGGGTGACGTTCAGCCCCTTTAACGCTTCCGTTAACGCAATGAAGGCATTGGCATTGCCCATCGCCGCACTTTCGGTCAGCTCCAGCTCCAGGTAGCCGGGAGCAAGACCGGTTTCGCGCAACACCTGGCGGGTCAACGCCACCATATCCTGCCCTTCGAACTGGTGCGCCGACAGATTCACCGCCACCGCCATGGCCGGCAAGCCCGCTGCTTGCCATGCCTGGTTTTGCGCGCAGGCGGTGCGCAGCACCCATTCGCCGATAGGCACGATCAGGCCGGTTTCCTCGGCCAGCGGGATGAAGTCCATGGGCGGAACCAGCCCGCGTAGCGGATGCTGCCAACGCACCAGCGCCTCCATACCGATGATCTCGCCGCTACGCAAGCTCAGTTGTGGTTGATAGTGGAGCACCAGTTCGTCGCGCTCGACGGCGCGGCGCAGATCGTTTTCCAGGTTGAGCCGCTCCAGCGAGTGGGCGTTCATTTCGGCGGCGTAAAAGCTGTAACCGTTGCCGCTCGCCGCCTTGGCGCGGTACATCGCCGCACCGGCGTTTTTCAACAAGGTTTCGCCATCCTCGCCATCCTGGGGGAACATGGCGATGCCGATGCTGGCGGACAGGAACAATTCCCGCTCCTCAACCTGGAACGGCTGATCCAGCGCTTTCAGGATGTTTTGGGCGAGAGAAACAGCGCCGCCGATTTCCCCGTCCTCCACCAGCAGCACAAACTCGTCCCCGCCGGTATGCGCGAGCGTGTCGAGCGTATCGCCCATCGTCCCCAGCCAGCCGGAGACTTCCCGCAACAGTTTGTCGCCGGCGGCGCGCCCCAGACTGTTGTTGATCTCCTTGAAGCGATCCAGGTTGAACGCCAGCACCGCCAGGTTTTTCTTGCTCTGGCGGCTGCGCGCCATCGCCTGGGCAAGGCGGTCCGTCAATAAATTGCGATTAGGCAGGCCGGTCAGTTCGTCGAAATTGGCGTGGCGCTCCAGTTGCGCCTGATAGCGCTTGCGCTCGGTAATATCGCGCGCAATGCCGGCGGCATACCATTTGCCGCCCAGATGCATAGTGGAAAGGGACAGTTCGATGGGGAATTCTACGCCGTCCTTATGCAAGGCCACGAGTTCCAGCAGCTTGCCGATCGCCGCTCCCGCACCGGTCGCGGCGAAACGCGCCATGCCGCGGCTGGCCTCTGCGCGAAAACGCAACGGAATAATGAACTCGTGTAGTGGTTGCCCGATCATCTCTTCCTTTGAGTAGCCGAAAATCGTCTCGGCGGCGGGATTCCACGTAAGCGTGGCGCCGTGCTCGGCCTCAATGATAATGAAGGCGTCGCGCATGCTTTCCATGGCGACACGGAAGCGCTCCTCGCTTTCCCGCAGCTCGGCGGTGCGCGCTGCCACTTGTTCTTCCAGGATGCGGTTATGGTTGGCTAAAAGATCGCGGGTGTGCTTGAGTTCCAGCTGAGTGCGCACGCGCGCCAGGACAATGAGCGGATGGTAGGGTTTGGCGATGTAATCCACCGCGCCAAGTTCAAGTCCCTTCTCTTCGTCTTCGGCGGAATCCATGCCGGTGACGAAGATAACCGGAATATCGCGGGTGGCGGGATTGTCGCGCAACCGCACCAGCACATCGTAACCGTCCATGCCCGGCATCATCACGTCGAGCAGGATCAGGTCCGGCTTGGCGGCGTCGGCTGCGATCTGCAACGCGCGCTCCCCGGACGGGGCGGCCAGCACGTCGTAGTGCGCGTGTAACAGGCGACCGAGGGCATCCAGGGCAGCCGTATCGTCGTCCACCAGCAGAATTATCGATCGGCCTGTTGCTTTGGGCGCATCTAACGGCTCATCAGTGTCCATTCGATTTATATCCTTCCTGCCTCCGGGTTAGCTCCGCCACATGCGGCGGGGCACGCATCGCATCGTCCGCGATACCGTATCCTACGCCCGCGATCAGGCCGCCGCCAGTATCACGGTTGCCTGGCGCAAGCGGGTAAGGCTTGATCAACACCTCGGAGCGAACAGCAAGTAGCCCGGATGGCGCTTGCGGGCTTGCGCCAAAAACATCGTCAATCCAGCAATACCTTCACGCGCGCCAGCACATCGTCAACCACAATGTCCGGCGCCATTTCGACGATCAGTGCGCCACGCTGCCTGAAATCCAGCATCTTGACCTGATTGCACAGCACCATGCCCTGGGTCTTCGTTCCCGCCCCCGCCATGGGCACGGCAAAACCGTGCTCGCGGGCGAGCCGGCCACCCTGGGTAATGGGCGCGACCAGAGCCAGACCAAAGCGATTAAATTCCGCAAGCGTCAGAACCAGCACGTAACGCTGCCCCTGCTGCTCTTTCCCCTGCGCCGGATCAAGATCAAGGTGCAGAATATCCCCCCGATCCGGAATTCCGTGCTTCACAACACCTCCTTCCCGACCGGAGGCGCATCCAGCCAGGCGCGCTCATCGGCGCTCAACGCCATGTTTTCGTCGTTACACTGGGCCAGCAGCGCCGCGAGGGTATAGCGCGGCTTCCGTTGCGGCTCCACGACCAGCCGGCCATTCTCGACGCTCACCGCCACTTGATTGCCCGCGTCGAGGTGCATCAGGCCAAGAATCTGCTTGGGCAGCGTCATGACCACTGAGCCACCGAGGCTACGCAAGGTTACTGTTGCCATAACTTCTCTCCACGAATAAATATTAAATAAATATATAACTCTTTACGGTGAAATACAACTGAGCGGGCATCCTAACCCAAGGTAAATTTGTTCTCAGCACGGGGAAAAACCATTCACCGCAGAGACGCCGAGGCGCGGAGAAATATAACGGAGGGTGAAGGCATACCATTCCTCTACAAAATCTCTGCGTCTCTGCGTCTCTGCGGTGAATAATTTTTTTCTGGGCGAG
The DNA here is from genome assembly GCA_041674485.1 of Sulfuricellaceae bacterium. Taxonomy (GTDB): domain Bacteria; phylum Pseudomonadota; class Gammaproteobacteria; order Burkholderiales; family Sulfuricellaceae; genus JAGXQV01. The sequence goes on from JBAYVP010000133.1 coordinate 6,078, forward strand.
AACAAATTTACCTTGGCATCCTAACCCGGACAAGCCGGAGCCAAACAGCCGTTTAGACAGGATTTACAGGATGAACAGGATAGAAAACCCATCCTGTCAATCCTGTTCATCCTGTCGTTGTTTTTTTGCGGAAAGCCGCTCCAGTGTTGTAGGCTGGGGTGAGGCACGAACCCCAGCAACAGGGCCGTAGGATGTGGACGATGACAAGAGGCGCATCAATCGCGGATGGCGCGGAATTTCGCTTTGAGCGCATCTAACGGCTCATCAGTGTCCATCCGATTTATATCCTTCCTGCCTCCGGGTTGGTTCCGCCACATGCTGCGGGGCATGCGCCGCAGTTCGCGATACCATATCCTACGCCCGCGATCAGGCTGCCGCCAGTATCACGGTTTCCTGGCGCAAGCGGTAAGGTCTGATCAACACCTCGGCGGGAAGTTTCAACCTAGAAAGCTCAGTTGAACGGGCTGGAGTGTGCGGTTTTCCGGGTGCAGGGCAAGGCGCAACAACGCGGAATGGTTGTTCCATTCCAAGGAGTTGCAACGCCGCCATGCGCCCGGAAAACCGTGCAATCCAGCCCGTAGCGCTCTCACCATATGGGTGAACGCAAAATATATGACAAAGCTGTTTAGAACCATCACGTTATACGACCTGGCAAGCGGTCAACTGAGCTTTCTAGGTTCAAACCCTCCGCCAAGCGCCGGATCATCTCCAGCGTCAGCGGGCGGGTGCGGTTCAAAATGTCGGCCACACGTCCGCGCTGGCCGATATAGGGTTCCAAATCCCTGCGTGCCAGCCCCCGGCTTTCCATGACATGGATCAGAAATTCGATAGGATCGGGATCGGAAATCGGAAAGCAGCGGCGCTCGTAGTCCTCGATCAGCATAACCAAAACGTCAAGCCGGTCTGCCGCGGGCGACTTTTCCGGTGCATCCCACAGGCGCTCCGCTTCCGTCAACGCCGCCTGATAGTCCTTCCCGGTTCGGATGGGTCTGAGTTCCATAGCTACCTCTTCGTAAATCGTTTCCACGTCAATCTTGTCGTATTGCCGATGGCTGCCGACAAAGCGGACATACATCACAAGTAATTTGCAACGCAGCAGTGCGCCCGCGAGGCGATGGATAAATGCGCAATTTGTGACCGCGCGAAGTATAACTATCGGATGTTGAAAATGCTGTAACTGGGCCGGCTCATTGCGTCGCCAGCCCTATATACTCCTGCCGCGCCCGCCTCAAGGTTTCCTGTGCCTCGGGGTAAAGGAAATTTTCGATATGCCGCACCAGTTCCGCGCCCAGAGGGCCAAGCGCCGCACTGAGTAACGCGGCATGGGTTTCGACCAACCGGTTGGCTTGCATGTTGGAGGTCGTCAGCAAAGGCTCCAGTTCGGCCAGCACTTGGCGCACCAGCGTCCAGTCCACCACGCCGGTGCAAGGCGTTGCAGCATCCTCCGGCAGCGCCGCGCGTATCCCCCTGGTTACGCGTTGCAATTCGCTTTCCAGCGAGCAGGCCAGCTGTTCGATTGCCTCTGCGCCACCATTTTCCTTGATTGCCGTCTCCAACTCGGCGGCCAGGTGCTGCACGCCGGTCGCGCCCAGATTGCCCGAGCTGCCCTTGAGCGTATGCGCCAATAGTCTGGCCTGGTCATGGTTTCCCTGGGACAGGCCGCTACGCAACCGGGAAATGTCGTCGGCATGGTCGGACGCATAGCGGCGCAGCAAACGTCGGTAGGCGAGCTGATTGCCGTTCAGCACCTTGAGGCCGCGCCCGGCATCCAGGCCGGGGATCGCTGCAAGTTCGGCGGGTAGCCGAGCTATTGCGGGTGCGATGGGACAATAGACGGTCGTGGTTGGCAGCCAACGCGACAGCGTGCCGTAAAGTTGCTCGGGATCGACCGGCTTGGCGATGAAGTCGTTCATGCCGGCCTCGCGGCAACGTTGGCGATCCTCGTCGAAGGCGTTGGCGGTCATTGCCAGGATAGGCACGCACTCGCAACCGGGCAGCGAGCGGATAATCCGGGTCGCTTCCAGGCCGTCCATGCCCGGCATCTGTATGTCCATCAGGATCAGGTCGATGCCGCCGCCATACGCTTTATCAAGCGCCTCGAAACCATCGCCGGCGACATCGACCGTCAGCCCGGCTTCGCTCAGGAGTTCCAGCGCGACTTCCTGGTTGATCTTGTTGTCCTCGACCAGCAGGATGCGCGCGCCGGCGGGTATGGCTTGCAAATTCAGCTCGGCAAGGGCGGGCGCCTCCGCCAATTCTTCCAGGCTGAGCGTACTTTTTCCCAGACGGGCGGTAAACCAGAAGTTGCTGCCCTGGCCCGGTGTGCTCTGCGCGCCGGCCTCGCCGCCCATCAAATGCGCCAGCCGCCGGGTGATGGCTAGCCCTAAGCCGGTGCCGCCGTAGCGGCGCGCGGTGGAGGCATCGACTTGTTCGAAGGCCGCGAACAGGCCGGCGATTTTCCCAGGCTCGATGCCGATGCCGGTATCCGACACTTCAAAACGCACCAACAGGTCGCTTGCCGATTCCTCCACCTGGGAGAGGCGCACGGTGATTTGTCCCTGTTCGGTGAATTTGACCGCGTTGGAGAGATAGTTGAGCAGCGCCTGCGCCAGCCGGGTGGCATCGCCCACCAGCACCGGCGGTAAATCGCTGCGCTCGACGACGAGTTCCAAACGCTTGTCGCGCGCCTTGTGGCCGATCATCGAGACGACGTTGTCGAGCATGCGCTCGAAGGCGAAATCGGTGCTACTCAGGCTCAGTTTACCCGCTTCGATCTTGGAAAAATCCAGAATGTCGTTGATGACCGAGAGCAGATGGTGGGAGGCATCGACGATTTTTTCCAACCTTTCCTTCTGTGTGGGATCGGCATGGTCACGTCGCAACAGGTGGGTCAGGCCGACGATGGCATTTAGCGGCGTGCGGATTTCGTGGCTCATATTGGCGACGAAAGCGCTCTTGGCCGCGTTCGCCGCCTCGGCCACGACCTTGGCGTGCTCCAGTTCGCGCGTGCGGGTATCGACCAGTTCCTCCAAATGATGACGGTGCCGGTCGAGTTCCTTGCCGATACGCTTTCTCTCGGTGATATCCTCCTTCACCGCCACGTAGTGGCTGATGCGTCCGTCCGCCTGGTGGATCGGCGTGATGATGGAAAACTCGGTGTATTCGCTGCCGTCGCGGCGCCGGTTAATCAGTTCGCCCTGCCAGGTTTCGCCGCGCAGCAGCGTCCGCCACATGTCGTCGTAAATTGCGCGCATTGTCTTGCTGGATTGCAGGATGCGCGGATTGCGCCCGATGAGTTCGTCGAAGCTGTAGCCGGAATTGCGCACAAAGGCATCGTTGACATATTCGATGTTGGCGTCGAGATCGGTGATGGCGATGCTCTCCGGGCTTTGTTCCACCGCCAGCGACAGCTTGCGCAACATAACCTCGTTACGCCGCCGCTGGACAATGCGCCAAATGCTGTCGGCGAGCAATTCCACCGATTCCACATCCAGGTCGGTATAAGGTTCGGCCTTGTTGCCCACGCCGGCGATCATGACCACTTTGCCGTCCTCAATGACCGGCACGCTGGTGAGTCGCACCAGTTCGGCATGTCCTGCGGGCAGGCCGCACTGGTGCGGATAGGCGGCGTAATCGTTGAACACCACCGGCGCGCTCCGGCGTAGCGCATCGGCCCAGATGCCGGCCTGGCTCACCGGATAGTGCTTGTCGAAGGCTGCCGTGCAATAGTGCTCCAGGGTGTTGCGCGACCAGGTGACCAACTCTATGCTTTCCCCGCCGTCATTGATGAAATGCATGAAGGAGATCGTGCTGTCCGTCAAGCGCTCCGCCAGTTCCAGGCCATATTGCATGAAATCCTGCTCGCTCATCCGCCCGGCGGCTTCGGGGAGTTCCAGCAAGGCGTGCGCCCGTTCGGCCTGGATGCGCAGGGTGTGTTCGTTGCGCTTGAGTTCGGTAATGTCCCTATCCACGCCGCGATAGCCACGGAAATTTCCCTCCTGGTCTATGACCGGGACGCCGTTCGTTTCCAGGATGACCGGATGCCCGTCTTTGTGGAAATTGGTGTTTTCGAGGTTGGTGATCGGCTCGCGCGCCGCGACGATGGCGCCGAATAGGTTCGCCACCCGTTGCGCTTCTACGGCGGACATCAGGTCGAAAGGCGTTTTCCCGAGCATTTCTTCGGGCCGGTAGCCGAGAATGGCATGGACTCTCGGGCTGGCATAGGTGTAGACGGCATGCTCGTCCGTTTCCCAAATCCAGTCGCTGGCGCTCGATGTTTCCACCAGATTGCGAAATCGGCTCTCGCTATCGCGCAATGCCTGTTCCACCCGCTTGCGCTCGGTGATGTCCATCGATATGCCGCCCAGCCCAAAACATTTCCCGCTGGAGTCGGACAGCGGGAATTTCACGCTCAGGTAGGTGTGCTCGCCATCGCTTTCCGGGTTGATCTCCTCGTACCACCCTGGCTCTCCCTGAGCGATGACCTGCATGTCGTTGCGCCGGTGTTGCTCCATCACCGCGTCCGGTGCGAGTCCCTGGCGTGTGCGCCCGATCAACTCGCCGGCGCTGACGCCGAACAATGTTTCGAACGCGCGGCTGACGACCAGGAAACGGCCTTCCATATCCAACGCATAGATCAAGCCGGGGCTATGGTCGAGTATGCCTTGCAGCAGTTTCCGGGTGTATTCCAGTTCCTGTTCGGCATGCACCCGGGCAGTGATGTCGCGATGGGTGCCGCGTTGCCCCATTGAGCCTCCCGCAGGATCGCGCACCGTCTGGCAGACGTGTTCTATCCAGTGCTCGCTGCCGTCGCGGGCGCGAATACGAAACCTGAGTTGCTCAATGGCGCGGGAACGGTTTTCCGCTACGTCGTCCTGATGCGCTTTCCACAGGGCAAGGTCGTCGGGGTGGATGATTCTGGGCATCAAGCCCGCATCCGCCATGAACTCGGCGGGCGAATAGCCCGACACCTCCATGCAGGCCGGGGATACATAGAGATGACTGCCATCCGGCGCCAGCCAGAATTCCCAGTTGGGCGAATATTCGGCCAGGATGCGGTATTTTTCCTGGCTTTCCAGCAGCGCGGCGTTGGCCTGCCGCAGCGACGCGGTGCGTTGCTCGACCAATTGTTCGAGAAAGCGCTGAAAGCGGCTTAGCTCCAGTTGGGCGCGAACTCTGGCGCGGACTTCGTCAATATCGTAGGGGCGGGCGATGAAGTCCGCCGCGCCGATGGAAAAACCCTTGATCCGGTCCTGGGGCGTATCGGCTACGCTAACGAAAATGACCGGGATGCGGTTGCCGTCGGGCGTTGCCTTGATACGGCGGCAGACTTCGTAGCCGTCCATTTCCGGCATCACGATGTCGAGCAGCACCAGGTCCGGCGGCGTCGCGCTATGCACCAGGTCGATGGCTTTCCGGCCATCGCACGCAACCATGATCCGATATTCGCTCTTCAACGCTTCGGCCAATTCGTGTATGTTCTCGGGAATATCATCCACCAGCAGCAAGGTCGGACGCTCCCCACGCGTCGTGTTGCCGCAGCCCGCAGACAGGGCAGGCCCCCGGCGATAGCGGCGCAATTCGAGCTGGGTGCGTATGCGCTGTTTGAGCAACTCCGGGTTGACCGGTTTGGTGACGTAATCGGCGGCGCCCAGCTTGATTCCCCGCGCCTCATCAACGCTTTCCGTCAGCGCCGTGACGAAAATGACCGGAATGCCGGACGTGGCAGGATCGGATTTGAGCCGGTGCAGCACTTCATAGCCATCCATGCCGGGCATCCTGATGTCGAGCAGCACCAGGCCGGGCTGCGGATCGCGCTGCGCCAGTTCGATGGCTTTTTCGCCACGGGTTGCAGCAACGATTGCATACTCCTCGCGCAACATGTTCATGAGGTCATGCAAATGCTCACTCACATCGTCGACGATGAGTATTCTCGGCTTTTCGTCGGTGATTTCAGTCATGGCTGAATTCCCTTGAATTGATCCAGGATTATTTTGCAACTATTGCCTCGCGCGGTAGAATAAGGCAGGGTAAATTTGTTCTCAGAAATTCATGATGAAAATCAATGATGGAAAACATTCATGAATCCCAGGCAAACTGAGCCGCAACGCTGCTCAACTCATGACGGCAATCCATAAAGACAAAAC
>JBAYVP010000134.1:0-12111 GCA_041674485.1 Sulfuricellaceae bacterium
CTGGTTTTTGGATTTTCTCAATTGACGGACTGAGTCAAATTTCCCCGTTCATGGTTCGACCCTTCGGCGAAGCTCAGGGCAGGCTAAGCTCACCACGAACGGGGAAATTTGACTCAGTGCCTCGCGCGTATGCCGGGTTGCACCATAACAACCTGCCTTATTTTTAATCCGTTCGTCCTGAGCCTGGCCTGCCCTGAGCTTCGCCGAATGGGCGAAGGATGAACGGATTAAAAATAAGGCAGGTCGTTACGTTTCTTGGTATATCCAAAAACCGGGAAGCTAAAATTCGATAAAAACGCTGTATTTCGACAGCCTAGGAACAGCCACACGGCGCAATTTGCGCAGCAATCGCATCCCGCGAGACGCGGCTAAATCCGCAAATTGTGGCCGCGCAAAGTATACAACCTCAGCATACCCTGCAACCCCGACAAACCTCCCCGCTTTTATTCCCGGCTAAATCGCGGAAAGTGTGATCCAGTTCACAGAATTTCCCTCGCTCAAGCTATACCATGTTACTCACGCAATGCATGAAAAAAGATGTCCCCGTGGTCATGGGATGCACAACCTGGTTCGGTTGAGTTGCGTCGGCAAGCGCAAGCCCGCCGAAGGCGGGGCGCACAATATCCGCAAGAGCATGTTGCCTTAGGGTGGCGGGGTTGCAGTAGGTTCACCCGGCCTTAGTCCCAATTCACCATTCCAGTCGGAATGGTTGAAATTTATGTTTAGGAGCAATCCAAATGAATAACATTTCCAAAATAGCCGCCGCGCTGGTCTTGGCCGGCCTCCTGTCCAGTAGCGCATTTGCTGCGGATTCCACCACTACGCCGACCACTACGACACCGACGCCCAGCGCCACGTTCAAGCTTGACGACGTCAAAGTCAACACCGGCTTGGGCTATGTCCATTACACCGGAGACCTGGCGAAAAGCGACACGGGCTACACGCTGACCAATACCGCGTTTGTCGGCGCCGCGCCGACCACGACTGAAAGCTCCAATGTCGGCACTTTGTCCACGAACGGCAAAATGACTTTCCTCAGCTTTACCCGCTTTAACGACGAAAGCGGCAAGTGTTATGCCGACGTTAAAATGAGCGTAACCGGCATTAGCGACACCACCTTCAAGTTAAGCCCGCTCGCGCCGCTAACCAAACTGTGCGATGCCGCCGTGCCGGTCAACCAGGGCGACAGCCTGGATATCGTCAAGCTGCGCGCGCAAATCGCCGAACTGGAGCGCCTGTTGAAACAACTCAAACTGGACAAACAGGGACATTGCACTGCCGATGCCACCGTCGGCCCGGACGGCGTGGTGGTCGGCACCGACAGCGTCAAACTCAACGGCGGGGACGACAATCCAGTCAGCCTGGGCGATATGCCGGCCTGGATGCAAGACAAGGTCAACGGCCAGAACAACAAGATACCGACGCCCCCCATGAATCCTTTCAAGAACCACGATTGACCGCATCATCTTCGCTCCTCCGACGAAGACATTGGTAACCCGCGCATGTCGCGGGTTTTTTTCGGCAGACGGGCAAGCTAACCCGGCTGCCCATCCGCGCGCGGACGCCAATAGTGCGGTGCGTACTTGGCGAACCAGAAGATGAAACACGCCAGCCAGACGACGGCGGCAAACAAATAAAGGTGGCCGTGTGGGATGGGCAACGGCAGATCGTCGGCAATGCGCGCTACGGTCGCGCCCTGAAAGCCGAGGAACAGCGCCCAGGTGGCGCCGTCCGCCACCAACTCGCTGCCGGAATGGCCGAGCGTGACGCGAGTAGCCATCGCCAGCATCATCGAGGCGAAAAAGCCGATGGTCAGCGCATGCAGCGCGGCCAGTCCGGGCGCTGTCCAGCCGGCCAACAGCGCCAAGCTCTGGCCGGCATACAGCGCCAGCGCCACGCCCAGCCAGGCGAAGCCGATATGCAGCACGGCGAGGATGCGCGTTTTGAAGCTGCGCACGAACTGCCAGCGCCAAGTCAGGTGCAGCGCCGTCAGCGCGAAGGGTATATCGGCCAGCCACAGCCAGCGTCCCATGCCCGCTATTTCCAAACATCCATGCCCCAGGGAGCACACCAGCATCGTCCACAGCGCGAACTTGGGACGCACGATTTTATAGTTGGGCAACACCCGGCTGGAAAAAAACGGGATCATGCGGTGACTGACGGTAAAGAAAATCGGCGTCAGAAAGAACCACACGCCGCATATCAACGCGAACGCGGCAAAACCGTCGCCCAAACCCACCAGCCACAACCCGTAAGCCAGCAGACCGAGCCAGCCCATGCCCAGCGCAATGGCCGCGATAGTGGGGTGCAGCTTGTCGGGATGCACAGCCGTGAACAGCACGGCGAGCAACGCATACAGCGCCACCGTCCAGCCCGCCAGCATCAACAGCACACCCAGCGCCAGCAACGCCCGTCCGGTGAATAGCCCGATATAAAACAACGCCACCCCGCCGACCAGCAGCGCAAAAGCCGACACATAACGGCGCGGCGACACCTGTTGGCCGCTCATCCAGTTGGGGAAGGTCGTCATCAGGAAGCCGAAAATAAAGAACGGAAAAAACCCGTAGATCATCAGAAAACCATGCACCCATGGAGACGGCGCCGGCCAAACCAACGGCGCATAAAAACCGCCGTAACGCCCGAGCAAGTCGGATAGCCACCACAATAGCGCCAACACACCCTGGACAGCGCCCGCCAGGAACATCATGCGATGCGGAGCGGCGGAAAAAACGCGCCACAAGGTGGGTTTATGGTTCATTGCATGGGGATTGTTGATTGGTGTGGTTGGGTATTATAGCAAAGCCGGGAGCGGTGACAACTCTTTAACCTAAGCCGGACAATTGCCGGAACCAAAAAATATTTACCGCAGAGACGCCGAGACGCAGAGATTTTGTAGAGTAATGGTATGGTTTCGCCCTCCATTGTATTTCTCCGCGCCTGAAGCGTCTCTGCGGTGAAAAAGAATCACCCGGAGAACCGCTCCAGTGCTTGATCTACGACACATTCTTCGCAAAAAATGCAACGACTTGGTCGATACAGCGTTTTCAACTCAGATCAATGTGAGGTTCGCTTTTGGCGAACAGCCAAACCGACTCACGCTTTAGACGCGAAGGCGCGAAGAGAACCGAGCCAGTATCTTTATTTTGCGCGTTGGGAATGAGACCGCCCACTCTTACTCGCCCCCACTTCTTCGCGGCTTCGCGTCTTCGCGTGAAAAATTCTTATCAGAAATTGCGACCTTTACCTGAAACCGCAACTTCACAAGCGACAATTTGTTGTCGTTTGTTATTGCATTAGAGCATAAAGGCTGTAACTATAATTTTTGTAATTGTTCTTGATTGAAAACGCTGTAACGGATGGTGAAACCATACCATTACTCTACAAAATCTCTGCGTCTCGGCGTCTCTGCGGTAAATATTTTTGGGTTTAAGCCATTCATGGTTCGACAGAGAGCTTCTTACCACGAACGGCTTAACTTAACGGCAGTGACGCAGAGCGTGGGAACGATCCCATTCACGTCGTCCAGGCGCCGTTCGCGCCCGTTATCTACCGTTGGTCGCGGCGGTTTACTCCGTGGCGTCGTTAGGCGGAGAATACGTCCATTCTCATTGACTTAGGAACGTGCCATGCGTTTCGCTTTTTTGCTCTTCCTCATGCTGCTGGCCGGGCTGGTGCAGCTTGCACTTGCGGCGCCCATGGCGGATGTGGATTTTGCCGCAGCCCAGGCGATTTTCCTCAAGGCTGCGGACGGCGACGGCGGCGCGGTCGAGGAAGCGGTGCGCCGTTTCGGCAAACTTGCCGCCACGGATACGCCGCAGGCGCCGCTGTGCGCCGCTTATTTGGGCGCGGCGCAGGCCATGCAGGGGCGCGATGCCTGGATGCCGTGGAACAAGATGCGCGCCACTGAACGCGGGTTGGCGACGCTGGACAAAACCTTGCGCCGTCTTGATACGGCGCACGATAAGGAAATTTTTCGCGGTACGCCGCTTTCTGTGGAAATCCGGCTGGTGGCGGCCAGCACTTTTCTTGCATTGCCCGCCCTGTTCAACCGCTTCGACGCCGGCAAACAGATATTGCGCGAAGCTTTTGCCAGCCCGGCTTACGCGGCGGCATCCGGGGAGATCAAAGCGCGCTTGCACTGGCAGGCCGCCATCGCCGCCCGTCGCGACAAGGATGCCCGCGACGAAGCCGCCCATCTGAAACAGGCGTTGGCAACGGTTTCTATTGGCGCCACCGCCGAGTCCGCGCGCCGCCGCTTGCTGGAACTGGGAGTGGGAGTGGGAGCATGAACGCCCCGGTGATAGCGTTAAGCGGCATCGTCAAGCACTACCGCATGGGCGATGCCGATGTGCCGGCGCTGCAAGGCATAGACCTGGCCGTATCCAGCGGGGCGTTCGTTGCGGTTAAAGGCCCATCGGGCAGCGGCAAGAGCACTTTGCTTAACATCTGCGGCCTGCTGGATGATTTCGACGGCGGTAGCTACCGGCTCGACGGCGAGGACATGAGCGGCCTGGACGAAACCGCGCGCACCCTGATACGCCGCCGCCGTATCGGTTTCGTCTTCCAGAGCTACAATCTAGTGCCGGTGATGACGGTGCGCGAGAACGTCGAATACCCGTTGATTCTACTGGGCATGAAGGAAAGCCTGCGCGCCGCGCGAACGGCGGAAACCCTTGCCCTGGTTGGACTGGAACATCTCGCCGAACGCCGTCCCGACCACCTTTCCGGCGGTCAGCGCCAGCGCGTGGCGATTGCCCGCGCACTGGTGAAATCCCCGTCGCTGGTGATTGCCGACGAACCCACCGCCAACCTCGACAGCGCCACCGCCACTCAGGTCATCGACCTGATGCGTAGCCTAGGCGCGCACCACGGCGCCACTTTCCTGATCGCCACCCACGATGAGCGCATGACCGCCCATTGCGACGAAGTGCGGGTGATGACGGATGGGATGTTGGCGGTGAAACAGTGAGGAGTGAGGGGTGAGGAGCGGGAGGTCGTTGGTTCGCGACCTTAGAAACTGTCCAATAATTACTTCCCTTCTGGTGCAAGTCACTAGAATTGGCGCCCCCTCCCCTTCAAGGGGAGGGTTGGGGTGGGGATGGGGTAGCTTGGGCCGAGAATCGTTTGTAGCAATATTTTCGTGGTCGGCAACCAGCCTAACACAGGGGGGGCGATGCCATTCGGATGCCGGATCGCATTCACCCCATCCCCACCCCAGCCCTCCCCTTGAAGGGGAGGGAGCCGCGATGCAGGCATGGATCGGGAAATAATTAGTGGATAGTTTCTTAGACTCAGCACTACAACATTGATAAAACCATCTACTATTCTCAACCCTTGCCCCCGGTTTTTACTCCTCACTCCTCACTCTTAACTCCTCACTCACGCTAAACCATGAACACCCAACTTGAACTCCTCCGATTCGCCTGGCGCAATGTGTTGCGCAACCGTCGCCGTTCGCTGGCGACCATTATCATCGCGGCGCTGGGTGCGGCTGCGGTGATGATTTCCGGCGGTTTTGCGCTTTACACCTACGACTCGTTGCGCGAAGGCGCGGCGCGGGAATTCGGGCATTTCACCGTGGCGCACCGGGATTTTTTCCAGCGCGACGAGGAAACCCCGCTGCAATACGGTCTGGCCGACTACCGGCAGATGCGCGCCGCGCTGGAAAAAGATGCGCGCGTCACGCGGGTGCTGCCCCGGCTGAATTTTTCCGGGCTGATTTCCAATGGCGACAAGTCGCTGGTGTTCATCGGCATGGGCGCCGATGTCCGCGCCGAGGGTGCTGCGCGCGGCGTGTTTCTCAAGCTCACGGAAGGCACGCTGTTCGGCGGCGATGAGGCCGGCGCGCCGCGCGTGCTGCTCGGCGCGGCGCTGGCGAAAAGCCTCAACGCCCGTCCCGGCAGCCCGCTCACGCTGCTCACCACCACCGTTGAGGGCAGCATGAACGCGGTTGACGTGGAAGTCTCGGGCATCGTCTCCACCGGCTGGCCGGAAATCGACAAGCGCCTGGTGTATGCGCCACTGCCGGCAGTGCAGAAGCTGTTGCTCACGGATAAAGTGAGCACCCTCGCGGTGTATCTCGAAGAAACCGCCCAGACCGCCGTAGCGCTTGCCGATTGGCGCGCCCACGAAGCCGTGCCCGCCGCCCACGAAATCAAGCCATGGTGGGAGCAGGCGTTTTATTATGCCTCGGTGCGCGCCCTCTACAACCGCATTTTCGGGCTGCTCGGCATTATCATTGCGGTGCTGGTATTCTTCTCGGTCGCCAACACCTTGTCCATGGCAGTGGTCGAGCGCACCCGCGAAATCGGTACGCTACGGGCGCTGGGCGCGCTGCCCGGCGAAATCGTCGGCGGCTTCGCGCGCGAAGGCCTGTTGATCGGCGTGCTCGGCGCAACCATAGGCATGGCCTTGGCCGGCTTGACCTCGGCGGCGCTGCTCGGGCTGGATGTCCAGATGCCGCCCCCGCCCGGACGCTCGGAAGGCTACCCGTTGAAAGTTTATGCGGAACCGGTGATTTATGCCGTCGCAGCAACCGTCATCATCCTGTTGTGCATCGTCGCGGCCTGGTTCGTCAGCCGCAAGGCGGCGCACAAACCCATTGTGGAGGCTTTAGGTCATGTTTAAGATTGCTGCGATTATCCGCCCCTACGCGCTGGCGCTCGCATTGCTGGCGAGTTTTCCGACTCATGCCGACGAAGTGGCGGCGCTGTTAAAAAAGGCCGATTCCTACCGTCTGCCGGAGGCGGCGGCGCGCATCGAAACGCTGGTGGAACTGTACCGCAACGATGCGCTGAACAAAGAGCGCAGCTATACGGTCTACATCAAGCCCGGCAGGCGCTCGCTGGTGCTGATGAAATCGCCGTCCGAACTGGGGCAGAAAGTGCTCATGCTGGCCGACCAGTTCTGGCTGCTGATGCCCGACACGCAACGCCCGCTACGCATCACCGCAACGCAAAAACTGCTCGGCGAAGCCGCGACCGGCGACATCAGCAGCATGTCCTGGAGCGAGGATTACACCGGCCAGGTCGTCGGGGAAGCGCCGTGCCCCAGCCGGGATGCCAGCCCCCAGCCCCGTCGCTGCCTGCACCTCGATCTTAACGCCGCGCGCCCCGGCGTCACTTATGCGCGCATCGAGCTGTATCTCGACAAATCCGACAAACTACCGATCAAAGCCGATCTCTATGTCAATTCCGGCAAACGCGCCAAGGAAGCCTGGTTCGACGCCCAGCCTCTGGATGGACGCTTGCGCATCGTATCCATGACCCTGCTCGACGACATCCAGAGCGGGCGGCGCACGCTGGTGCGCTACCGGAAAATAGAAGCGAAAGAAGCGCCGGACGAGTTCTTCAACCCGGCGGCGCTGGTGCGCAACAGCTTGGCGGGGTGGTAGAAAATCAAATGAACCGCAGAGACGCAGAGGCGCTGAGGAAAAACAATGAGTTATTGCGTTGCGCAACTTCACCTATCCGAAGAAGCGGAAATCGGGTTCAACCCGTTTGTTTCTCTGCGCCTCTGCGTCTCTGCGGTTAAGCAATGGCTGTTTTTTGCATGAAACCCCCGCTCATATCCGTGTTGCTCGCCGCCCCGTTATTGGCGGCTGCGGGCGAATTCAACGCCGCCCTCACGCTGACCCCCGAGTGGCGCGACGCGGATGCGGGCAGCCCGTATTACGTCGCCCCGCCGCTGGTTGCTTCGCAGCGCCAGATGCGCAACGACCTGGCGCTGCGCTACCGCGACGGCGGCCTCAACGCGCAGGGCACGTTGCGCAACCAGGCGAGTGAAGGCGAGAGCGCGCAGACGAAAGGCATCCTCAACCAGCTCTATTTCGACGGCGAAACGAACGCGGGCGGCGGCTACACGCTGGGCAAAAAAGTGCTGTCGTGGGGCGTCGGCCAGGCTTTTCGCCCGCTCGACCTGATCCAGCGCGAAGACCGCCGACAGCTTAATCCGCAGCCGCTCGAAGGGACGCCGTTGCTGGCGTGGCAACGCTACGACGCCGAACGCTCATGCACCCTGGCCTGGAGCAACCCTAATCACGCGACAGGAAATAACGACCGCGACGACCCGGCGCTGGCCGCCTACTGGTATCGCCTGCGCGGAGCCGACGACTACCATGCCGTGGCGCGCCTGTCGCGCCGCCATCGCCTGGAAGCGGGCGGCGGCTGGGGCGGTGCGCTGGGCGAGGAATGGTCTTTCCATGCCGCAGCACTATACCAGCGACGCACCCTGACCACCCTCAACGCATTGGCCGAAAACCATGGCGCATTGCTTGCCGTCACCGACCCCATGCAGGAAACGGCGCGCGTCGGCGGCGTTAAAGCAGTGGCGGGGATGCAATGGACCGGCGTTGCGGGTTTCGGCGTGCTGCTGGAAGCCTGGTACGACGGTGAAGCCTGGACGCGCGACGAATGGCGTCGCCTCAATGCGCTCACCGCCAGCCAGCACGCCCTCGCGGGGGTGGCGCCGTTGCCTGCCATCGCCGGCAACATCGCCTGGTCCAGCCGCGTATTCGAGCGCCCCAACCTGTTGCGCGAAAACCTGATGGTGCGTTTTTCGTATGATGAAGACAATTGGAAAACCGCCCTCGAATGGCTGACCACCCCGCGCGACGGCGGCCAGGTCATCGGCGCTTCGGCCATCTGGCAAGGCGACCGCCAGCGCGTCGCTTTCGGCCTGCGCCACTTGGGGGGAAGGGACGGCTCGGCTTACGCCGATTCGCCGCAGACGCGGATGGCTTACGTGGAATGGCGTTATGCACTACGCTAACATTCGTTCGCGGATTGCGTAGAATCTGCCGGTCATGACTACCGCTCCCATAGCCCGCGCCTGTCCCGCCTCCGCGCGCCGCTTCTTCCACGATGCGGCGCTGGTGTTCCTCGGCAACATCGCCATCGCATTGTTCCTGGCGGCGCTGCAATTCGAGAGTTTCTGGCCCGATTTCATCTATTCGCAGTGCATCGGACTGTCGATTTTCCTGTCCGTCCGCACCCTGTGTCAATTGCGTCGAACCACCAAGCCGGGGTTGGTGGAATCCGCCGTCGGCATCCCGCTCGGCGGATGCGTCGGATTCGTGCTCGGCGCCTGGGGCAACGGGTTGTCGCCGGTCGAGGTGGCGCAACGTTACCCGCAATTGATGGTGGTTTCAGCCGCCGGCGCGGTGTTTTTCGGCGCAATTGCGACTTATTATTTCCATGCCCATGCGCGCCTCCTCGAAGCCGAGGCCGAAGCGCACAGCGAAAAACTGCGCCGCATGGAACAGGAATCCCACGCCGCGCGCGCCGAACTGCGCTTGCTGCAAGCCCAGATTGAACCGCATTTCCTGTTTAACACTTTGTCCAACGTCGTCGGCCTGATCGACGCCGACCCGCCCGCCGCGCGCGCAATGCTGCTCGACCTGACCACCCTGCTGCGCACCTCGCTGGCGCGCACCCGGCGCGAAGAGGCGGCGCTATCCGAAGAAATCGACCTGCTGCGCGCCTATCTTGGCATCATGGGGCGGCGCATGGGCGAACGGCTCGCGTGGCGCATCGAAGCCCAACCGGAAACCCTGGCTTTGCGCCTGCCGCCGCTGCTGCTCCAGCCGCTGGTGGAAAACGCCATCCGCCACGGCCTGGAGCCGAAGCCGGAAGGCGGCGAACTGGTCATCATTTGCCGCCGCCTGAACGACCGCGTGGAAATCGCCGTGACCGACAACGGCGTGGGACTGGGCAGCGCGCTCGCCGGAAGCGGCATGGGACTCGCCAACGTGCGCGCCCGCCTGACTGCCCGCTATGGTGCGGCAGCGACGCTGGAACTCGGCGAAAACCCCGGCGGCGGCGTCACCGCCCACTTGACGCTGCCATTGGAAAATCATGCGCCTGCTGATCGCTGACGACGAAGCCCCGCTACGCACTTGGCTCAGGCGCTTGCTGGAACAAATCGCGCCCGATGTCGCAATCGTCGCCGAAGTCGGCGACGGCGCAAGTGCGCTGGCGGAAATCGAACGCTTGCAGCCCGATGCAGCCTTGCTAGACATCCGCATGCCGGGGCTGACCGGCCTGGAAGTCGCGTCGCGCCTTGCCGTCCCCTGCCGGGTGGTGTTCGTCACCGCCTACGACGAATTCGCGCTGCAAGCCTTCGAAAAAGCCGCGCTCGATTACCTGCTCAAGCCAGTCACCGCCGAACGCCTCGCCGTCACCCTGCAACGCCTGCGCACAGCGCTCCCGCCGCAAAACGACGCAGCCGCGCTGGCACGCGAACTACTGGCGCAACTTGCCGCCCGCAACGCCGCGCCCGAAACGCTACGCTGGCTGCGCGTGGGAGAAAACGATACGGTGCGGCTGATCGACGTGCAGGAAATCGATAGCTTCGAAGCCGCCGACAAATACACCATAGTGCGCAGCGGCAACCGCGAATGGCTGATGCGGCTATCCCTCAAGGAACTGGAAAACCAGCTCGCCCCCCAAACTTTCTGGCGCATCCACCGCAGCGTCATCGTGCGCGTCGCCGCCATCGCCCAGGTAAAACGCGACCTGATGGGGCGGCTATGGGTGGAATTCCGGGATGGCGGCAAGGCGCAACCGGTAAGCCGGTCTTACGCACAGCTTTTTCGGCAGATGTAGACGGATTGCTTTTGCTGTCAAGCACTGGCACGGTTCTCCCAGGGTAAATTTGTTCTCAGCACGGAAAAAACCGATTCACCGCAGAGGACGCACAGGACGCAGAGGAAAACCCTCATGCTCTTCCTCCGCGTCCTCTGCGTCCCCTGCGGTGAAAAGGTTTTGTCTTTATGGGTTGCCGCCATGAGTCGAGCAGCGTCGAGTAGAGTCGCGCTAAGTTTGCCTGGGATTCATGAATGTTTTACATCATTGATTTTCATCATGAATTCCTGATAACAAATTTGCCACTCTATTCTCATTGTGATTCTTTTTTACCGCAGAGACGCCGAGGCGCGGAGAAATACAACGGAGGATGAACCGTGTCATTACTCTACAAAATCTCTGCGTCTCTGCGTCTCTGCGGTAAATGTTTTTGGCTCCGGCTGGTCCGGTTTAGGATGGCCACACGGCGCAATTTGCGCCTTGCATCGCATCCCGCGAGATGTGGCTAAATTGGTAATTGTGGCAAGGGATACGCAACGAACATCAGGCGTTGACAAAATCGGCAAGCAGCCCGGAGGTGCGGCGCAGCCTTCGGGACAATAGGCGGGCAAGAACAAACATCAATTTGTAGGCGATCGGGGGGTGAGCGGCAACCAGTTTTTCCAGCGCGTCTATGGAAAGCGACACCATTTCGCAGTCTGTCGCGGCCACGCATGTCGCAGAGCGAGGTTCATGGTCGATCAAAGCCATTTCCCCCAGCACCCGCCCCTTTCCTTCATACGATAGAAGGTGCATGCCGCCATCCCCGGCTTTCGACACCATCATCTTGCCATCGATCAGGATGATCATATTCGTGCCTTTATCCCCTTCACTGAAGATGATGTCCTCCTTGGCGACATTGTAGAAGTTCATGTAAGAACCCAGGCATTCCAGTTCTGGATAGGCAAAGAGTCCCTGGAACAGGTCAAGCTCGTCAAGGATATCGGCAATTGAGGACATATGAGGAATTGAAAGTTGATTGTCGGTGTTTATACTTTGCGCGGCCACAATTTGCGCATTTGTCCGTCGTCTCGCGGGCGCGGCTAAATCCGCAGATTATGGCCGCGCAAGGCATAAATTCACGCTATGCTATGTCGCGTTCGGAACCGGCTTATCATGGAAGATTCTCCATTGCACCTGTAATTTACGGTTGCGCCCTTGGCGCCGACAAGATGAATCCAAGTCGCAACCATAGCAGAAAAGTTTTTCAACCGTCAATTGCCTTTTCCTCCACTGTATGGCTTGGCGCGACTTTCGGCTGCAATCCAAAATAATCCTAGAAACCTCCGTTGACCGCTTGCCAAGGTGTGTAACATGGCGGTTCTAAACAGCTTTGTCATGTATTTTGCGTTCACCCGTTTGGTGGGAGCGCTACGGGCTGGATTGCACGGTTTTCCGGGCGCATGGCGGCGTTGCAACTTCTCAGAATGGAACAACCATTCTTCGTCGTTGCGCCTTGCCCTGCACCCGGAAAACCGCACACTCCAGC
>JBAYVP010000135.1:0-12101 GCA_041674485.1 Sulfuricellaceae bacterium
CGCACAACTGCCGTTTCGCGCAACGAAAAACGACTTACTTCGTTGTTTCTGAAGAATATATCCCAAAGACATATTTGCATAGCGTCTGGAGACTCAACCGGGCTCGTCCAACAAACGGTTCAGGTCGTGGCTCGCTTCGCGATCACGACCTAACCTTAATCGGTATGCACTTTTCGCCTCTTCGCTTCGCCCATCTCATTTCTCCTTGATGACAGCGTACAGCTTAAACCATTGTCTTAAATTTGGGGTCCACTATAGATAGCAAGGGTTTCGTCTTTCAGGCGCGACATTGCGATGTCCTATTCGGGGATATGCTGTAAATGTACTGCCTTTTACTTGCAAAAACCAGTGTCGGTTGCCAACCGGCGGGCAGTGCGCCGTATGGCGAATAGTGCGGCATATCCGGCATTGCGGCTCCCTTGCTGTCCGGTGCAATGTGCTATTGCTGATCGCACCCTAACTTGACTGGCTGAAGATTAGCGCCAATCAGGTTCCGCCTTGCCGCAATTCTGCCACGGACACCCGCGCCCGTGGTGGATGGCTGCATGTGCTGGGCGCAGCTTATTGCAACGTGGACGGCGCAGCCTCACGCAAAGGGTAAAGGGTAGAGTAGAAAGCAGGTTCAGTATTCTTTAGCGCCTGTTCATAATTTTTGTTTAAATAAAATTTTTTGACAGTACGGATTGATTGCCTCTCTCGGGTATCCTTATAATTGCACACAAAAAACTCGTGTTGCGCATCGTTCATCCATCAGGTAATCAATTCCTCCGGTCAGAAAAAATCGGTATGTCGCCTCACAACCGTCATCAGACACTGTCGTAATGTCGATCTCTCGGTCATGGAAGGTGCGCCCACTGCCTTTGAGTTGGCTGACTATTACGTCTCTATTTTCTAGTCCAAGCGAGACCAAGATGTCATCCATATGCCGTTCGACATCCAGGCGGAACTCCATATCGCCGTCTTTGTCTCGACATTCCTTGCAGTGAATAGCCACATGTTGGATTTCACCAACCAACAATTTGATAGCGGAGAGGAAGGATTTGAGTTTTTCCCGGTTCGGCTTTGCGCCACAGTAAGGGTCCCGGATCACCATATCCTTGATCCAGCATCCAGCCACCACACTGAAAATATTGGTGAAATCACGCTTTTCGCCAACATGCAATTCCCACAATGACATGCGTTCGCCCTCACGCAGAACATCTTGCGACAAAGGCACGGAAAGAGAAATGAGTCGATTCAGTTCCGCACCAAGCGCATCGTCGATGATTCCGGTATCGGCGGGCGCGGCGACCAGCCCCTCCATGAGCGGTTGCACGGCGAAATGCTGTCGTATGATGGGCATGCCTATATCGCTGCCGATAAAAGCCCTGGGAAGTTGGCTCCAATCCATGTCGGCGCCATCGGGTATCTGGTACAGGCGCAACCGTTTTTCCTGAACATAGGGGCTGAGGTATCGATAGATAGTCAGCGCTGCCTGGGTATTGGGTTTTTCTTCCAACTTGTTAGCCAGATAAATATGTATGGCCTTGCCCGCTTGCAGCCATTGCAAAAGCAAGTTGAGGCTTTCCTCGGAATAGTCCGTCTGCTCGACCAAACTGCGCGCAACCAAATGGATCGCGGGGTAATTGACCAGTCGCTCGTTCAGCCCCGCCAAACTTGGCTTGGCCCAGCGCACGTAGTTCCCTGACCCAGCTTGCTGCGCGTTCGGGTCGAGTAGTGCATTGAGCCAGGCAAGGGAGGGAAGGCGCTCAAAGCTGTCCCAATGGCGCTGATTTCCATAGTCGCATAAGCAAGCACGGCAAGCCGAGTCGCACTGCGCTTTGCAATCCAGACGATCACGAGTACGGCGAAGCAGCCCATCAAAGGAAAAACCGGCTTCACCCAAGTGCGCGCAATAACCAGCGCCTCCGGGCACCGCATCATAAAGCACCACTTCTAAAGTGTTGCCCGTTGCGCCATAAAGCCGGTAGGTGGCGCGCACCTCACCAGGTTGCACCTGCAACAAGTCTATTACCGCCAGACGTAAAGCCTCGGAGAGTGTGCGCGCCAGTCGTTCGTGAAAACGTCGCGCGGTAACGTCCGCGTGTTCAGGATCGGGTAGTGGCTGAAGAAATCGGAACAAGCGCACATCGGTATCGAAGCGATGCACAAAATCCAAACCGAGCTTGGACAACTGTTCGTTTGGGCAACGTTGGCCAGTAAGGGGATCGTGATGAGCAAGCTGGATACCGTTTCCATTTGCACCATTTCCGCCCGGCACTTTTTTCTTGCCCTTCGCAGGTTTCTTGTTTCCCTGTGGCTTGATCGTGTCGGCAAAGTTACAGCGTGGGCAACGGACATACCCCTCGCCATAGCCACCTCTGTTGGCGATGAACAAAGTACCACGCAGCCCGTCCTGTTCCCGACCGCGCGGGTCCAACAAGGCGGTGCGCAAAAAAGGAAGATTGGTATCCAAAAATATCTCATCACGCGGCGAAGCGATAAGGCGCGCCTCGTCGGCAGGCTTGACCCGCCGCCGGTTGCTGCCTGGATCGCGTCCCTTGCGGCCTTCGTAACTGGTAACAAAACCGTGCGGCTCAATGAACCTGCGCTTACGCCTACCCTCGATGGAGTTGCAATTGGAGCAGGCTGTCGGCAACTCCTCCTTCGTATCGCCGATGTCCACATGGAAGCACTCCAGACAGGCCACATACCAGCGCTCCGGCATAAAAGCCTTGGGGTAGTGTGCCAGTCCATAGCTGGTCCAGATACGACCGTTTGCGACCACCTCAGCGCCTGGCGCGTATTCGCTGATGCCTTGGCTAGCATCCCGACTGAGTGCTACATCTCCGTTACCCCAGGCTTGTCCCTGCTGATTCCGGCTTTCCTGAATCACCTCCAGGCTTAGTGAATGCACTGGGAAGCTGTAAGTGGGAATCAACCCCCGGCTTGAAAGCTGATTAACCAGAAACTGGTCCATATAGTCGTCGCGCATCCTTTGCCAGTACGCGGCTTTCTTGAAGTCGCTTGCCTGGGCTGCCTCCGTCATTTTCTCCGTATATTTTGCCCAACGTTCCTTCACCTCTTCAGCGAATTCCCGCATATGCGCTGTAAAACGTTGAACGATATCCAAGCCACTGGAGCCAATAGCGCGTAGTGCCACCGGAAGTTGGTCGCGCAAGGCTTCCGCCTCCTGTATTGCCTGCTTGCCGGGATCGGTTTCCAACCACTGCATGATTTCGTCGGTAAATGCGCGAAGCGCCTCCTGCCCGAAAACGTCTCCGAACAAATGCTTCAGCGAGGGGGCGTTAATGTCTTTATCGGTGATTTTCTGGCGTAGAAAGTGAGCCAGCAGGATCGACTGCTGGTGGCGCCAGAATAGTTCAGGGTTGCTCAACCGTATGAAGGGGATGCCGGGCTGTGACCCGAGATAACGACTGAAATCACGGAAGACCGATTGGTCATAATTGGTATTGCGCGCCACCGTTACACAGAATGGGGCTGCCTGGGCACGTCGGCCAGCACGTCCGGTGCGCTGCTGGTAGTTGGCGATGCCCGGCGGCACATTGAGGTTTATTACCGCCTCCAGGTCGCCCAAATCCACCCCCATCTCCATCGTTGTCGTGCAGGACAGGACATTGATGAACCCCTCCGAAAAATCCCGTTCTATCTTCTCACGCAAGTCCGTTGAAAGGGAGGCTGTGTGCTCCCTCGCCCGTACCGTGACATGGTTCGCTTCCTCGTAAGAAGCGAGGTAATGGTTGCGGGCGTGCATCATCTCGCGCTCGTCCACGCTGATCTCTTCAACCTCGCCACGGCAGTGGAAAGCGGTGCAACATCCCTTTAGCACATGTGGCTGGTGTAGCCCGCAGCTCTTGCAAACATACAGGGGGCGCTGGTCGCCGGGAGCAATGCGGATGGACTCCCCATCCAGGGCGAAGCCGGGATTGTGCCTCACCATCAAGGACACCGGCGGCTTGACTACCGCATCCCAAAACTGGCGCAGAAAGGCGAAAGCCTGTTCATGCGGCAAACGCAATTGCTCGACCAAGTACCAGGTTCGCCGGTTGTGGCGCGTCAGGGGCGGTAGCCACCTGGATTTTACTGATTCATCCCCACCGTCAATGTCGAAACTTCGGTGCTGACTATAATTGCCCCATGTGAATTCATCACGCAGATCAACGCCGTAAAATCTGGCCAAAGCCTTTTCTCGCCGGATGTTTTCCAGCAGAAAGTGAATCAAGGCGTTCACGCTGTCCTCGTCCTTGGGCAGCGCCTCTGGCCAGAAGCCAAGAACCTTCCGGCGCAGCAACTTGAGCCTGTTCGACTCATAGGTTACACGCGCTACACCAAGGGCTTCCAACGAGTTGCGCCGACCAGCGGGCGTACAGAATTCCGCACCTATTACGCCCAGCAATTGACCGGTCACATCCTGGCGGTCGGTTCTAATGTCGCCGTTGGCATCCAGCAAGATGGGCTGCCGTCCATCGCCTTGCCATTGCTTGAAGACCTGCTCGGCCAACTGCCGCGCATCCAAAGGCTGGTCGCGCTCCTTCAAGACCTGACGGATGGCGCTGCGCAACGCCAGATCAGCAGCGGTGCGCTCGAAATACGGCGCAAAAAAAGCGGCGTCCTGGCGGTTGTCCGAAAAGCTAAGCAGGTTACGGCCTTGGGCAGGTCGTGGGTCGCTGTGGTCAATTTCAGCGCCCGGAAGCGCTTCCAAAACCCGTTGCGTCACCACACTACCCAAGGCTTCGTTGCCGGGGTGCATACGGGTAACGACTTCCGCTTCTGACCCGCTGGTTCGACCGCCACAAGCCGGGCATTTACGCACATACCAAGCCTTTTCTTCTTCGTCGTGCTCGGTTTGAATGGCAAACAGCGGGATCGCTCCCTCGCCGGCAGCCAATTCACCGGTCAGGGGGTTGAGCCAGTGCTTCAGGTGTTGCGACGCTTCTGTTTCCGAACTCTCATCGGCTTCATCATCCACATGATCGGGCGGTTTCCCCAAAAAATACACCCGCCGCTCGGCACGATTTTCCCCCTGGTCGGGGCGGCGCGGGTGCAGGCGACCGGCTTCTTCAAAACCTTCCAGATAGGGCTGTCCACATTTGCGGCAAACCATCATCGGGTAGAAATAACCGAGTTGACCATCATGATGGTGGCGAGCTGCCTTTATTTCGCGCCACCCCTCGCCATCGCCATCGGGGCGCACGGCAATGCCTTCAATGCTGTTGACGGCGATGTGATAGCGCCCCGGCAGCAGGGGAAAGCTATCCTCGTCCATCCGCGCCAACATGCCCATGCGGATAACGGCGCTAAGCGCTTGATAACGCTCGGCATCACTCACGGAATCCACAGGAGAATCGAATACCCGTTGAGCCAATTCACGAAAATTCTTCACCCCGGTTTGATCCAGTAACGCGGCGACACGACGCATTTCCCGATTGGCGGAAAAACACGTTTCCAGAAAGGGGGAAAAAGGCTGACCCGATGCTCCCGATAGTTCTGGCCTATCCAGGTTATTTCGCGCCAGGCAATCATTCCAACTGTCAGTCCGGCAATCCGTATCGTGAAGACGAGCTACTTCCTCCAGCACCTTGCCCAGCCTGATCCATTCCACCGCAGACAAGGAAAACTCCCGTGCTACAGTCAGCCGCAAACGGTCATGCACGATACGTTTGCCGCGCACCACCTCATGCACTTCTTCGGCAAAAAGGTCGCGGGCAAAGGCTTTAAGCTTTTCTTCAATCGTGCGTTTCTCGTCATCATCTTTTCCCTCAGCCAGACTAGCGCTGGTGCCGAAGACCTGTAGCGGCGCCTTAACACCCAACCGATTCTTGAGCTTACGCAGCAGGAAAGCCACCTCGGTCGCCTGTGCCCCGCTGTAGGTGTGGATTTCGTCAAGCACGATGCAACGCAAGGCGTTGGCGGAAAACAGACGGGCATTGCGCGGCAGCAGGAGCAAGTGTTCCAGCATGGCGTAGTTGGTAATCAGCACCTTGGGCGGATCGCTCAGCATTTCCTCGCGAGTCAACCGCCAATTGTCCGGAATCCGGTCTTGCTCGCCCAAGGCGTGCATGAGTTTCTGGTTGGAAAAAAGACGGCTTTCTTCCTCGCTACGCTTGGTATTTGCTTTTATCTGACCGGTATAGCGCCCGAAGGTAATGCCGTGCTTCACCAAATAGCGCCCAAACAGGGGGGCGATGCGGTAATAAAGCTGGTCGTTGGCCAACGCGTTCATGGGATAGATCAGCAACGCCCGCACACCGGGTTTGTCCGGCTCTGGATCGTTAAGCAGCATGTTGGCGATGGGATATAAAAAGGTCTCGGTTTTGCCGCTACCGGTGCCCGTGGCGACCAGCAGGCTTTTTCCATCTCGTGCCGAGAGTTCCAGAGCGCGCTGCTGGTGCAGATGCAATCGCCGTTCCTCCGCCTTGGGCAACCCCGCCAGAGCATCATGCAGAAAACCGCCACGGCCTCGTGTCAGCTCCGCCAACGTGACGCCTTTCTCGAAATCCGGCAGCGCTTCCACATAAGGCCCTTTCACCAGATGTTGTTGCGCTAGTTCCGCACGAAAGCGCTCGGCTAACAGGGGATAACGGCGGCTGATCGGCAGGGTTGTAGCAATGTAGCGTTCAAGAACTGCCTTAAGCTCATCAACCAATGCAATCGGATTGGAATCGTTCATACTTTCTTTCTATGTATCGGCCTTTAGTGCCAACTCCCACAACAGCAGGTAGTAGGCAAACAACGCATCGCCAATCTGGAGCAGGAAGGCCAGCGGTCCATCCAGCGGGATGCCTGATTTGTTGAGCTGGTTCAGGTAATTCTTCAACGCGCCCGGCTGGCGGACTTCCTGGCGGCAGGCGAATGCGAAACCCGACAGGAGATGGGCGATGTGATCGAGATCTTCCCGTTGCTGGAGCATCTGCTCGTCAACCCCCTCATCCAGATCAACAAGCCAAGGAGTGAGGTGTGGTGCTCGTGTCTGGCAATATGGAGGAACGCCACGCCCATCCAAATTCGGCATCACCCTGTGCGCATGTTGCGCCAGCCCAATTCCTTGTCTGCACCAGACACCATTGCCCCGCAGGGTGTTCTCATAGCCTGTTTCCAACGCCCGCCAGGCATGGCGATAGTGCAGCGGCCCCAGATAATCACCCGGACCTGGCAGAAAGCCTTCATCATCCAGTCGATAAACATATTCGTAGGGGTCTATCTGCCTCATCGCGTCGCTGTAACGGAGAGAATCGAAACCTTTTGGCATAGCCCCACGCATCATGGCTTGGACATTCTCAAACCCCATCGCCACGACGGGTGAAACCAACTGAGGAAAAACCGCTGGGTAGCTACCCGTCATCTCGCCCATTGCTCTGAGAGAGCGAGAGATTGGGCGCGTTTTTTCGTTCACCCGCCGGTATTCCTCAGCCGGTAGAGCGAACAAACCGGGCAAGGTAGCCGCGATGGCAAGCGGGGGCAACCAACTCGCCGACATTCCCTCCAGTGGTCGCATGACGATCAGGTCGGCCAAAGTGGTCAATGCCATCGCCTCGCGCCCACGCCACCGCTCAGTCAGCGCTTTCCAAGTGGCAACCAGCCAGGACAGGCCATCCCAGGCTTCTTGCGCGTAGCAAACCAGCAAAGCGGCATCAATCCGTTGCAGGAGTCTACATGCAGGCTTGTCCTCAAGTGCCTGCACCTGTTCGTACCATGCATGAGGAGAGAGAATTTGACCACCCTCGCCCAACAGGAAGCCGGCGGCAAACACATCCTGACGGTCATTCTCAAGATGCCCCCATACTCCCTTTATCTGGCCGTCAAAATTGAACAACCATGCCCCGACCGGCCAGAAATCCAGGTTGATATAAAGATGCGCATCATGGCCACCCAGACTGCCCTCCTTCACCATCAAACGGGCTCGACCAAAGCGCGTATTCGTCCATTCGCTCGCATTGGCCGATAATGTAAAAAGGTCATCCTCTTCAGACAGCAGCGCCAGTGCCCGCACGGACAGCGCGTCCAGGGTTTCCGACACATGCAGGCAAATCTCAATCAGCCCGCCCCGCGCCCGTGCCGCGAATCCACTTACTTCGTGAGGCTGTGTCAGCCGCAACAAGGACAACTCCGTGCCGGTGATCTCATTCACATAAACAAGCATGCTGGATTGGGGCGTCAGCCGACTTGCCAGAAAGGCGGCGGATAACATCTTGATTGGGCGCCGCGCAAAATCCACCCGTTGTGACCACTCGCCCAAACGTAGGATGCCGGGGTCGCTGGCGCTCACCACGATCTGCTTGGCGGAAGTCAGCGATACGGATTCCGTGCTGCCCAAGGTTCTCCGAATACGGCTGTTCAAGCCCCCCTCGACAGCCTCCTCAATTTCCACGAATACGCCCGGCACGTTCCAGGTCAGGCTTTGTCGGCGTTTTTCGCTCATGGCAAAAACCAGACGAACGCCGCGCGCGGCGGCATCATTGGGTTTCAGGTCATCGCCACTGCGCACCATGTTCTCGCTGAATTCGAGTTTCAGATTTTCGGGGAAAGCGGCGCAGCGAAACCGCAACCCCCGGCTGATCTCATTTAAGCCAAGCCAATGCAGGCTGGCGCTACGCAGCAAAACCCGCAGCTCTCCCTTGCGGCGCAATTCCACCAACAGGCGCATGAGGCCGGGCTTCCAGCCCGCTTCTGAAGCTATATCCGACACATTTACCACGCATTGTCCATCATCATCCAATTCGAGAGGTATTGTCCGTGCCTCACTCCCTTCACCGGGGAGAAAAATCAGATCAAAGCTCACATTCGAACCCAACCAGTCAATGGGGATCGCCACTTCCAGCACCACCGTTCCATGCAGGAACTCCACCCCTTCTTTGCTGGTATGAAGGTCGCCTCGCCAATGAACCAAGGGTTCGCTATCCGCATGGATATTCAGGCACGCGGGGCCATTGCCGAGAACACGATTCTCTCCAGGACGCAGGAGTAGAGAAAAGGAAAACAATTTCGGCTCATCAGCAATCTTTTCCGCATCCACCCCGGCGGGTTCGAAACGAGCCAGAACCGTATACCTGCCAGGCGACAGGGTAAGCGGCTCTTTCTGCGTCAGTTGACCGCGACCAGCCAAACGACCAGTGTCAGAGAAAAAGAGCAGCCGGTTGAGTTTGTCATCTTCCCACAAGGTGACCTGCATCTTCTGGCCGCCAGATTGGCTGCGCACCCCTACTTCGCAAGGCAAAAGCTGGCTGATCGGGAAGAAACGATCTTCGGCTCCGATGCGGTATTGTCGGGCAACGCCATCCACCGTGACCGTCCATTCCAGTTCCTCACCGCCGGGAAAGAACGTGCCCAGATAACCATCGTAAAAAATAACGCGTGGCAGCGCGGCACGACGTAGCGCGGACGCCCCGCTTTCCTTGAACGCCCGTTCCATCGCCAGTTCGAGTTTATTAGTTGTGCCCCGAGATGCGCCACCTGCGGCATAGACGCGCAAGAAAATTCGCGTGTAGTATCCTTGCCGGTCAAAGGCCAGCGCCCTACGTGCTGTCTGGCTGAAAGGCATCTCCAATTTCGCATCCAATGACGTTTGCCAACTCACAATGCTTTCGGGATCGTTGTCGTCCGGCATACCGATCTTGCGGGCGAAAGACAACATCTTCCGTGCCAGATCATCCACGAAAGGAAACGGCACCCCGGCTTGACGCAGATATTCATTACACATGAAATGGGTGCCGGAGGTGCGTGGTGACGGTTCAAGTCCAAGATGAAGCAAAGCCTGACGAAAAGCCCGCCAAAGCGGCTCTCGTTCGACCTGTCCTGGCTCCTTGGTCATGCACAAGGCTTCCTGAATATGAGGGTAAAGTGAGAAATGGCCGCTTTTTCCCATTCCTCGCATCACATGCCAGGCTAGGTTGACCGCGAACAGCGCTGGATGGGAGCTGAGTCGTCGAATATATCCGCTCACGGTCGGTTCAGCGGTAATCGCCTTTGTCATTGCCTGACGCATCTCCGGAGTCAGGGCTTCCCCAAGCAATCCCAGGAAAGGGGCATCGCTTCCCCGAATCGCCTTCATGACGACTTTTTCAGACTGGGTTAGCCAGAGCCAGAGGCGTAATGCTTCAGGACTTTGCGCTGCCATTTTTTTCCCCTACCGGCTTGCACACAGAAAATTGGTTACTTTCCCGCCGATTCACCCAGCTTCATGTGGTGGCGGCCATTTCACAAAATGATGCCTTTGCTTTTAAATTGAAGTTTCACCGTTTTGAAATCCCCTGGCAGACTGTATTTCCAGGGGAATTGGCACATCCAAAAACTGGGAAGCTGAAATTCGATAAAAACGCTGTATTTCGACAGCCTAGTACCATGCAACATTATTTATTTCGCATTGAGGAAGATTGACTGGCAATTTACAACTTCGGATACGCGGATTAAGCTGACTCTCCTTTATCCGAAACTATTGTTGTTACGTGGCACTAGTAGCGTTCCCATTTATCCGATGCCGACAATGCCAATGACATGAAATCCAGTCATGCAATGTCAAGTATCCATGATGGCGGCGTTTCGGTCAACGCCGATTTTTATCGTTACTGGACTTCCGCACCGGTGGTGCTTGCGCCGAGGAAACGCCATCGCCGTGCTTCGGTTGTGTCGGGCTGAAAAATATTTCCAAATCACATGGCGTTGCAAGTGTCATGCGGGTTTTTCGCATGGTATAGTGCGCCGCCGTAATTCCTGCTTGAGCAAGCTGGAACATGGGCGTCTGTTAATCCAATCCGATAATTCATTGTTATAAACACCAGGCAAGGAGCCGCTATGCGTTACACATCGAGATACATGGTTGTTTTATATTGCATTTTAATCAGTTTATTAACGCCGTTCAATATGGGGCTGGCGGCCCCGGCGAATGGCGTTTTTGTTGCGACACAAGCTTGCGACGCTTACGCTTCGAAGAATAAGCGCACCAATCCCGATCATTTCAAGATAACCGTCGGTGGCCGATACGATGTTTTTGAAACCAGCACCAGGGGAGATTCCATCTGGTTCCGGCTGCGTGCGACCGATGCCCGCCCCAGCGAGCGCTGGGTCGAGAAGGCTTGCGGCACGGCTGAATTGGGCGTGGTCGCCAAGGTTAAGCAACCGACGGTATCCAGCCAGTGCGATATTGCCGATAAGGGCGACAGTTATGTATTGGCGGTGAGTTGGCAGCCGGCGTTTTGCGTGTCGCACCAGGATAAACCCGAATGCACGGTGAGGGATGCCGCAGCCTATCAAGCCAGCAATTTCACCTTGCACGGTTTGTGGCCCAATCAATTGGCGCTGTGCGGTACGCGTTACGGCTATTGCGGCGCGGTTAAAACCCAGCCGGGCCGGTTTTGCGATTATCCCCCGGTCGGCATAAGCCAGCCGGTGCGGGACGATCTGGGGGTGGTCATGCCCAGTGTGGCGGCTGGGTCTTGCCTGGAGCGGCACGAATGGTTCAAACACGGCACTTGCCAATCCCAATTAGATTCGGATGGCTATTTCGAGACTGCCGTGGGGCTGACCAAGCAATTCAACGATTCCGGTTTGGCGGCGTTTATGGCCGCGAATGTCGGAAAATCGGTCGATGAAGCCGGCTTTATCGCCGCCGTGGACACCCACCTGGGCGCTCAAGCCCATGAGCGCCTGCATTTGACCTGCAGGGACGGCAGTCTGGTGGATGTTTATATCGATTTGCCGGGTAGCCTGAGCGCTATGCAAAAACTCGGCGAGCTGATCGCGCAAGCCAAGCCGACCGGTAACGGTTATTCATCCAATTGCAAAGGCAAGTTTAACGTGCAGGCCTTGGGTGGAGTGTAAAAAGCTCAGTTGAACCGCAGAGGCGCTTCAGGCGCAGAGGTTCTGTGATTTCTCTGCGTCTCTAAAAAACAATGACAGGATGAACAGTATTTGCAGGATGGGTTTTCTATTCTGTTCATCCTGTAAATCCTGTCTAAATGTCTGTTGGCTTCCGGCTCGTCCGGCTTTGATCGTTCCCACGCTCCAGCGCTCATCGTTAGTGCGGCAAGCGAAGCTTGACGTTTCTTTCAGGGTGAAAGTCCCTGACGGGGAAGGTCTAACCAACCGCCCGTATCGAGTGTTGCGTC
>JBAYVP010000136.1:0-12100 GCA_041674485.1 Sulfuricellaceae bacterium
TCGCGGGATGCGATTGCTGCGCAAATTGCGCCGTGTGGCTGTTCCACACAAGCAATTTGCAACGCGGAAGCCGCGCCCGCGAGACGATGGATAAATGCGCAAATTGTGGCCGCGCAAAGTATAGTATCCAGCTTGGTGTGCTCATGTGCCATGCGCCGGTATATGCCGGTGATGGTTTTTTCCAACGATACCGTCATTCGACGGTTTTTATGTGTTTTTTTGGACCAATTTTAATGACTACTGCAGCTCTCGCCATCGATAGTTTTGCCGCCCTTTTCGAAGAAAGCCTCAAACGCCAGGAAATGCGCTCCGGCGAAGTGATTACCGCCGAAGTGGTGCATGTCGATAACGATTCCGTTATCGTCAATGCCGGCCTGAAATCCGAAAGCGTGATTTCCGCCGACGAATTCAAGAACGACCTCGGCGAGATCACCGTCAAGCCCGGCGATTTCGTCAGCGTGTGTATCGAAACCCTGGAAGATGGCTATGGCGCAACCAAGCTGTCGCGTGAAAAAGCCAAGCGCATCGCTGCCTGGAACGATCTGGCCGTGGCGATGGAGCAAGGCGCCGTGGTGCAGGGCGTAGTCAACGGCAAGGTCAAGGGCGGCCTGACCGTGATGGTCAACGGCATCCGCGCATTCCTGCCCGGCTCGCTGGTGGACATCCGCCCGGTCAAGGACACCACTCCTTACGAATACAAGCAACTCGAATTCAAGGTCATCAAGCTGGATCGCCAGCGCAACAACGTGGTAGTGTCGCGCAAGGCCGTGCTGGAACAGAGCCAGGGCGCCGAGCGTCAGGCGCTGCTGGAAAATCTCAAGGAAGGCGCAATCGTCAAGGGTGTTGTCAAAAACATCACCGACTACGGCGCGTTCGTCGATCTGGGCGGCGTCGATGGCCTGCTGCACATCACCGATCTGGCCTGGCGGCGCGTCAAGCACCCGTCCGAAGTGCTGGCGGTGGGCGATGAAGTGGAAGCCAAGATACTCAAGTTCGACCAGGAAAAGAACCGCGTTTCCCTGGGCGTCAAGCAGCTCGGCGAAGACCCATGGGTCAATCTGTCACGCCGCTATCCTTCCGGCACCCGCATGTTCGGCAAGGTCACTAATT
Organism: Sulfuricellaceae bacterium; assembly: GCA_041674485.1. GTDB lineage: Bacteria > Pseudomonadota > Gammaproteobacteria > Burkholderiales > Sulfuricellaceae > JAGXQV01. The sequence goes on from JBAYVP010000136.1 coordinate 1,111, forward strand.
TGACCGACTACGGTGCATTCGTCGAGATTGAGCAAGGCATAGAAGGCTTGGTGCATGTTTCCGAAATGGACTGGACCAACAAGAACGTACACCCTGCCAAGGTGGTTCAGCTCGGCGACGAAGTCGAGGTGATGATCCTGGAAATCGACGAAGAGCGCCGCCGTATTTCCTTAGGGATGAAACAGTGCCTGCCCAACCCATGGGACGATTTTGCCGTGACCCACAAGAAGGGCGACAAGGTCAAAGGCCAGATCAAGTCGATCACCGATTTCGGCATTTTCATCGGACTGCCCGGCGGCATCGACGGTCTGGTGCATCTGTCCGACCTGTCCTGGAACATGGCGGGCGAGGAAGCGGTGCGCAACTACAAGAAGGGCGACGAAGTGGAAGCCATGGTGCTGGCCATCGACTCCGACAAGGAGCGCATTTCCCTAGGCATCAAGCAAATGGACGGCGACCCGTTCTCCAACTACATTGCCGGCAACGACAAGGGATCCATCGTCAAGGGGACGGTCAAATCGCTCGACGCCAAGGGGGCAATCATTGCGTTGGACATTGATGTCGAGGGCTATCTGCGCGCTTCCGAACTGACCCGCGACCGCGTCGAGGACATCCGCACCCACCTCAAGGAAGGCGACGAGGTGGAAGCCAAGATCATTAACGTCGATCGCAAAAACCGCAGCATCAACTTGTCGATCAAGGCCAAGGATATGGCCGACGAGACCGAAGTCATGCAGAAAATGGCCGCAGATTCGGGCGCTTCCACCGGAACCACCAACTTGGGCGCGCTGCTGAAGGCCAAGATGGACACCAGAAGTTCTGGTCAATAAAAACATTTACGGCCTGATACTCCGCCCGTTGGCGACGGTGGGCGGGGTGTTGCTACCATAAGGGAAGGTTCATGACTAAATCGGAGCTGATTTCCAAACTGGCGGAACGTTATCCGCAACTTGTCATCAAGGATGCGGAACTTGCCGTCAAGACGATACTGGATGCCATGGCGAACAGCTTGGCCGTGGAAGAGCGTATCGAGATACGAGGGTTCGGTAGTTTCAGTTTAAACTACCGTCCGCCGCGCGTTGGCCGAAACCCAAAAACCGGCGGCAAGGTGAATGTCCCGGAAAAACACGTTCCCCATTTCAAAGCCGGCAAGGAATTGCGCGAACGTGTGGATTACCCCCAAAAATAGTCTATCCGGCCAATAAAAATATTCGACCGTTTCTGAAAAATAATGGGTTTTAAAAAATAACCGGATCGCGTGGCGGCATCATCGAAAGATGATGCCGCCTTTTTCTTATCCCGGATATTTCATAGTGATATTCCTTAAGGACAATTCGACTTGATGCGCTATCTGTCTTGGCTACTGGGAGTTGCGCTGTTCCTGCTGGCGCTGGGCTTTGCCATCAAAAACAGCGATAGCGTCACCCTCACTTATTACCTGGGGTATCAATGGCAGGCGCCGCTGGTATTGGTGCTATTGGTGTTTTTCGGCGCCGGCGTGGCGGTGGGTGTGGTTGCGGTATTGGGTTTCGCGTTCCGGCAGCGGCGCGACATTCTCCTGCTCAAGCGGGAATTGCGGGCAAAATCCCAGGCGTTGGACGACAAACGCCAATCCCAAATCAAAGAAGAATAATCAAACTATCGCGCGGGGATTCCATCCCGACGCCGGTTTCCCGACCCTATGGATTTCGAATACTGGTGGTTATTGGCTTTCCCGCTGTTCTTCGGCCTGGGCTGGCTTGCCGCGCGCATCGACCTGAAACAGTTGCTGTCCGAATCGCGCCGCTTGCCGGCGTCGTACTTCAAGGGCTTGAATTTCCTGCTCAACGAGCAGACCGATCAGGCTATCGAAGCGTTCATCGAAGCGGTCAAGGCCGACAGCGAAATGATCGAACTGCATTTCGCGCTGGGCGGCATGTTTCGCCGTCGTGGCGAGGTCGATCGTGCGATACGCATGCACCAAAGCCTGCTGGAGCGCGAAGACCTCGCTGAAGAGAAAAAACTGACGGCGCTGTTCGAACTCGGCCAGGACTACCTCAAGGCCGGCCTGCTGGATCGCGCCGAGCAGATATTCAGCGACTTGGAAGCGACGCGCTACTCCAATGCCAGCCGCGAATCCCTGCTGGTTATCTATGCCCTGGAAAAGGATTGGGAGCGGGCCATTGCAGTAGCGCGGCAATTGGAGCAGTTGTCGCACCGCCCGTATCAAATCGAGATTGCGCATTTCTATTGCGAAATGGCGGTGCGGGAAAACGCGCATTCCAACCCAACAGCGGCGCAAGCCCATTTGCAGGCGGCGTTGCAGGCCAACCGCGACTGCGTGCGCGCCAATATGCTGCTGGGCGACTATGCGGCGGCGGCGGGACGTTTCGATGAGGCCATCGCCTTGTGGAAGCGCATAGAGACGCAAAATCCTTCCTACCTGCCGCTGGTGGCGGAGCGCCTGCTGGCCGGCTTCCGCGCCACCGACCGGCTGGTCGAAGGGTTGGATTTGTTGTCGAGTTATCTCACTCGCTATGGCTCGCAGGGCATGTTGAATCTGGATATGCTGAACTTGGTGTTCCAGGCGACGCTGGCGAACCAGGGGGCGGAGGCGGCCTACCAGTTGGTGCGCGACGAGTTGCACCGCAATCCCACGCTGCTCGGCCTGGAACGCCTGCTGGAATTGCAACTGCTGGAAGCGCCCGCCGAGCGGCGGCAGGAATTGCAATTGGTGCGTAACCTGGTGCATAGCCACAGCGTAGGGCTGTCGCTGTACCGCTGCGAAAAATGCGGCTTCAAGGCGCGCCAGTATTTCTGGCAATGCCCCGCCTGCGGCGGTTGGGAAACCTTCCCGGCGCGACGCGGTGAAGAGGATGCCGCCGCCGGCAGAAAAAATTAAATGCCGGAAAAAACAACATGAACGACCCCAAAGTTATTGTAGCGCTCGACTTCGACAATGCCGCAGACGCCCTTGATCTGGTGCAGCGGCTGGACCCCGCGCTGTGCCGGCTGAAAGTCGGCAAGGAACTGTTTACCGTTGCCGGTCCGGCATTGGTGCAAACGCTGGTCGAACGGCGCTTCGAAGTATTCCTCGATCTCAAATTTCACGATATTCCCAACACCGTGGCGCAGGCCTGCAAGGCTGCGGCGCGGCTGGGCGTATGGATGGTCAACGTCCATGCGCTGGGCGGGCGCAAGATGATGAGCGCCGCGCGCGAGGCGCTGGAAGGGTTGCCTAACCGCCCCAAGCTGATCGCGGTCACCGTGCTGACCAGCATGGGGCAAAGTGATCTGGCCGAACTCGGCCTCGCTGGAGAACCGCAGGACAACGTGCTGCGCCTGGCAAAACTGGCGCAGACAAGCGGCCTGGACGGGGTGGTGTGTTCGGCGCGTGAAGCCGCACCGTTGCGCGCTTTGTTGGGCAAGGATTTTTGCCTGGTGACGCCCGGCATCAGGCCGGCGTCGGCAAACCTGGACGATCAACTCAGAGTCGCCACACCGGCGCAAGCTTTGCGGGATGGCGCGAATTACCTGGTGATCGGACGTCCCATCACGCAGGCCGCCGACCCGTTGCAGGCATTGAAGCATATCAATCTCGAATGCGAAGAATGTGTCGTAGATCAAGCACTGGAGCGGTTCTCCGGGTGATTCTTTTTCACCGCAGAGACGCCGAGGCGCGGAGAAATATAACGGAGGGTGAAAGCATACCATTACTCTACAAAATCTCTGCGTCTCGGCGCCTCTGCGGTAAATATTTTTTGGTTCCGGCTTGTCCGGCTTAGGAAGGTTAGCTCAGCCGGCAAATTTTAACGATTCCCCCTCAAACGGGAATGTTTCAAACAGGAAAGGTATTTTGATGAAAGTCAGCGTAATTGGCACCGGCTATGTCGGCCTCGTAACCGGTACTTGCCTCGCAGAGGTAGGCAACGACGTGTTGTGTCTCGATGTGGACGTGAACAAGATTAACCTGCTCAAACAGGGCGGCATCCCGATTTTCGAGCCGGGGCTGGAGGATATGGTCAAGCGCAATGTCGCCGCCGGACGCCTGCGCTTCACCACCGACGTGGCGGAATCGGCGCACCACGGCGTGATCCAGTTCATCGCGGTGGGCACGCCGCCCGACGAGGACGGCTCCGCCGACCTGCAATACGTAGTGGCGGCGGCGCGCGCCATCGGTCGGAACATGCAGGAATACAAGGTGATCGTGGATAAATCCACGGTGCCGGTAGGCACCGCCGACAAAGTGCGCGCGGCAATCAATGAGGAGCTCGTCAAGCGCGGTGTTCAGCTTCCTTTCGCCGTCACTTCGAACCCCGAATTCCTCAAGGAAGGCGCTGCGGTCGACGATTTCATGCGTCCCGACCGCATCGTCGTCGGCGCCGACGACGACAAGGCGGTGCAACTGATGCGCGCACTCTACGCGCCATTCCAGCGCAACCATGAGCGCCTGATCATCATGGACATCCGTTCCGCCGAACTGACCAAATATGCCGCCAACGCGATGCTCGCGACGCGCATTTCCTTCATGAACGAACTGGCGCTACTGGCCGAGAAAATGGGCGCAGACATCGAGCAAGTGCGCCACGGCATCGGCTCCGACCCGCGCATCGGCTACCATTTCCTCTATGCCGGTTGCGGCTACGGCGGCTCATGCTTCCCCAAGGACGTGCAAGCCTTGCAGCGCACCGCCACGGAATACGGCAGCGACCTGAAAATTCTCAACGCGGTCGAAACCGTCAACAACCGCCAGAAGGAAGTGCTGCTCGACAAGATCACCGCGCGCTTCGGCCAGGATTTGAACGGCAAGACTTTCGCGCTGTGGGGCTTGGCGTTCAAACCCAACACCGACGACATGCGCGACGCCCCGAGCCGCACATTGATTCAAGGCTTGTGGGCGCTAGGCGCAACAGTGACCGCTTACGACCCGGTGGCGCTGAGTGAAACCCGGCGGATTTTCGGCGACGACCCGCGCCTGAAACTGGTGGATGCGCCGATGGACGCGCTGCCGGAAGCGGATGCCTTGGTCATCGTCACTGAATGGCAGGTGTTCCGCAGCCCGAATTTCGACGAAATCAAGGCGAAGCTGAAAAACCCGGTGATCTTCGATGGCCGCAATTTGTACGACCCGGAGAATATGCGCGGGCAGGGGATGGCGTATTTCGCTATCGGGCGTTTGTAATAGCTTGGTCAGGGAGAGAAGACAGCCAGGGTATATTTATTCTCGCCCAGAAAAAATTATTCACCGCAGAGACGCCGAGACGCAGAGAAATCAATGGAAAGGGTGAAACGATTCAATTCTACAACCCATTGTTTTTCCTCTGCGCCTGAAGCGTCTCTGCGGTGAATGGTTTTTCCCCGGGCGAGAACAAATTTACCCTGAGAAGGCAGCCCCTTGGGCTTGACTAATCGCCCGCATTGCATACACTGCAAATATGTTACATACATAGGATGTCGATCATGAGAACCGCCAGTGCCGAGAAAACACTCAATATTCACTTTACTTCCGACGGGATAAGCAAAAGCTACCTTGCCATGGAGGCGCAGCCAACTTATCTCGTTACACCAGCTTGGCAAATCGCCGACATTCAGGAGGCCATTGCAGAAGCGGAAAACGGCGAATTTGCCGGCGACCAGGAAGTCACCGAGATTTTTGCAAAACATGGATGTTAAATGGACCAAGCGCGGGTTGGAAAGCCTCGATAATATCGCAACTTACATCGCGCTGGGCAATCCTCGCGCAGCGCGGGACTTCGTTGCCGCGATCCAGGAGAAATCCGCCGTACTGGCGCAGCATCCCGCCATTGGCAGAGTCGGGCGCCTAGTGGCGAATACGCGGGAAATGGTCGTGCATAAGAACTACGTGATGATTTACCGCGTAAAAGCAGACACCGTACAAATCCTCCGGATTCATCATGTCGCGCAACAGGCTGTCTGAACGCCTGAAAAAACGCCTGTCGAAAGACCGCGAAATGACCGCCATCACCTTGCGTATCCCGGTGGATGTGGTCGAATCCATGAAGGAAATCGCCCCGCTTAAGGAGTTTACCGGCTACCAGACCTTGCTGAAATCCTACATCAGCGAGGGCTTGCGCCACGACGAAGCGCTCTATTCCCTAAACCGGACGAGCCGGAACCAAAAAATATTTACCGCAGAGACGCTTCAGACGCAGAGATTTTGTAGAGTAATGGTATGGTTTCATCCTCCGTTGTGTTTCTCCGCGCCTGAAGCGTCTCTGCGGTGAAAAAAAATCACCCGGAGAACCGCTCCAGTGCTTGATCTACGACACATTCTTCGCAAAAAATGCAACGACTTGACTGGTAAGTTACTAAACCAGTCCGCCATACTGGTGACGGCGCTGAAGAAACACGGCGTACCGGATTCCGTGATCGAAGAAGCAACACGGGAAGCGGAATTGACGGCATGAGGGTAGGGCAATATGGAACGCATCGTAAATTTACACATTGAGAAGTTGCCGGAGGGCGTTTATCTGGCAACCAGCGAAGAAGTCCAAGGCTTGATCGCCCAAGGGCGCACGATCCGGGAAACTATTGAGATTGCACACGATGTCGCAAGGAAACTGCTGGAAGTTCAATTCACCCGATAAACCGCAGAGACGCAAAGGCGTTGAGAAATCAAACGCATTCTCTGCGCCTTTGCGTCTCTGCGGTGGAAAACATTATGCTACCCAACTTTGAAAACGCCCGCATCCTGATCGTCGGCGACGTGATGCTCGACCGCTACTGGTTCGGCGAAGTCAGCCGCATTTCACCGGAAGCGCCGGTGCCGGTGGTGCATGTCAACAAGACCGAAGAGCGTCCCGGCGGCGCTGCCAACGTGGCGCGCAATGCTGCGGCGCTGGGTGCGCAGGTGTCGTTGCTGTCGGTGGCGGGGCGGGACGAGGCAGGCGACAGCCTGGCGCGCTTGCTGGAAAAGGAAAACGTCAATGTGGTGTTGCACCGCGATGCCGGCCTCGACACCACCATCAAGTTGCGCGTCGTCGGGCGGCAACAACAATTGCTGCGCATCGACTTCGAAACCACGCCCGGCCATGAGGTGCTGCTCAACAAGCTTAGCGATTTCGAACGTATGCTGGGTGACGCCGACATGGTGATATTATCCGATTATGGCAAAGGCGGCTTGAAGCACATCGGCCAGATGATAGGCTTGGCGCGGGCAGCGGCCAAGCCGGTGCTGGTCGATCCGAAAGGCGAGGATTACCGGCGCTATCGCGGCGCCACCTTGCTGACGCCGAATCGTAGCGAGTTCCGGCAAGTGGCCGGCGGCTGGCAGAGTGACGCCGAACTGGCGCGCAAGGCCGAAGCGTTGCGCCGGGAGCTTGACCTGGACGCGCTGCTGATCACGCGTAGCGAGGAAGGCATGACGTTGTATCGCTGCGGCGAAGCATTGCACGAACCGGCACGCGCCCGTGAAGTGTATGATGTGAGCGGCGCGGGCGACACCGTGATTGCCACGCTGGGCGTGATGCTGGCGGTCGGCGCGGATTATGCCGAAGCCGTGCATGTGGCGAACGTCGCCGCCGGCATCGTGGTCGGCAAGCTAGGCACAGCGGTAGTCAACCGCGCGGAATTGGCAGCACAGATGTAGCCTCTTCATTTGCTGGGCGTACTTCGTATCTCATTAAGTAATATAGTTTTTACCGCAGAGACGCAGAGGCGCTGAGAAACAAGACAGGCAGGAATGGGCGGCTTTATCGTCTAACTCGCGAAAAGAATGCAAGAAGAAGCCAGGAATATCATGCCCTGCTTTACGCAAACTTCGCGGCTCTGCGTCTCTGCGCCTCTGCGGTGGATTTTTGCTCCAGCTTGATCGGCCTGGAATTATAGAAAAGGAAAAACCATGTACACCATCGTCACCGGCGCTGCCGGCTTTATCGGCTCCAATCTCGTCAAGGCGCTCAACGAACGCGGCGAAACCAATATTATTGCAGTGGACAATCTGTCCAAGGCGGACAAATTCAAGAACCTGACCGACTGCGAAATCGCCGATTACCTGGACAAGGAAGAATTTCTCGAACTGGTGCTGGACGGCGCTTTCGACGGCGAAGTGAAGGCGATTTTCCATGAGGGCGCCTGTTCCGACACCATGGAAAGCGACGGGCGCTACATGATGGAGAACAATTACCGCTACACCGCCAGCCTATTCGATTTCTGCCAGGAAGAAGAAGCCCAGTTCCTCTATGCCTCGTCGGCCAGCGTCTACGGCGGCGGTTCGGTGTTCCGCGAAGAACGCGCGTTTGAGGAGCCGCTCAACGTTTACGGCTATTCCAAATTCCTGTTCGACCAATACATGCGCCGCAAATGGAAGCATCTGACCGGACAGGTGGTGGGTTTCCGCTATTTCAACGTGTACGGCCCACGCGAGCAGCACAAGGGGCGCATGGCCTCGGTGGCGTTCCATTTTTTCAACCAATATTCGGCCTTCGGCAAAGTGAAGCTGTTCGAAGGCTGCAACGGCTACCGGAACGGCGAACAGCGGCGCGATTTCGTGTCGGTCGAGGACGTGGTCAAGGTCAACATGTACTTCCTGGAAAACCCGGGCATTTCCGGCATCGTCAACGTCGGCACCGGCGCCAGCCAAACGTTCAACGATGTCGCGCAGGCCACCGTCAATTCCTGCCGTCAAATTGCGGGCGAAAAGCCGTTGACCTTGATTGAAATGCAGGAACAGGGCATCATAGAATATGTCGCTTTCCCGGATGCGCTGAAAGGCAAATACCAGAGCTTCACCCAGGCGGATATTTCCACCTTGCGCGAGGCTGGCTACACGGCGCCCTTTCTGACCGTGGAGCAGGGCGTAGAACGCTATGTCGGCGAACTGAAACGTCGCGCCGGCTAGTCAACCGGGGCGACAAACGTAGCGTTAAGTGATTTCCGGTGATAAATATTTATCACCGGAAATCACCGTAATGTTGGGCAGCATATGCTGCAACAAAATTTTCAACAACAAGATGGAGTAATAATGATGATCAAAAAACTGCTGGTTGCACTATTTGCGTTCTTCGCGTTTTCCGGTTTCGCCATGGCGGCGGTGGACATCAACTCCGCCACCGCAGAACAACTCGATGTCCTGAAAGGCATAGGACCGGCCAAGGCCAAGGCGATTATCGAATACCGCACCAAAAACGGCCCGTTCAAGAGCGTGGACGATCTGGAAAATGTCAAAGGCATCGGCAAGAAAACCATAGACGGTTTCCGCGCCGATGTGACGCTGGGCGGCGGCACATCCTCTCCGGCTCCGGCTAAGGCCAAGGCCGACGCAAAGGCGGAAAAAGGCAAGCCTGCCGCCGACGACGCCAAGAAAAAATAAGCGCGTCCTGCCAGTGCTTCCGCCCCGCTTCCCGCCAGGGAAAGCGGGGCGTTTGCGTTTTTATTAGGGATTGCAATGACTTGGTATGGCCTATTGGCCGTTGGCGCAGGTGCTGCGGTGGGCGCTTGGCTGCGCTGGTGGTTCGGCATCCTGTTCAACCCGCTGTTTCCCACGTTACCGCTGGGCACCTTGGCGGCCAATCTAGTGGGCGGTTATTTGATGGGCATGGCGATGGCGGTCTTCGCCGAGCATCCCGGACTTCCGCCCGAAGCGCGGCTGTTGCTCGCGACCGGCTTTCTCGGCGGGCTGACCACTTTTTCCACCTTCTCGGCGGAAACCGTCACGCTGTTGCTGCGCGCCCAATACGGCTGGAGCGCGGCCATAATCGGGCTGCATGTGGCAGGTTCGCTGGCGATGACCCTGTGCGGCATCTGGACGGTAAAGCTTCTGAAAGGGTGAGAATATGCAAGGCGTGTGCCTGAAATTATATACCAGCGAAATCCAGCGCCATGGCGGCATGTTGCTGTTCGAATGGCTGCTGGAACAGGGGAAAAAAATGGGCATCGGCGGCGGCACGGCGTTTCGCGCGACAGCCGGCTTCGGACGCAGCGGCAGGCTGCTTGAGGAAACTTTCTTCGAGTTGGCCGGCGAATTGCCGGTCGAACTGGAATTTCTCGTCACCGAACAGCAAGCCGACCAGCTTCTCGCCTTGCTCGCGGCGCACCAACTGAAATTGTTTTACGTCAAGTTGCCGGCTGAATATGGGGTAATCGGCCAAGGTTAATCTCGCCTCTTGTCGGGTTGCGACGGACAAGCCGCGCCTAACCCAACACTGCTTCGGCTTCAGCTTCAGCCGCAACGTCGCCCTTGCGCCAGATCAGGAGCTCGAAGCGCTCGTCGGTGACGGAGGCGGTGCGGCGGCAAAAGCCGCGTTTTTCCAGCAACGGGTAAAGCAGGCACGGCTCGCGATGGTGGATCATGCGCAGGCGCTGCCCCGGCGCAAGCCTGCTGCTTGCTTCCAGCGCCTGTTCCAGCGGTTGCGGCGGCTCCAGGCCGCGCACGTCCAGCAGCAGTTCTTCCGCCATGCTTAGGCCGCCGATTTCAGGTGCGCTATCATTTGCGCCGCGTCGCTTGCCAGGGCTTCGTCCGCCATGCGGTAGAGGATTTGCTCTTCCTTGAGGTTGTGCTGCTGCATCAGCACCAGCAGGGTGTCGGTTTGCCCTAGGTAGTCGTCCTTGTCACGCTTTTCCACCGCCTGCGCCAGTGCATCGAACAGTTGGCGCATTTGCTGGTGTTCCATGCGCATTATCTGGGTCGGTCCCATGCTCATGCCGATATGTTTTTCGATGGCCGGGAACAATATATCCTCTTCCATCGCGAAATGGCGGCGCATCGATTCCAAAAACGTTTTCAACTCGCCGGCAATTTTTTCCCAGTCGCCGCTTGCTGCGGCTTCCTCTGCCGTTGCGAACAGATCGTCGCAGCGGTGGTGATCGGAGGACATGTATTCGCTGATTGTTTCCATAGGATTTTCCCGTTTCTCGCCTTTTCTGGTTGAACCTAGAAACCTCCGTTGAACGGGCTGGAGTGTGCGGTTTTCCGGGTGCAGGGCATACCCGACGGCCTTACGGCCTGGGCACAAGAGGCGCAACGACGAAGAATGGTTGTTCCATTCTGAGA
>JBAYVP010000137.1:0-12072 GCA_041674485.1 Sulfuricellaceae bacterium
GCTCATTACGACCAGCTCAAGCTGGGTATGTGATTCAGCGCCTTCAGGCGCTTCACGTTTTTGCCCCTTCGAGGGGCTAACAAAAATAAACCCCCGGCTTTGCCGGGGGTAACTTAATTTTTCCGGGATGATTTTGGGGAGGATTACCAGCATGATCAAAAGCTCAACCGCCGCGATGATCGAACCCAAGGCGAGCATCAACCCAAAGGGGGTGTTTAATAACTTCGGTAACTTCCAGTTTTTCATTGTGACCTCCCGTTCCGGTCGTTCATCAATTTGATGACTACCTCTAACTATCCCTGCAAAATTTACCGAAGTGGTCAGCCAGGCGACACTATAGCCTTCTCATCCCTGGAAGGTGTATTGGTGAAGGGTGGCTAACGACACAAGCGATGCCCATCACTCTTTCAATTTTTCGCGCACCATGCTGCGGAATAACCAATGACTTGCCCAGCGTTCTTTGCTGGGTTAGTCAGATGTCTAGTTGTTTCATCAGGCGCTACGCTTTTTCGCCCTACGTAATTGGCGGTTTGTTAGCAGCAGGTAGCAGTAACATCAGCGTCAGCGGATTGACAGGCGAAGCGGAAAATCCGTACTGAATATAAAATTGTCTGGCAGATTCATTGAGCGCGTGAACCAGCAATGCTCTCATGCCCGCATTCTCGGACACCGCAACCGTTCTCAGGACTGCATCCTTGAGCAGCGCAACGCCCAATTTTTTCCCCTGGCAGGACAAATCGACAGCCAGCCGCCCCAGCACCATGACCGGGACAGGATCAGGCATATTGCGCCGTACTGCCCCCGTTGCATCGGTGTGCGCCACTGCACCAACAGCCAGCGCATAGTAGCCCAACACGCGATTAAACTTTCCAACCAGCACAAAGGTTCGGCTCGCTCCGGTTATCTGGTTGGCGAGAGCGCGGCGCTTGAGCCACTCATTGAGAGTTGGCTCACCGCAATCGAACCCGCTGCAGTCGTGGATTGGTGCCAGTGGCTGAGGCGCCTGCATCATGCCGCTTTCTACTTGGCTTGATCAGCTTCCCAGGGAGAAACCGTCGCCAGCAGACGTTTCAATCCTGGGTTCACTTTCGGTGGCGCATCCAGCAGCTTGCAAAAATCCCTGAAGTGCTTTGCCTCCAGATTAAAGAGCACTTGATCCAGCATGACCCCCTGCGCCTTTTCACATGATGCTTCGAGCATGAAGTCGGATCGGTTCTTGCCCAGCATCTGCGCCGCGCAGTCAATAAGGTTGCGCTGCTCGGCACGGGCTCGCAGGTTAATAGCAGTATTTCGCATAATCAGGTCTCCTAAAATTAAAGGTGGGTGTATACACAACAGATACGCAAACCTTAATTGATTGTATATCTGTTGTCAATTCATGCCGCAGACCGAATAGGGTCATCAATACCCCCCAAGAAAACCTTCAACGTTCGCCAGCTCCTGCTCGAACCTGGGCAACAGCGCCGCCAGTGTTGCCGTGTCACCCGCCTTGCCCGCCTGCTCCATTCCGGCACACAGCTCGCCCAGCGCCAGCGCGCCCACCGAGCGGGCCGAGGACTTGAGCTTATGCGCCAATGCACTGGCCGCCGCTGCCTGACCCGCCGCGCAAGCAGCGCGCAGCTCGACTGCTATCTTGCCCGCGCTGATGCGGAAGTCGTGCAGAAACTCGCGGATCGTCGCCTCATCGTCGCCGACCAGTTGCTTGAGCACATTCACGTCGACGGATACATTCCCTCCCCCTTGCAGGGGGAGGGTTAGGGAGGGGGTAGAAACTTGGCTTTCCTGCTGCTCTACCTGTTCTACCCCCATCCTAGCCAGCCCTCTATCCATCTTTCCCCCAGAAGGGGAAAGGGCGATCGAACCCTCCCCTTCCGGGGGAGGGATTGGGTGGGGGGTGCCCCTGAGAGGGGGAAGGGACTGAGCAGCGCCGTAGGTCGGGTTAGCGGAGCGTAACCCGACACCTGCCGCAGCCTCTTCGTGTCGGGTTACGCCCGCTTGGCTAACCCGACCTACGCCAGAAGTGTCCCCGGCAGCCGCAACCGGCAGCCACTTTTCCAACATCACTTTCAGGTTGACCAGTTGCACCGGCTTGCTCAGGTAATCGTCCATACCCACGGCGCGGCAGTGATCGGCCTCACCCTTGAGTGCATTGGCGGTGAAGGCGATGATCGGGATGCGGGACTTGTTGGTTTCACTGGCAGCAGTTTCACTGGCACGAATGGCGGCGGTCAGCTCATAGCCGTCCATCTCCGGCATGTGCAGGTCGGCGAACAGGATGGCGTAATCGCCGCTCTGCCAGAGTTCCAGTGCCTTGCGGCCATTGTTGGCGATGTCTGCGGTTTGCCCGAGCAGTGTCAACTGTTGCAGGATGACTTTCTGGTTGATCTCGTTATCTTCGGCGATCAGGATCAGGCTGCCCCGTCTCCTCGCCTCCTCGCGGGACAGCGGCGTGAGTGTCGCTTTGACATCAATGGGCAGACTTTCCCGGTCAGACTGTTTAACCCGACCGGCGGCAATCGCCACCGCCTTCAGCAGATCCTTGCGGGTAAGTGCATTGCCATCTACCCACACCAGGTCGGCGTCATGCAAACGCGGCTCCCGATGCTGCCCACGCCCGATGGCGACGAAGCGGGTTTCCTGCTCCGTGTGGGCGCGGGCTGCGGCGCGCAGGCCATCCAGTAACGGCGTGGCCAGCGGCGTGCTGCCTGCGGTGTCAATGACCACGATGCACAGGCCGGGTGTGCGACCGGCTATCCATTCGTTGGCAGCCGCCAAGTCCTCCACCCGCTCGACCCGTGCGCCACCATGCACCAGATAGGCGGCGAGATCATCGGCCAGACTCTCCGCGCCGCTCACCACCAGACAGTGCAGCTCTGCGACCAGGGATGATGCCTCGTCAGTAGCGGGCTGTTCCGGCAGCAGCGTAAACGGCAGACGCACGCTGAACATCGAGCCTTTGCCCGGTTCGCTCTGCACCGCAATTTTGCCGCCCATCATGTTTACCAGCTGGCGCGAGATGGACAGCCCCAGCCCTGTTCCACCGTAAGTCCGGGTAGTGGATGAGTCAGCCTGGGTAAAGGCGGTGAACAGCCGCGCGAGAGTTGCTTCATCCATGCCGATGCCGTTGTCGGTCACGCGAAATTCCAGTGTTACTTGTTCCAAATCTCCCTTACCCGTTCGTGGTGAGCCTGTCGAACCACCCAACCCTTCGACAAGCCTGTCCTGAGCGCCGCTCGTTCCTTCGACAAGCTCAGGACGAACGGAATCGAAGGGCTCAGGGCGAACGGTTTTAACCAACAGGGCGCGCACCGACACCTTGCCCGGCTTCGTTTGTCCGCTGGAAAACTTGATGGCATTGTTCGCCAGGTTGATCAGTATCTGGCGCAACCGCCCGGCATCGCCCATGACGGCTGCGGGAATGGCCGGGTCGGTGAACAGCGTCAGTTCCACATTTTTCTTCAAGGCCATCTGGTTTATGGTTTCACATGCCCCATCCACCACGTCGGCGACACTCATCGGCGTATAGTCAATCTGGAGCTTGCCGGCCTCGATCTTGGAGATGTCGAGAATATCGTCGATGATGGTCAGCAGGGCAAACGCCGAGTCGTGAATGACATTGACCATCTCCACCTGCGCGCTCTTGAGGCTGCTCTGCTGCAACACATCGAGCATGCCGATCACGCCGTTCATCGGGGTGCGAATCTCGTGGCTCATGTTGGCGAGAAAGGCCGATTTGGCCTGATTGGCCTGGTCTGCATCAAGCCGTGCCTGCTCCAGATCGGTGGTGCGCGCCAGCACTTTGTTTTCCAGCTCTGCGTTGAGATGGCGTAGCGACTCCTCCGCCCGCACTTGGTCTTCGGCCACAACCAGCATTGTCCGGCGCGATTGGTTGGCGATCCTGAGCAACTCCTGCAACTCATCATAAGTAGTCTGGCGTTCCAACTCGGCAGCCGCGCGCACTCCCACCATTTGCAACAGCGCTTCCGTCAGGCGGGGATTCACCAAGGGCTGGCACCCGATGATCGCGATCAGACCGATCGGTTTTCCGTCAAAACTGAATAGTGTGGAGCCGACATAACTCTCGGCCAGCATATTCTGCGGTAGGGCATTCTGTGGAAACAAATAGCGCACATCTTTGGTAAAGTAACAGGCTTTTTTCGCCACCACATCAACACCGGGGGTGTTTTCAAATGTGTACGGCACGTTATCTTCAAATTTGCCATCACGGTAGATAGCCACCGTCCGGGCGGACAACCTGTCATCTTCCAGACGACCGATGCAAACGTAATCCATTGCCAGAGTTTGAGCGAGGAATTTTGCGAGTGCCTGGAAGAAGTTTTCGCCGGTAGGATTGTAGCCGCTCTCCGCGAGAAACTTTTGTGCGGCTTCGATGTATTTGCGCTCGGTGATGTCGCTGATGGTGAGTATCGCCAGCAGCGGCTGACCGTCGGCATCGCGGGGAAGCGTGCCGCCGTAACTGTATACCCGCTTCCAGCCAGCCTGGAGGTGCCGGACGTACACTTCCAGGTTGTGCAGGTTCTCACCGCGCAGGACGCGCGCCAGCGGCCATTGATCCACCGGCAATACCGTGCCGTCCAGGGCCGAGAGTTCAAACGTGTCGGCGAACTTGCTCAGGTGCCGGCGGCATTCGTCCAGCGTGGTAAACCCATGCAAGTCCAGCGCGGCACGGTTGAAATGCAGCAACTGGCCATCGAGATCGGAAACGGCCAGTCCCTCGGTGATGTTCTCGACAATCGTGTGAAGCCTTACCTCGCTGTTGCGCAGCGCCACCTCTACCTGCTTGCGCTCGGTGAAATCAATCGCTGTGCCAATCCACTCGCGTATCTGGCCCGACTCGTCGAGCAGCGGCACGCCATGGTCGAGGAAATCGCGGTAAACGCCGTCATGGCGGCGCACGCGGAACTCGGCTTCGTACTTCCCCTTGCGCCCCAGCGCCTCGAGCCAAATCTGCATGACCCGCGCCTGGTCGTCCGGGTGAATTGCCTCGGACCAGCCATGATCCTTCACCTGCGCTTCGCTCTGGCCGGTAAAGGCGCGCCACACCGGAATGTCCTCCACCACCTTGCCCTCGGCATCAGCGCTCCAGGCGAGTTGTCCCGTCAACTCGATGTAGGAACGGAAGCGCGCCTCGCTATTCTTGAGCGCCTCTTCCGTTTCCTTGCGCTTGGTGATGTCGAAGAATGTGACGACCGCGCCGACCACTTTACCTTCTTGACTGACCGGACGAGACCAGTAATCGACCGGGAAAGAACTGCCGTCCTTGCGCCAGAACAATTCATCATCCACATGAATGCTTTCATGAGATTGAATGCTACGGTGCAGAGGGCACTCCGCAGCGGGGTAGCGGGATCCATCCGCACGCGTGTGATGCATCAGACGGTGCGTATCCTTGCCTATCAGTTCGGTTGCTTCCCGATAACCGAGCAAACGCAATCCGGCCGAATTTATGAATGTGCAATTCCCCTGCATGTCCACGCCGTATATTCCTTCGGCAACCGAACTCAGCAACATCTCGATGCGAACTGCGCTTTGCCGCAAAACATCCTCCATCTGCTTGCGCTCGGTGAGGTCGTGCATGATCCCCAAGGCATACCAGCGGCCTTTCACTTTGACCGCCGAGATGGAATGTTCGACGGGAAATTCGCTGCCGTCTTTGCGCATTGCCGTCAATTCGGTGGCCTTGCCGATCAGCGGGCCTTCCCCGGTTTTCTGGAAGCTGGCGAAGCCGCGCGCCGCGTCGGCATGGTAGCGGGGCGGGGCGATCAGTTGGTGCATCGGCTGCCCCAGCGCTTCCTCCGGGCTGTACTGGAACATTTTTTGCGCGGCAAGATTCCAGTCGGTAATCCGGCCTTGCTCGTCGACGACGATAATCGCATCCTGGGCGGAGGCTTTGATCTGCTGCAAGCGTTGCTCTTCCTCACGTATTTTGCGGAACACCAGAAAATAGAGCGCGGGAGCAACGATGATGACAAGCAGGATGGGGTCGGCGAAATCCCGATAAATTTCCGGGATGATTGCGGGGAGGATTACCAGCATGATCAAAAGCTCGGTCGCCGCGATGACCGCACTCACCACGATCACTACCCCCAGAGGGGTGTTCAATAGCTCCGATAACTTCTGGTTTTTCATATTTTCACACCCTCAATTGATTGCGGATTGCGGATTGCGGATTGGGGAATGCGGAATGCGGCTTTCGGAGTGGCGGTTTTCACTCCGCAATCCGCAATCACCACTCTGCAATCGAATATTCCGCAATCGCACTTGCGCTCCTGCCGAGCCGCCCCTACAATACACACATAACCGTACACACAGGAGTTCAGTCATGACCATACTCACCAGCCGCATTTTCATGAACGGCAATAGCCAGGCAGTACGGATTCCGCGCGAATTTCGCCTGGATTCGCCGCAGGTGGAAATCACCCGCACCCAATCGGGCGACCTCATCATCCATCCCCTGCCCGCCGATCGCGGCGCAGCGCTTTTGGAGGCTTTGTCGGGTTTCAACGACGATTTCGTGGCGGCGCTGGAAGCGGGCCGCGACGAGCCGTTGCCGATGCAGGAGCGGGAGGCGCTTTGATTTACCTGATCGACACCGACACGCTCATCTACCTCATCAAGAACCGGCCGGACAGCGTGGCGGCGCGGGTCAACGCCCTGCCGCCGGCTGACCGGTTGTGCATGTCCTTCGTCACCTACGCGGAGCTGCTCAAGGGGGCGGAGAGAAGCAGCCGCAAGGCCGAGGTGTTGCGCCGGCTCGAGGCGCTGACGCGGCAGGTGCCGGTCGTCTTCGACACCAGCCACGCACTCTGCGGGCACTACGCGGCGCAGTTCACCCGGCTCAAGGGAGCCGGTACGCCCATCGGCGCCAACGATCTGTGGATCGCCTGCCACGCCTTGGCGCTCGATGCGACGCTGGTCACCAATAACACCCGCGAGTTCGAGCGCGTCACGGGGCTGCGCCTGGAGAATTGGGCCAGTTGAACGCGGCGTCGGCTGCATTGAATGCGGATTGCGGAATGCGGATGCGGAGTGACGGTTTTCACTCCGCAATTCGCAATCACCACTCCGCAATCGAATATTCCGCATTCGATTCATTCACCCGCAAGGGGTACGCCGGTGGGTTCACCCGTAAAGAGTACGCCGCCAGACACTCGCCCTTCGGGCGGTCTTGGCGCAGCCCCGCTGCTGCGCAGCGACCCTTCCGCAGCCACACTGGAATAGCGCGGCGGCTGTCCGGCCTGAGCCAGCAGTTCGTTCACTTCGTGCATGACCTCAATGGTACGCATCTCCCGTCCCAGCATGACTTCTTGCCAGCGGCGCAGCTCATCAAGTTGTTCGGCAAGTTTCGATTCCGCCTGCTTGCGCTCGGTGATGTCGCGCACGATGCCGATGGCGTGCCACTGGCCGTTCAACTGGGTTGCGGAAACGGATAGCTCAACTGAAAACTCTTCGCCGCCCTTGCGCAGCGCGGTGAGTTCGCGCACCTTGCCGATAATCGGCCCCTCGCCCGTCTCCTGAAAGTGCGGGAAGGCTTGGGAAAATTTTGCGTGCGCCGCTGTGGGTGTAATCAGCGTATGCAGTTCCTGCCCTATTGCTTCGGCAGCGGTATAACCAAAAATGCGCTCGGCGGCGGCATTCCAGAATGAGATACGCTGATCCGCTCCCATCATCATGATGGCGTCCTGCGCCGATTCGCTGATCTTGCGGAATCTCTCCTCGCTTTCGCGGTGTTGCTGCTTCGCCCCACTCTCATCCAGGGCGCGTGTCAGGGCTGGAGCAAGCTTTTGCAGTTGATGTTTGTAGACATAGTCGATTGCCCCGTTACGGAGTGCTTCGATTGCGGAGTTTTCCTCGATGGTGCCGGAAACAAAAATGAAGGGCACATCGGGGCAGCGTTCGCGGGCGATTGCCAGCGCCCCGCGACCACTGAAGTGAGGTAGCGTCCAGTCGGTCAGAATGGCATCGGGCAGCCGTTCGTCGAGGGCGGCGCGAAAGGCGGACCCGTCTTCCACCCGCCGCACATCTATCACCAGACCGGCCTCGCGCAGGGCGTCGGCCTCCAGTTCGGCATCGATGACCGAATCCTCGACCACGATCAGGTCGATGGGGTGTCGTTGCACCGTGTTCTGGCCAGTCATTTTGTTTCGCCCGGCAACTTGTTGAGCAGCATCCAGTAGAGCCCCATTTCACCCACCGCCTTCATGAATTCTTCGGATTCGACCGGCTTCACCAGATAGCTGTTGGCACCCAAATCGTAGGCGCGCACGAGGTCGATCTCTTCGTGGGATGAAGTCAGCACCACTACCGGTAGCCGCCGCGTGCGCTCGTCGGCGCGCAGAGCGCGCAACACATCGAGGCCGTCCACGCGCGGCAATCGCAGATCGAGCAGAACCAGCTTCAGGCGCTTGCATTCCGCAGCCGAGGCAGCGCCGTTGCCAAACAGGACATCAAGGGCTTCGGCCCCGTCTTTGACCCATTGCACCTTGTTGATCAGATGCCCCTCCCGTAGCGCATCCATCGTCAGCTCGGCATCTGCCGGGTTGTCTTCCACCAGCAGTATCTGTAATTCATGGTCATTTGCGTTCATGATATTTTTCCTCCTGAAAGATATAAATCTAAAAATCCATTAGGTCGTCATTCCCGCGCAGGCGGGAATCCAGATCATTGAAAATTTCCCGCGTAGCGGGTCAACATCGAGTTTTTGTCCGCTTTGCGGAACATTATTTTCGCTGGATTCCCGCCTGCGCGGGAATGACGGCGCTAATTGGCAGCGCAAACCAAAAGGTGGCACCCTCATCCGGTTTGCCCTCGCCCCAGATGCGTCCGTTGTGGCGGTGCAGGATGCGCTGAGTGATCGCCAGGCCGACACCCGTCCCTTCGAATTCGTCCTGGCGGTGCAGGCGCTGAAACACGCCGAACAGCTTGTTGGCATACTGCATATCGAAGCCGGCGCCATCGTCCTTGACCCAGTAAATGGCTTCCCCTGATTCTGTGCGTCCGCCGATTTCGATGTGCGCGACCTGACGCTGACGCGAGAACTTGGCGGCATTGGCGAGCAGATTCACCCAGACCTGCCTGAGCATGGCGGCATCCCCTCGGGCACACGGCAGCGGCGAGAAGACGAACTCGATGGCGCGCTGCGGCTCGGCCGCACGCAGCTCATCGGCCACGCCCTTGACCATGGCATCCATGTCCAGCGGCTGCAAGGCCATTTCGCGACGGCTCATGCGCGAAAAGGCGAGCAAATCGTCGATCAGTTGGCCCATGCTTTGGGCATTGTCGCGCACCACCTGGAGCTGGCGTCGCCCTTCGTCGTCGAGCTTGTCGCCATAGCCCATCACCACTTTGCGCGAGAAGCCGTCGATAGCGCGCAACGGAGCGCGCAGGTCGTGCGACACCGAGTAAGCGAAAGCCTCCAGCTCCTTGTTAGCAATTTCGAGTTCGGCGGTGCGGGCGGCCACGCGCTGTTCCAGTTCGGCATTGAGCTGGCGGATTTCTGCCTCGGCCTGTTTGCGCTCGGTGATGTCGCTGATGGTGACTATCGCCATCAGCGGCTGACCAGCGGCATCGCGAACCAGCGTGCCGCCGTAATTGAATATCCGCTGCCAGCCAGCCTGGATATGTCGGATGCGCACCTCCAAGTTGTGCAGGTTCTCGCCGCGCAGGACGCGAGCCAGCGGCCATTGATCCAATGACAATACCGTGCCATCCATGGCCGAAAGTTCAAATGTGTCAGCGAACTTGCTCAGGTGCTGGCGGCATTCGTCCAGCGTGGTGAACCCGTGCAAATCCAGCGCGGCACGGTTGAAATGCAGCAACTGGCCATCGAGATCGGAAACGGCCAGCCCCTCGGAGAGGTTCTCGACAATCGTCTGAAGCCGTGCCTCGCTGTTGTGCAGCATTATCTCCGCTGACTTGCGCTCGGTGATGTCCTGAAACATCCCATAAACGGTTAGGGTTTTACCGTGCTCCTGATACGCCTTCCCACTCGTCTGAACCCAGCGGTGATTGCCTTTTGCGGTAATGAATTCCAGTACCGCATCGTATGGCTCCCCATATTCGATGGCGCGCTGCACCGCCCGTGCAATGATGGGTCTGGACGCAGGCGCATAAAATTCAATCCCTGTGTCCACCGTGGGTTTATAAGTCATATCCACTTCATGGATGCGATATACCTCTTCAGTCCACACCACCTCCCGTGTTCCTACATTAAATTCCCAGCCGCCCACTTTTGCCAGCCTGCCCATTTCATTGAGCAAATCCTCACTTTTTTTCAGAGCCTGCCCCGCCTGCTTGCTCTCGCTCACGGCGAAGTTGAGCCTGAATATCACGATCAGGAAAATCATCAGGCTGACAAACGTGCCGATGAAGATGATGTTGTTGGAGAGCCGCTCCATGCTTTTCGATTCCCGCTTCAATCGTTCGGCGAGCTGCCGATGCTCGCTTTCAATCTGATCGAATGTGACACGTAAGTTGTCCAGCAAGTCTTCGCCATGAGCGACCCTCTTGCTGCGGGCGGCATCGGTTATGCTGGCCCGTTCGAAATCCACGGCTTGTTGGAGCCACTGGAGATCCTCATTGACCCGTATTTCAATCTGTGCGTACTGCTGCTGTTGATGCGGGCTGCCGGCCATGAGTTTGCGCAGCGCGTCCAGCTTCACGTTGCTGTAGGTTTTGGCTTCAAGATAATCGATCTTGAGCTGTTCGTTGCCGGTGATGACGTAACCACGGACGTGGGCTTGGGCATCGACGACATCGAACCGAAGATCCATGATGTTGTGCAGCACTTCTTCGTTCTGTGCTAACCGGTAGTTCGCCTCTTTTAGCCAGTGTTGGCTGCGGTTGGTACTGAGGCCGATGAGCACCAGCACTGCCATGCCGCAGGCAAGCGCCACCGTGGCATTCCTGCCGAGCGACCATTGCAGGACATCCTGCCGCCAGCTAATTGCAGTGACGGCCACACCCAGCATCACAAACAATATTGCCGCGTGCACCGCTATAATGTTGAGGCCAAACCACCCGTATAAACCCAGGGCAGGCGTGGCATAGGCCAGCAGCGCCGCCAGCGCGAGAGTCGTTACCAGCAGGCCGAGACTCACCGACGCGAGCACTGTCCAGCGGGCGCGTATGATCCTGCGGGTCTGGCGCGAACCGCCGGTGATCCACAACGCCACTGACAGCAACACAAAATTCATGGCTGTCTCCGGCGCCATCCGCCCCGGATGCGACGTGCCTACCGTGCCTGCCGGTTCGCGGATCAACCACTGGTCAATGCCGAGGTTCCAGCCGAACACATATTCGCTTAGTGTCAGCAGGCCGATCAGGCCGGCCAGCAAGCCGCAAAACCGGGCGAGGCGAGAAAACAAGATTGCGGAGTGCGGATTGCTGATTGAGGATTGGCGGGTCGTCAACAACAGCGCAACCCCGATCAGGATAAAGCAGACGGCGGTGTTCGCCTTCATCGCAACCCAGCCTGGCTGGATGCTTTTCAGCACGGCAATGTCAAATGCCCAGCCGACCAGAGCCACGCCTCCCACCACCACCGCCACAATCGCAACCAATGAGGTGAGTTTCGGTGCCACCACGGCGGAGTTGGGAGTGTGGTCAGCGGACATGAGCGAACTCCTTATTGAGATGCGGATAGCCGGACGCGACGATCCACAGCGCGGCAAAAGTCGCGTGGAGCTGCAAGCAATTCGCAAAGCGAGGCGAGAAAAGAAAGTTGAGAGTTGCGGATTGAAAGTTGCGTGGGCGGGTAGTCAGCAACGGTGCAATCCCCGTTAGCATGACGCAGCTTGCCGCAATCAAAATACCCGCATGGGTATTCCAAAACACCGGCGTTTTATTAATTTTTCGCATCCCCGATGCCGAGCATTCAGCAGCGGCGGGAAGCACGCGCAAAAACGATGCGAGGGGTATTGCTACAAGGTGATCGCGGGGGGGGGGGGGGGGGGTGCGCCCGCAGGCCCCTCCGTTCGAAGGGGGGGGCAAAAAAAAGGAGGGGGGGGGGAAACAACAAAAGATTACGGCGCGTTGGGTACCGCCGGGAGA
>JBAYVP010000138.1:0-12022 GCA_041674485.1 Sulfuricellaceae bacterium
CGAGTGCGGGGTTTGGGGCAGAGCCCCAAGGTTCTGATTTGTAGCTGGCATTTTGTCGGAGATAACGCCCCCCCTCATTTAACTTGAACATCAGACCATCAAATTAGGTGGCGCTACTCACCTTTGCGGGTATGCTACGATGGACATTGAAAAATGAGTTTCCTGAAATATTCGCCAACCTACTGATTTAAATATGCATTGCCTGGGAGAAATTGTCCGGTTTGGATTGCCCCCGCGCAAGACATAACACCGTAACAATGCGAATATCTCGGTTGTTTTATATCCTGTCATTCGAAGCAAATTTGGGATGTATTCTAAAAATATGATTTTTGTTTAACAGAAACATCAGGATATGGAAAATTACACAGACGCTGCCTTGCGGCATTGGAAAGATGCCGAATTGCTTGAGAAGGAAAATCGCGTGGAAAATGCAGATCACCATTATGGCTTTGCTGCGGAATGCGCCATCAAAAAGGTGCTGGCTGTTCATCCTGATTTTGTAAAGCAAGGTATGCTTGATACTCCTTACAAGAAACATATCAATGTGCTATGGAAGAGAATTAATCTTCAAAGCATTCAAAAGGTTGCCCCCTCACTCACCGCAGTGCTCCATACATCGAATCAATTTTTTGATTGGAGCGTTGACCAAAGATACGCCGCGAACAGTACGGTTTCTCCGGCAGCAATACAAATGCACAAAAAAGCAGCTAGCCGACTTCTAGGTGCAACCGGCTTGGCCGGAGTCAGGCGCAAATGAGCAGCCCACGATTTGACCGTACTCTCTCCGAAGCGCTTGGTATCCTTGGAAAAATTGTCGGCAGCGCTTGTGAGACAACGCTGGTGCGTGACAGTTTTGGCATCCTGACGGTCGTATTGCCGGATGACGCCTTAACGGGTGCGGATGCTTGGGATGAATTAGCTCGACAGCTACACCAAGCCCTGGGTGTTTATAGTTCAGGAGAAGATCAAGTCCTGCTGAGGCAAAGCGACCTCATCGACGCTGCCGATATCCTGGATTCGCCGGACCGTGTTCGCCTGTCCAATGCGCCGAACACTTGGCTGGTCGATCGTTTGCTGACCAATCAGGATTGGCTGCGCGAGCCTTTGGTCCAATTTCCTCCGATACCTACCGCAGTTGCTTTCAGTATCAAGGGAGGTGTAGGACGCACCACGGCTTTTGCGTTATGGGCATGGTCTCTTGCCCGTGCGGGTAAGAACGTTGTGCTTGTCGATCTCGATTTGGAAGCACCGGGAATTGCCGGTTTATTGCTGGATGAGGGGCGCATGCCCGATTACGGCTTGGTGGATTGGCTGGTTGAAGCCCTGGTTGGACAGGCCGATGAAGCACTATTGCAGGAATGCCTGGCTGACTGCGACTTGGCCGGCAATGAACTGGGGCGAATTCGGGTGTTGCCCGCGTTTGGCAAGAAAACCAGAGAATACATCAATAAACTGGGGCGCATTTATATGCCCACGTATGCCGGCGAAACCGGCAAGTTTCTCGGTTTGGCCGAACGTTTGTCGATCTTGCTGGAACAATTGGCCGGCTTGTCGGATAGTCCCGATTTGGTAATGCTGGATAGCCGCGCCGGCCTTCATGACATCGGTTCTGCTGCCGTGACGCGCTTGGGCGCTGAGGTTTTCATGTTTGCGCGCGACGATTATCAAAGTTGGCAGGCTTATCGGCAGTTGTTCAAGCATTTGAGCAAATCGCGCAATGTAGCCGTTGGCATGAACGATGATGACCTGCGATGGCGTTTGAAGATGGTCGGCGCTCAACTGGACGCAACGGAATCCGCGAAATTGCGTTTCACGGATGCTTCATATAGTGTCTGGAGCGACGAGCTATACGATGACGAGGAAGAAAATCCGGGGAGCCCCACGGAGCGGGTTGCTCAAGTTTTTGAACGCGAAGAAGACAACGCTCCTCATATGCCGCTCTTTGTGCAATTCGATCAGAGAATCAAAGGATTCGATTTAATAAACCCGGAAAATCGTCCCGATTGGAAAATCATCGAGACAGCGTTTGGTGAGTTTTTTTCAGGAGCTTTCGCACGTCTATTCCCTATTGATCCGGTCGAAGGAGACGCATGATATGGCACTGTCTTTTGATCCCGTCGCGATCCGTCAAGCTCTAATTGACTTACCGACTACGCATGCATGGGAAAATCTGAATCCTCCCAAGCCGTCCGAAATTTATATCCCCCTGATGCACCCTAAGGCGCTGCCGCCGGATGTCAGCATCGTGGAAGGCATGCGTGGAGCGGGAAAAAGTTTCTGGACTGCCATATTGGCCGATGATAAGACACGAAAACTCGTTTCCGGCGTTGCAAATATCCACTGGCCCAACTTAATCGTAAAAGTCGGTTTTGGCCTGGACCAGGACAACGAACGTTTCCCCGATGCAAAGCGAATAGTCTTGTTGATAAATCGGGGTTGCAATCCTGATGACATCTGGCGGTCTGTATTATTAAGGCATTTATTCAAAGCATTAATCAAACCATTGCCTTTTGGTGATGACGTGGATACTGCTGCACTTTGGGTTGCAGCCAACCGCGATCAGGCTAATCGATATTTGGCGGAATGTGACCGCGAATTGGCGCAGCAGAAAAAAGTCTTGCTGTTGCTGTTCGATTCCTTGGATCGTCTGGCCGATAATTGGGGGCTGATTCGCGAAATACTGTCCGCAGCACTTCAACTGGGTTTGGAATGCCGCTCTCGGAGAGCGATTCGCTGTAAGTTTTTCCTGCGCCCGGACATGGTCGAGGAGGACGACGAAATATGGCGTTTTTCCGACAGTTCGAAATTGCTTCACAGCATGAACGGATTGACATGGCGCCCCAACGATTTGTTCGGTTTGATCTTGCTCCACTTGGCTAACTCGCAAACTGCCGGCTCGGCATTTAGAGATGCAATCGAGCATCAGGTGCATATCGAATGGCGTAAAGTCGATGACGTCTATCCGTTACCCCGTGAATTGACGGCAGGCGAACAGCCATTGCGCCGCATTGTCGAGGCTCTGGCAGGCACATGGATGGGGACGACTGCGAAGCGTGGATTCACCTTCACATGGATACCCACGCATTTATCCGACGCCAAGGGACGGCTCAGCCCACGCAGCATCTTGTTGGCAGTGCAACGCGCCGCCGAGTGTACCAGTGAGCAATATCCCAACCACAGAACCGCCTTGCATTACGAAGGTATCCAGCAAGGGGTGGTAAAAGCGTCCAAAATCAGAATTGGCGAGATCAAGGAAGATTATCCCTGGGTAGGGCCGCTGTTGGAAGCATTGGAAGGTGCAACAGTTCCGCTGACAGTCGACGAATTGACTTTGAGATGGACGGATGTCTGTATCCTATCCTCGCTCGAAGCGGCGCAACAAAATAAAAGGCTGCCTCCACGCCGTTACAGCAGCGACCCAAACCGCAAAGGCGATATGCAAGCATTAATAGATGACTTGGTGGAGTTGGCTATACTCTATCGCACAGAAGATAAGCGAATTAACATGCCGGATATTTTTCGCGTCGGATTTGGCATTAAACGCAAAGGCGGCGTTAAACCACCGCGTTAATGACTCAAACCTGGTTGCTCACATGCAGGCGCGAGACATACAGCTTTTTCAACATCAGATAGTTACAGCCTTTGTATCTACCCAGTAGACTTGCGGGGTAGTTGCCTTGCTCCATGTAAAATGGATGCTCCGCTTATCTCCAGTGATCCCCCTTAAATTCACCAAGTATGCCAACAGAAAACCTATGAGCGACGACATCAGCCGGTTCATGATTGCCTCCCCCACGGTTATGGCTCAAGAACTCAATACACTAATCAAGCATCAGGATTTTCTGACCGTCACGTTTAATCAAGGGCAGGATAGCTTTGTCACATTGCTTCTTGAGGTGTCTCTTGAACAGGGCGCATTGATATTCGATGCAACCTCGGATCAGCATCTGAATCAAAAACTGACGAAAAGCACCAAGAATATTTTTTTTGGGTCGCCGCGCGGCGTAAAAACCCAATTCACAACCACGTCAGCGCAATTAATAACCCATAAAGGCAGAATCGCTTTTTCGACTCCCCTTCCCGACACATTGCTTCGCATCCAGTACAGGGAATATTTCCGGGCGTCGGCCTCGTCTACGATGCCCCTGTTCTGCGACATAACCACGCCCAAGGGGGAAAAAATCAGGCTGGCGGTCGATGACCTTAGCGTTGGCGGCTTGGGGTTATTAATGCCTGAAGACGAGTATCAAATTAATCTGCGCGAAATTTTGCAGGAATGTTGTCTCGATTTGAAAGATTTCGGCATGGTTTGTTTCAATCTCGAAGTTCGCGCCATGAAACCCATTATCGACATGGCTACCGGTAAGCGCATGATCAAAATGGGGTGCAGTTTTGACAATCTCGCCAAACAAGACCAAATCAAGATTCAGCGCACCATTTTCAATCTGGAAAGAAAGATGATGACGAAGTTCGATAGCATTTAACCTAGCCCGGATATTTCATACATTGTAAACCGGCTAAAGCCGGTACAATGGCGCGACAGTCGGGCGTATGAATAACTATACTTTGCGCGGCCACAATTTGCGGATTTAGCCGCGTCTCGCGGGATGCTGCAAAACGCAAATCGTGACCGCGCAAAGTATAGGCATGTCAGCGCGAGCACAACTTATCCTTCAACCCCGACGAACGGGTCGCCTCGCGCTGGATGGCTTGTTCCAGCACCGGGCGTTCGCCCCATATTTCGATGTGCCGCCTGGCGCGCGTGACGGCAGTGTAGATCATCGCCCGGTTGGTAACCGGCGAGGCTATATCGGGTAACGCCAGCAGCACC
Source organism: Sulfuricellaceae bacterium (assembly GCA_041674485.1). Classification (GTDB taxonomy): domain Bacteria; phylum Pseudomonadota; class Gammaproteobacteria; order Burkholderiales; family Sulfuricellaceae; genus JAGXQV01. Next base: position 4,832 of record JBAYVP010000138.1, read on the forward strand.
CTGTCGAATTCCGACCCCTGGCTTTTATGCACCGTCATCGCATACACGGTTTCGTGCTGTGGCGCCCGCCCCGGCGGAAAATCGCGCAGTTTGCCGTCGGCGCTCTGAAAATACACGCGCCGCCCGGCTCCGTCGCCCCACGCGATGCCAATGTCGCCATTGAACAGGGAAAGGTGGTAATCGTTGCGTGCAACCATCACCGGACGTCCGTGATACCACGTATCGCGTTTCGGGATGCGCCCTGCACGACGCAAGGCATCCTCCACCAAAGCATTCAACCCGGTCACGCCGGCAATCCCCTCGCGGTGCGCGCACAATACCCGGAAGCGCCCAAACGCTTCAAACAGCGCCGCTGGCCCAGCACGCTCATGCAATGCCGCGAAATACTCCCGGTAACCGTCGAGCAGGCGTTGCGCCAGCGACATGTGAGTGCTGAGTGTTGAGTGCTGAGTTCCGAGTGCTGAGTGCTGAGTACTGAGTTCCGAGTGCTGAGTGCTGAGTTCCGAGTGCTGAGTGCTGAGTGCTGAGTGCTGAGTGCTGAGTGTTGATCCCTGATCCCTGATCCCTGATCCCTGAAAGCGCCATACCACATCGTCGTATTGGCCGGCAGCCAGCAAGTCCAGCGCGCCGGTCGCATCGCCGTCGCGGATGGCGCTTGCCAACCGGCCTATGCCACTGGCCGCGCCGAAACGATAGCTCCGGTGCAGCAGCGCGATGCTGCCGGCCATGCCGCCCTGTGCAGAGCCGGCGCAGATATCGCCGAACACCGCGCCGGCCTCGACGGAGGCAAGCTGATCCTTGTCGCCGAGCAGGATCAAGCGCGCCCGTGGCGGCAATGCCTCGACCAGTTTGGCAAGCAGCGCCAGGTCGATCATCGACGCCTCGTCCACCACCAGCACGTCAAGCGGCAGCGGGTTCGCGCGGCCATGGCGAAACATGCCGGAATCCGGGCGCGCGCCCAACAAGCGGTGCAAGGTGCCGGCCTGCTCCGGGATGGCTGCAAGAATTTCCGGCGTCAGCCCTTTCCCCAAGTTTTTTCCGCCGGAAAGTAGCGTAGCGCATCCACCGGGATGCGCTGCCTGTTCAAGAGATTGGGCAATTGCGCCCTCCCCCGCTTGCGTAAAAAAACCGCCCAGCCGGCTCTTGGCGCTACGCACCGCCTCTTGCATACGCGCCGCCGCCTTGCCGGTGGGCGCCGCCAGGCGAATCGCCAGCTTGCCGTCATATTGCATCTGCAACGCGGCGAGGATGCGCACCACTGTGGACGTTTTGCCGGTGCCCGGCCCGCCGGAAATTACGCACAGCCGTCGCATCACCGCCTTTTCGGCGGCGTTGCGCTGCCAATCCGGCTGCCCCGGTTCAGGGGTGTTATCCGCAAACAGACGATCAAGGTCGGATTGCAGGCGCGCCAAGTCGAGATCGTCGAACGGTGCGGCGGCGCGCGCCAACAAATCGACGGCGAGCATCTGCTCGTAACGCCAATAACGCGCCAGGTAAAGGCGGCGGCGCTCATCCAGAATCAGCGGCGCGAACGCACCGGGCGCACCGACCAGCCTTGATCCGTGCAACTGGCGCTGCCATTCTTCCAACGGCGGCAAAACCACTCCGGGGTATTGCGCGTCCTGCCAACGGCGCTGCCCGGCATGGGCGGCGAGATCGACGCAGACATCGCCCGCCGCCACCGCCTCGCTCGCCAGCCAAGCCGCCTGGAGCACGGCGGCGGACGCATCGGGAACCAGGCGCTGCAAACAGGCGGCAAACTGCCTGCTGAGCGGCGACAATTGGCGAGGAGCAGGATTCCTCAAAGCGGGAGGCGCAGCAGATTAGGCCGGTGCAAACAGCGCCGGGCTGACACCGAAGAACTTGCCCAGCTTGGTTGCCAGGGTGACGCTGATTTTCCGTTTTCCTGCCAGAATTGCCGACAGGTTGCTCTGGGGTACGATCACCGCCAAATCTTCTTGCGCCAAGCCGCGAGCTTCCATCAAGAAACGTAGCGCATCTTCAGGTTCCGCCGGCGCGATGGCGTAGTGTTCCTGTTCATACCGCGAAACAATATCGCCCACCAAATCAAGCAAGCCGGACAGTGGATGATCTTCATTGTCTCCGGTGGCATCCAGCAGGGAATTCATCAAAGTCACCATACGCTGATAGTCCTCTTCATCATGGATGGGACGAAGATGCGTCATGGCGTCAAAAGCCTGCCAGGAGGCTTGAATGGCACGGATGTTGAACTGAGTGTGTGCTTGTGCTGTACGCATGATTGATTATCCTCTACCTTTTCGATAGCGCTTATTCCAGTCGTCGTATTCCCGATGCGTCATCACTTGATGCACAAAAACCTTCCTAAACCTGTACCTGACGACAACGACCAAGCGATAGTTGTTGCCACCTACATCAAAGACCGTGTAAGGCGGCACATAGTCGGCGGAGTTGAAAAACTCCCGGATATGGTTGAAATCCCTAAATTCAACACACTCCACAACCGAATGCCATTCGCGTAACACCTTCTCGGCCTCTGGATGTTTCTGCCAGAACTCACGAAGCATTTTGATGGAGATGATGTGCATGGCGGGACCATATCAAATTGATACGCGCTGTCAATATACTTTGCGCGGCAATAATTTGCGCATTTATCCATCGTCTCGCGGGCGCAAGGTAAATTTGTTCTCGCCCAGAAAAAAATTATTCACCGCAGAGACGCCGAGACGCCGAGAAATCAATGAAAAGGGTGAAACCATTCAATTCTGCAACCCATTGTTTTTCCTCAGCGCCTCAGCGTCTCTGCGGTGAATGGTTTTTCCCCAGGCGGAGAACAAATTTACCCTGCGGGCGCGACTTCCGCATTGCATTGCATCCCGCATAGAAACAATCCAATTCGAACAATTTCCACCGCACAAAACCATAAACTAAGACAGTCCCACTCAAGAATAATTCAACCCCATCGCCTCCCTCACGTCGCGCATGGTTTCGCCCGCCAGTTCGCGCGCTTTTTCGCAGCCGTCGGAGATGATGTTGCGCACCAGCGTCGGGTCGTCGAGGTAAGTTTGCGCGCGTTCGCGCATCGGTTTTTGTTCTTCCAGCACGGCATCGATCACCGGCTGTTTGCATTCCAGGCAACCGATGCCGGCGCTGGTGCAGCCTTCCTGCACCCACTGGCGTCTACCGTCGTCGGAATACACCAGGTGAAATTGCCATACCGGACATCTTGAAGGAGTGCCGGGGTCGGTGCGCCGCACCCGCGCCGGGTCGGTGGGCATGGTGCGGATTTTTTTAGTCACGCTGTCGGCGTCTTCACGCAGGGTGATGGTGTTGTTGTAGGACTTGGACATTTTCTGTCCGTCCAGTCCCGGCATGCGCGAAGCTGCGGTGAGCAGGGATTGCGGTTCGGCAAGGATCATCTTGCCGCCACCTTCGAGATAGCCGAACAGGCGTTCGCGATCTCCCAGAGAAAGGTTCTGCGTTTCGTTGAGCAGCGCCTTGGCCGATTCCAGCGCCTCTTCGTCGCCTTCCTGCTGGAAACGGGTGCGCAATTCCTCGTACAGCTTGGCTTTTTTGCCGCCCATTTTTTTCACCGCATTCTGCGCCTTTTCCGCGAATCCCGGTTCGCGTCCATACAAGTGGTTGAAGCGGCGCGCCAGCTCGCGCGTGAATTCGATGTGCGGCACCTGGTCTTCGCCCACCGGCACTTGGTTGGCGCGGTAGATGAGAATGTCCGCCGCTTGCAGCAGGGGGTAGCCAAGGAAACCGTAGGTGCTCAAATCCTTCTCGTTAAGCCTTTCCTGCTGGTCCTTGTAGGTCGGCACGCGCTCCAGCCAGCCGAGCGGAGTCATCATCGACAGCAGCAAATGCAATTCGGCATGCTCCGGCACGCGCGACTGGATGAACAGCGTCGCCTGCGCCGGATCGACGCCCGCCGCCAACCAATCGATCACCATGTCCCAGACGCTGCGCTCAATCACTTCCGGCGTGTCGTAATGGGTGGTGAGCGCATGCCAGTCGGCGACGAAAAACAGGCATTCGTATTCGTTCTGCAAGTTCACCCAGTTTTTCAGCACGCCGTGGTAATGGCCGAGGTGCAGGCTGCCGGTGGGACGCATACCTGAAAGAACTTTTTCCGCAAACATAATATGAGTTATCCTAAATTCCTTGGTTGAACGGGTTGGAGTGTGCGGTTTTCCGGGTGCAGGGCATACCCGACGGCCTTCGGCCTGGGCACAAGAGGCGCAACGACGAAGAATGGTTTGTTCCATTCTGAGAAGTTGCAACGCCGCCATGCGCCCGGAAAACCGTGCAATCCAGCCCGTAGCGTTCTCACCGTACTATTGAACCCAAAAATTACGACAAAGTTGTTTAGAACCAGAATCCTAGATTTCATGGCAAGCGGTCGACCAAGGAATTTAGGATCATATCCCGAACAACATAAAAATAGCGCTGACCACCAAGGAAATCAGCGGCCACAAAATCGAATTCAGCACACCGAGAAACAGCAGCGCGATCAGGATAACGAAGCCGTAGCGTTCCAGGCCGGCGAAACGCCATGCCAGGTTATTCGGCAACAGGCTAACCGCGATGCGCCCGCCGTCCAGCGGCGGCAAGGGCAACAGGTTGAGCACCAGCAGCACCGCATTGATGTCCACCCCAGCCTTGCCCATCAGCGCCATCGGCAGCGACAGGCTGCTTTCCGGCATGAGCGTGGAAAGCTTCAACACCAGCGCCCAGCCGCACGCCATCGCCAGATTGGAGGCCGGTCCCGCCGCCGCCACCCACAGCATGTCTTTTTTCGGCTGGCGCAGGTTGCCGAAATTCACCGGCACGGGCTTGGCCCAGCCGAACAAGATGCCGCCCACCCATAAGGTCAGCAACGGCACAATCACTGTACCGATAGGGTCGATATGGCGTAACGGGTTGAGGCTGATGCGTCCCAGCATATACGCCGTGCTGTCGCCGAAATGGCGCGCCGCATAGCCGTGCGCCGCCTCGTGCAAGGTGATGGCGAAAATCACCGGCAATGCGTAAACGGCGATTTTTTGTACAAGTGTCAGTTCGATCATTTATCCTAAGCCGGACTATTGCCGGAACCAAAAATATTTACCGCAGAGACGCTTCAGACGCAGAGATTTTGTAGAGTAATGGTATGCTTTCACCCTCCGTTATATTTCTCCGCGCCTCGGCGTCTCTGCGGTGAAAAAGAATTACCCGGAGAACCGCACCAGTGCTTGATCTACGACACATTCTTTGCAAAAAATGCAACAACTTGACTGAATAAGTGACTAAGCCGGACAGGCCGGAACCCAAAAAGCCTTGGCGCGGAAACGCAAAGGTTGCACCGGGAAAAGCCGGGATTTCCCGATTTCCACTTACTTAGCGGTGAAAAAATTATTATTCCAATCCGAAAGGCTGAAGATCGCCTTTCCCCTGTCTTATCAGCAGCGGCGTGTCGCCGGTCAGGTCGATCACGGTGGTCGTCGCCACGTCGCCGTAGCCGCCGTCCACCACCAGCTCAACCTGATGTTCGAGCTGGTCGCGGATTTCATAAGGATCGGAAAGCGGCATGCCGTCTTCCGGCATCTGCAGGGTGGTGCTCAATAAGGGTTCGCCAAGCTCCGCCAGCAATGCCTGCACCACCGGGTGGTCAGGCACGCGCAGCCCGATGCAGCGACGCTTGGGGTGCTGCAAACGCCGCGGCACTTCCTTGGTCGCTTCGAGGATGAAAGTATAACAGCCCGGCGTAACCGATTTGAGCAGGCGGAACCGGCGGTTGTCCACCTTGGCGTAGTGCGAAATTTCCGCCAGGTCGCGGCACACCAGCGTCAGGTAATGCTGGTCATCGAGGCGGCGAATCGCGCGTATACGTTCCTCCGCCTTTTTGTCGCCCGGCATGCAGCCCAGCGCATAACTGGAATCGGTTGGATAAGCGATCACCCCGCCATTGCGCAGGATTTCGGCAATCTGGCGGATCAAGCGCGGCTGGGGATTGTCGGGGTGTATGACAAAAAATTGGGCCATAGTAATTCAGTGCTGAGTGCTGAGTTCCGAGCGGATTGCCTCAGCACCCGGCACTCCGCACTCACGTAAGCAGTTCGGCGCTCTTGGCTTCCGCCCATTCACGCCATACCGGCTGGCAGCCCGGCGGTAGAATGGCCAAACGCCCGAGCTCCAGGTAATTTTCGCCCGGCCCATGATAATCCGATCCGACCGAGGCAAGCAGGCCGAACTCGCGCGCGTAATCGGCAAATTCCTGGTGCTGTTCGCCGGTGTGGCTGCCGCTCACCACTTCTATCGCGCTACCGCCGGCAGCCTTAAACTCGGTAATAAGCGCCAGCATGTTGGTCGAGCCGATGTCGTAGCGCCCCGGATGCGCCAGCACCGCGATGCCGCCGCTTGCCTTGATCCAGCCGATTGCCTCGGCCATATCCGCCCACTGATGCGGCACGTAGCCCGGCTTTCCCCCGACCAGGAACTTTTTGAAGACCGCTTTGACATTCTTGGCGTGGCCTGTTTCCACCAGAAAACGCGCAAAATGGGCGCGGCCTATCATGCGTTCGTTTTCGGCATAGCGATGGGCGCCTTCGAGGCTGCCGGAAATACCGACCTCTTCCAGCGATTCCGCCATCTTCCGGGCGCGCCCCATGCGCCCGGCGCGTATGCTTTCCAGGCCGCGCACCAATTCCGGGCAGGTCGGATCGACGCGCAGCCCGACGATATGTATGCCGCGTTTATTCCAGGTTACCGAAATTTCAACGCCGTCTATCAACCAGATACCGGCCTCTTTCGCCGCCACGCGGGCTTCCGCCAAACCGTCCACATCGTCGTGATCGGTCAGCGCAAGCAGACGCACGCCTTGCGCTGCGGCAAGATTGACCAGTTCGGTAGGCGTCAGGAGTCCGTCGGAAGCAGTGGAATGACAATGTAAATCAACAGGAGACATTAATAGTTCGTCCATAAATAATCCAACCCTTCGGGTTGAGGGTTCTTCGGGCGCACCCTGGCATCCGCCCTCGCTAGGTCGCAAGTAATACAACGGCGCGGCTTGCACCCACTCAATAACCACCAAAATTATATTGGATAATACTTTGCGCGGCCACGATTTGCGCATTTATCCATCGTCTCGCGGGCGCGCTGCTGCGTTGCAAATTGCTTGTGTGGAACAGCCACACGGCGCAATTTGCGCCTTGCATCGCATCCCGCGAG
>JBAYVP010000139.1:0-12021 GCA_041674485.1 Sulfuricellaceae bacterium
CGTGGCCTCCGGCGTCACATCGCGTAGCGCCGGGCCGGTGCCGCCGGTGGTCAGCACCAAGCAGCATCCCAGCTCGTCCGCCAAAGACTTGGTAGCGCTCTCAACAGGAGACCTGCGATATAGAGCGTCATTACCCGCGCTCGCTGGGTATGGGCTGCGAGAGCTATTTGCTCAGTCTCGCCCTGCGTAGGTTTCCCAAATTCTACGCTACCGAAGACTTGGCCGATAAGTTCAGAGCACCTGATCTCGCGGATTTTAATTGAGACGGTTTAATGTAAACAACGGGTTGCTGTTAACCTCCACTGCTGGATTCCCGCCTTCGCGGGAATGACGAACGTGCGACCTTGAAAAGAGCGTCTGCCAAAACCGGTCAGGCAAGAACCGTTGCGCCGTCATTCCCGCGTAGGCGGGAATCCAGAACGCCGAGCCTACCACCGCTGCTGGATTCCCGCCTTCGCGGGAATGACGAACGCGCGACCTTGAGAAGAGCGTCTGCCAAAACCGGTCAGGCAAGAACCGTTGCACCGTCATTCCCGCGCAGGCGGGAATCTAGAGCGCCGAGCCTACCTCATAATCAATCACATAAAATCAGCCAAGTAGGGTGGGCACGCTTTTTGTGCCCACGCGGAATTTATCGCGTTGATCCGCGTGGTCACGATAATGCCGAACCCACTCTGTCTGGCTGCTGTTCCTTCCGGTGCAGCAGGTCAAGCAAGAATTCCGGGGCGAGGTCGGCGCCATTAGCCCATGCCACCGTGCGCATAACCGGGTGCTGGTGCGCCGTGGCGAATAGCGCCGGATCGCGCAGTGGAGCGAAAACTTCGCCGGTCAATTCATTCGACAAATCCACCTCTCCATGCGCACCGTTGTTGAAGCCAAGGAAAAGGCGATAGCCGGGCAGCGGGGTTACTTCGGTGGTATGCAAAATCATGGCGATTACTCCAAAGGATCAATCGGGTTGAGGGGTTGTTTCGCAACAGCGCGTTGCCAATCGTCGGCGAGTTCGTCACGGTGCAGCGCCAGCCATTCGCGCACCAGCGATAGCGCCCGTCTTGGCAGGTCGCCCGCGTAGATTTGCCCGTCAAGAGTTATCGACGCTTCGTGTTCGCCATAGACAGCGTGGAAATGCACAGGCGGGTGCTCGCGCCAATTCATGTAGATGATAATGCCGAAGAAACGGGAGAGTTCAGGCATGATTTACTTTCTTGAGCGGTACAACTTCGGCGGTTTGCTTCATGCCCGCCGCCTTCATCACGGCCGCCGTCTCAGCGTTCACTGACGCCATGATATGATAAAGGTCAATTCGGGCATAAATCGTCGTGGTCGCCGGTATTTATGCCGTTTTTGTAACTACTTAGGTACAACATAATGTGGTTTTGTTTATCTGTCTGCACAGCATCTAGTGTTTCAATGCCTGAAAAATGATCAAAAATTGCCAATTTTATGTATTTTTTGGCAATGTAAAATATGAAATTCCTTTAAATTCATGATGTTACAATGTTTTGATGTTTCTACCTACCTGAGTAGTTACGCCGTTTTTTGCATTACAAATAATGTTAACAATATTTGTGCTGAAGATGTCTTTAACACTGTTATTTTAATGATAATACGTAATTAATCAATGCTAAATCCGGTTCGAGAAGCAAATCGTCTACATCAAGGCTGTGCTTACCCATCGGGACTGCGACAAAGGAGCCTGGAAACCATGAATGCCCGTATCCAAGTACACCATCTGCTTCCCGCTTGGGAAACCTTCCGTAGCGCGACGCACATTAGCCCTATCCGCGATGAAGCGCATTACCAGCGGATGGTTGAAATGCTTGATGCCTTGCTCGATGAGGCTGGTGGCGATGAAAGCCATCCGGCAATGGGGCTGATCGATATTGTTGGCGACTTGATCCATGACTATGAGTCCGAACACCATCCGTTGCCCTGCACCACCGGTGTACAAGCCTTAAATTTCCTGATGGAACAGCACGGCCTAAAGCAAGGCGACCTGCCGGAAATTGGTAGCCAGGGCATCGTTTCCGAGTTGCTGTCGGGCAAGCGGGAACTCAATATCCGTCAGATACGCGCCTTGGCAGAGCGGTTCGCCGTCTCGCCGGCGACTTTTTTATGAAGGATAGCCTGATTGGCGCAGGGTAAATTTGTTCTCGGCACGGAAAAAACCGATTCACCGCAGAGGACGCGGAGGACGCAGAGGAAAACCCTCATGCTCTTCCTCTGCGTCCTCCGCGGTGAAAAAGGTTTTGTTTTTATGGGTTGCCGCCATGAGTCGAGCAGAGTCGAGCAAAGTTGCGCTAAGATTGTCCGGGATTCACGAACGTTTTCATCATTGATTTTCATCATGAATTTCTGAGAACAAATTTACCCTGGTCCGGGTTAGGTCTCCTATTGACAACGCTACCAGAATCTTGCTAATCGGGATTTTTCATACGGATAGCGGATTTCGGGCGAAACGCCTTGACCGTTTCCTCGTTGGTTTCCAGATAAGGTCCGCCGATCAGGTCGATGCAGTAGGGCACGGCGGCAAAAACGCCGTCCAGCGTTTCCTTGATCGCCTTGGGCTGACCCGGCAAATTCAAGATCAGGCATGTTCCGCGCACTACCCCGACTTGGCGCGAGAGCATCGCCGTCGGCACGTATTTCAAACTCACCGCCCGCATCTGTTCGCCGAAACCCGGCAATACCTTGTCGGCCACCGCCAGCGTGGCCTCCGGCGTCACATCGCGTAGCGCCGGGCCGGTGCCGCCGGTGGTCAGCACCAAGCAGCATCCCAGCTCGTCCGCCAGCTCGCGCAAAGTCGCCTCAATCTGCGCCTGCTCGTCGGGAATCAGGCGCGTAGCCGCCTGCCATGGCGTAGTGAGCGCGCTTTCCAGCCATTGTTGCAGCGCCGGAATGCCCTGGTCTTCGTAAACGCCCTGGCTGGCGCGGTCGCTGATGGTTACTAGGCCGATCAAGGCTTGTTCTGTCATGTCTTAATTTCTCCCTAAGCCGGACAATTGCCGGAACCCAACAGACGTTTGAGAGAGGATTTACGGGATGAACAGGATAGAAAACCCATCCTGTCAATCCTGTTCATCCGGTCATTGTTTTTTTGCGAAAAGTTGCTCCACTGCTACCTACGCACCGATTTACCGAACTTCGATTCCGATGGCAAGGCGGCTATTCCTCTGAAACCGTGAGGACAGTCTGGTAGCGTCCGGCGCTAAGCATTTCGTCGGCATCCTCGCCATAGCCAAGATAGAACTCTGTCCCTGCTTGGTCGGTGACATCGCAATTGCTGAGGATATCCACTTGCACCGTTTGATCCTGGCCGGAAGCGACGTTGCTCATGAATGCCGCCAACGGCCACGCCAGTCCGCCCCAGTTTTGCCGGGTGTCGGGCGACCACCAGGAATCGGCTGCGGATGCTGAAGCAGGCGCACACACCGGCGTCTTGACTCCAGCAGGCGCAAGGGCGGCGACGTAGACCTGGCAAGTTCCGCCGGAGCCGCAATTGGCGGCGAAACGGTTAACTTGTGCCAGGCTGCCGCCACTGGAGTTGAATGGCGCGAGACGCACCTGGGCGGAAAGATTGATTCCCTTTGTCCCGAACGATTTGGAAGCGGCAAGCAGGAAAGGCGGTGTTTTGCCGGCGGGAATGGTGTTGGCAACGCCGGGGATAAGATCAAGGGGGCCGTTCATGGTTTCGTTCACTACCAGCGTCGGCGTCCGGCGGTTTGCTTGCGTGCCGTTGCCCAGTTGTCCCTCGGTGTTCAATCCCCAGGCCCATACGCTGCCGTCTTTCCTGACGGCAACGGTAAAGGCCGCGCCGACCGCCAGCGCGACCACGCTGTCAATCCCGCTTAGCTGCACCGGTGTCAAGCGTTGGGTGGTCGTGCCGTCGCCCAGTTGGGCGGAAGTGTTTCGCCCCCACGCCCAGACGCTGCCGTCGGATTTGAGCGCAACGCTGTGAAACCGCCCCGCGGCCACTGCGATTACGCTATCGATCCCATTTAGACGCACCGGAACCAGGTGCTGGGTGGTGGCGCCGTCGCCGAGTTGGCCGCTGCTGTTGTCCCCCCATGTCCAGACGCTACCGTCGGATTTGAGGGCGATGCTGTGGTTAAAACCTGCCGCCACCGCGCTTATGCCGCCGATTCCGCTCACCTGCACCGGCGTCAGGCGGCGGGTCGTGGCGCCGTCGCCGAGTTGTCCATAGTTGTTCGTTCCCCATGCCCAGACGCTGCCGTCTTTTTTGGCGACAATGGTGTGATACGGGCTTGCCGCCACCGCCACCACGCTGTCTATTCCCGATAACTGAACCGGTGAATAACGGGTGGTCGTTGTGCCGTCACCCAGTTGGCCGCCGTCATTAATCCCCCATGCCCACACGCTGCCGTCGGATTTCACGGCAACGCTATGGGATTTGTCCAGGTATCCGCCCGCCGCCACCGCCACCATGCCGGTCAATCCGGGCACCTGCTTAGGGCTGGAATGATAATAGCTGGCGCCGTCGCCAAGTTGCCCCCAACTGTTCCATCCCCAAGTCCACACGCTACCGTCAGCCTTGAGCGCCACGCTATGCGTGTTATCCGCCGCCACCGCCACTATGCCGCTCAGCTCAGGCACTTGCGTCGGCAGCGCGTGCTTGGTGGTCGAAGTGTTGCTGAGTTGCCCGTTGCCGTTAAGCCCCCACCCCCATACGCTGCCGTCGGAGCGGATGCCGAGGCTATGATAATTTCCCCCCGCCATCGCCAGCACGCCGGAAAATCCGGCTAACTGCACCGGAGTCAAAATGTCTGCGCTTTTACCATTGCCGAGTTGTCCATAATCATTGCCCCCCCACGCCCACACGTCGCCATCGGGTTTGATGGCAAAGTTGTGAAAATATCCGGCAACAATCGCGCTTACGCCGCTGAGTCCGGCCACTTGCGCGGGCGTGGCGCGATCGGTGACGCTGCCGTCGCCGAGCTGCCCGTGGCTATTGCCCCCCCACGCCCAGACGGCGCCATCGGACTTGAGCGCAATGCTGTGGCTTTCCCCGGTCAAGATGGACGTCACATCCTTAAGCGCGGATATTTGCACCGGTTTTTTACGGTTGACGGTCGTGCCGTCACCGAGTTGGCCGGAAGTGTTACGCCCCCACGCCCATACGCTGCCATTCGACTTGATCGCGAAAGTGCTCATGCCGCCTGCCGCCACGGCCTTCACGTCGCTCAGCACCATTACCGGCGCTGTGCTGTCGGTGGTGGCGCCGTCGCCGATTTGCCCAAAGTTGTTCTTTCCCCATACCCAGACGGTGCCATCGGATTTGAGCGCAACACTATGATGCTCCCCCGCCGCCACCGCCACCACATCGCTGATTCCAGGCACTTGCCCCGGCATCGGGCGATTGTCGGTGGATGTGCTGACCCCAAGTTCGCCACCCGCGTTAAACCCCCACGCCCACACGCTGCGATCCGATTTGAGGGCGAGCACGTGAGACTGCCCCGCAGCTACCGCCGTCACATTGGTAACGCCGCGCGCCTGCACGGGGACGGAGCGGTCGGTGGCGCCGCCGTCGCCAAGTTGGCCGCTTTGGTTATTCCCCATCCCCCAGACCGTGCCATCGCTTTTGACCGCCACCGTGAAATCCGAACCGGCGACCAGCTTGCTCACCCCCGACAAAACGCCGATGGTTGACGGCGGCCTTAGCATCTGGCGACCCAAGCCAAGTTGCCCATAGTCGTCCGCGCCCCAGCTCCGCACCACGCCATCGTCACCCACTGCGAGAGCATGGCTGTATCCCCCCGCCACCATGGGAGTGACAGCATGGGCATCCAGCGCCAACAAGGCGAAACCGCAAAGCAGCAACGCCCAACGCAATAATCCTAGAAAGCTCAGTTGAACGGGCTGGAGTGTACGGTTTTCCGGGTGCAGCGTTCTCACCATACAGGTACATGCAAAATATATAATAAAGTTATTTAGAACCACCATGTTACGCATCCTGGCAAGCGGTCAACCGAGCTTTCTAGGATAATCTGCTCATTGTTTCCATTTCCTCGCCGGCGGGTCTCAAAACCGCCACTCTACATTTATCCCCACGATATTCGCACTATCCTTTTTCAGCAGATTGGCGGCGTAGGCGTCCACCTGCAAGTGCTTGTCGGCGCTATGCCAGCCGGCCTTGAGGGTCATGTCCCAGCCGCCGGGCAACGAGCCGGTGTGCATTTCGTCGATGTAGCGCAAGCTGCGATAGACCCAATGGCTGCCGAGGCTCAGGCGTTCGTCGGTGGTCCAGGTGACGCCCATCCCTACCCGGTGGCGCGGTAGATAGGGTAGTTTGAAATCGGAATACCCCGCGCTGGTGTTTTCGCTCTGAGTATACAGGTAGTTGGCATAGCCGGCCAAACGACCGGTGATACGGCGACTGATGCCGATGCCCGAGGTGACGATGCGCCCTTGATAAAATACCGGAGCGGTTTCCAGAATCTCGGGGTTGGCGAGGTTGAGCAGCACATCGCGGCTGCGCAGGCGGTTCAGGTCGGCGATGTCTTCCCCGCCGTTGAGCGCGTTGCCGGGAGCGCCCAGGTTGGCGATTTCCTTGTAGTCCGCAAAGGCGTTGAAGAAGGTGTCGGCATTGGCCTCCCACTCCACTTGGCCGCGCAGCCTGGAGAGTTCGCCGCCGGGCAGCACGGTCTGGTCGTCGAGGACAATGCCGGCAGTGGACAGCGGCGACAGCGTGGTGTAGGAGGCCGGACGCCGCCATTGCTGCCAAGCCAGCCGCACCACTTTGCCCGGATCAGGCTGCCAGGCGAGGCCTAAGCGGGGGTTGAAATCGCTCTGGTGAAAATCGAACCCAGGCGACTTGAAATTGATTGGAGAATAGGTGGTGCTCCGCTGCTTGTCGTATTCCTGCCAGCCCAGGTCGGCTTGCAACAACAGTCCTGAAACGGGACGATGAACCAGGGAGGCGTAAAGCGTCGCGGATTCGTCGTCGTCCTTGACGCGCATGATGGATGGGGTGGTTCCGAAAATCAGCGTATCCACCGGTTTCGCGGCGCGGGCCTGTTCCGCGCCCCAAGTCAGATCGACATCGCTTCCCAGATCGAAAGTGTGGCGCAACTGCAAGTCGCGACGATTGATGCTGGTTTTAGCGCTGGAATAGGGACGCCACGCGCCGCCTTTCTGGTCAACTCTGTCCACGTCGGCGTCGTAATCGGTAAAGCCGGTCTTGAGCCACCAGCTTTCCCGTGCGCGCGGGCGATAGGTGACACCCGCTTCCACGCGGTTCGCGCTGCCGTCGGTGTGGATTTCACGGGACGGATTGGTTTTATCGTGTACATCGGGCTGCGTCCCGTTGGCGAACAGGAATACGTTCCAGTCATGGCGTGGCGCCAGCCCCAGCGCGGCGGTGTAGGTGTTGGCGCCGGCATCGAAACGCGCGTTGCCGGGCGCAACGTCCAGACGCAGCCCCTCGAAAAAATACGTCATCGGAAAACCCGGCGCCAGCGTATAGCCGTTGGCGACGATGCCGGGTTCCCGGCTGGTGAAATCGTCGCTGCGGTTGGCGCGCAGGCTGACATCGGCGTATTGGCCGGGGCGGGGCAACAGCGTCTGGAAGCGGTTGGAAGCGCCGATGGCGGTGGGGTCGGCCAGATAGCCTTGCAGCAATTCCGAATTGCGGCTGTACTGGCCGGTCAGCCTTTCCGCGAGGAAGAAATGGCTACCCGCCCACAGCGGGTCATACGACTGCATTGCGTAGCTACGCGCCCAGTCCTCCAGCCCGAATTGTGCCAGCGCATTGCCCAGGTTGGCAGCGCCCTTCTGGTCGTTGGCGAGCTGGTTGAGCGATTTGAGGTAAGGCATCAGGCGTAGCGCCTCGCGTACTTCAATCAGCGCCTCATTTGGCTCCACCAGATCGGTGTGGATCAGGCCGGCAAGCTGGTGCGGCAGCGGGTCGCGTTTATCCAGCTCACTGGCGCGTGCCAGGGTTTCCAGCGCGACGCGGTGGCGCCCCAACTGGTAATAGGCTATTGCGGCATATACCACGGCGCGGGCGTATTTCGGCTCAATCACGCTGGCCTTGAGCAGGGTTTCCAGTGCGCTTTCGGTATCGCCGGACTTGAGTTGCAGCAGCCCCAGGCCGGTCAGCGCCACATAGTCGTCGGGGTGCGCTTGCAGCGCGAGGTCGTAATGGTCGCGCGCTGCGTCCAGGTTGTTGGCGAAGGTTTCCAGCGTCGCCAGTTCGCCGCGCGTGGCTGGGGCTTTTTCATCCAGTTCCAGCGCTTTGATCAGATTGGGGCGGGCTTGTTTGATTTCCTCTTTTTCGCCGTCCACCGCCCCCAAGCCGTGCCAGCCGCGCGCATCTTGCGGCGCGAGTGCAATGGCGGCGCGGTAGGCGGCGCCGGCTTCCTTGGCGTCGCCGTCGAAGCGGGCGATTTCGCCTTGCGCCAGCTTCAGTTCAACCGCATCCGGGTGACGCGCCACGGCGGCTTGCAGGATTTGCCGTGCGGCGGGAGCGTCGTCGCGATAGAGCGCCACCCGCGCCAATTGCGCATCCAAGCGCGGATCGGCGGAAAAGCGCAGCTTGCCTTGCTTGAGAATTTCATCCGCTTGACGCAGGTCGCCGCTGTAAATGGCGAAATCCGCCAGCAACAGGAAAATCACCGACGAGGCGAGTTGCGGCGATTGCACCAATTCGCGCAAGCGCTTCCGCGCCTGCGCCATGTTCCGGGAACGAATCAGCGCGGCGATGTCGCGTAGCGCGGCAACTTCTGCGCCTGCCCCGGCAAGCGCCACCGCGTTCAATTCGCGGTAGCGCGTCACATCCACCGTGTAGGAAGTCACCCACTGCACCCGCTCGGCGGAGTTTTGCAGCAGCATCTTGACCGGCGCCTTGCCTTCCTCGGCGACCGCCTGCTCGTTGTTGCCCACCGTCACGCTGCCGTGGCCGTTATAGAGTTCGACCACGCCATGCAACACAATCAGCCGCGCACGGCCTTCGTCGTCCACCTCCATCTCCCAGTCGGTGCCGTGAATCGCGGCAATAGCGGAAGGCGTTTCCACCTTCAGGCTGCCCGGCAGGCTTTTCGACTGCATCCAGGCGCGCCCCCGGCGCAGGCTGACCGTCGCATCCCCGGATTTGGGGTCAACTTCTTTCACCTGAAACAGGCTGTTCTGCGACAACCGCATCTGCGTCTTGTCGGCAAACAGGAGCGCCATCGCGCTCAACTCGCCGGTGCGCACGAACTGGCCGGGGTCAAGAGATTGCTTGATTTTGACCTCGCGCCAAGTGGATTCGCTTTGCCCGCGATATTCGCCCTTGCCGCTAAGACTGACGATTTCGGCTACGCCGGCAAAGGCAGGGGAAACCATCAGGCAAAGAGCGAGCAAAGACGGCAGGCTGCGCCAAGAGGTGAAGGCGGGTCTATTCTTTTCAGGCATGAGATTTTCCTTAAAGGGGTTCGCTCAACTTCTTCGGCGGTCTACTTTCCAGCGCAACCTGTTCGGGGACAGTATGCCTCAAACTTTCGCTCATAAAAGTCAAGTCGACGGCTATTTGTTCTATTGAAACCATTCGATAAACAGACTCTACCTTGCCTTGTGATGAAACCCGCCTGCATCGTTGGCATAGGGATTTGCAGGCCGCTTCTTTCCGCGCTTTTCATCGGAAAGCCCGGTGCCGGCCAGCAATCCGGGTCTCTCGACGATAATCCTAGAAACCTCCGTTGACCACTTGCCAATATGTATAACATGATGGTTCTAAATAACTTTGTCATCTGTTTTGCGTTCACTCGTTTGGTGAGAGCGCTACAGGCTGGATTGCACGGTTTTCCGGGCGCATGGCGGCGTTGCAACTACAAGAGAAGGGAATGGAACTACCATTCCGCGTCGTTGCGCCTTGCCCTGCACCCGGAAAACCGCACACTCCAGCCCGTTCAACAGAGGAATCTAGGATGAAATACTTGCGTTTGATACTGTTCGACATATGGCACACTGCTTTACAATCCATGCTTTTGAAGCTCTCGTGACTTTATGACCTAACTCCGCCGGACTCTTGGAGATTACCTACAATGCAAACCGAGAAATTTGCAGTAAATACCAAAGCTTATCGCCCCATTTATGTCGAAAAACGAACTTTTTTAGGATTGAAGGACCTGGTCGTAGCGTTTTATGCACAGAAATGCCAGTTTCAATGCACCTATTGCAATCTTCCGATCAATTCCCATCCTGAGCCTTTGCCTGTTGATTCGATCATTAAGCAGGTGGATTGGATATTGGACCAACACGCAGCCGATCTCGGCACTTTCCAGCAGTTGTCGGTAGGCAATGAAAGCTCGATTCTGGATCAACGACGCTTTCCGAAAGAGGCGATGGATTATTTGATGGCGCGGATACAAGATATGACCGCACTTAAAGTGCTGTCGCTGGAAACCCGCCCGGAATACATCTCGTCCACAGTCCTGGAGGATATCCGACGAAAAACCAAGGCGCCGATAATCGACGTCACGGTGGGCTTCGAAACGCAAGACGATCATTTGCGCGAGGTTGTGCTCAACAAAAGCATCCGGCGGACGACGTTCGAGTCCAGAATCAAGTTGTTGGGTGAAATGGGCATCCGGCTTACCAGCTATGTTTTATTGAAACCCAGTCACACCATGACCGAGGAAGAAGGCATTCGGGAAGCGGTTTCGACCATCGAGTATCTGGTCGGGATTTGTCGGAAATTCAATACCGACCTGATTATTTACCTGAACCCGGTTTATGCGGCCAAGAATACGCCTTTGGCCAAAGCTTTTCTCTTGCATCATTACCAGCCGCCGCGCATCCAGAGCGTGCTTCAGGT
Source organism: Sulfuricellaceae bacterium (assembly GCA_041674485.1). Classification (GTDB taxonomy): domain Bacteria; phylum Pseudomonadota; class Gammaproteobacteria; order Burkholderiales; family Sulfuricellaceae; genus JAGXQV01. The sequence goes on from JBAYVP010000139.1 coordinate 10,814, forward strand.
TATCGCCATGACCCGGTCTCTCAACGTCCCTATCTACACCGGTTTGTGGTCCGAAGACAATGAGATAGGGAGTGGCGACTACACTGTCCACCACGATTACGACGAGAATATCCGGGACGCGCTGAAGCAGTACAATAAAACCCAGGATTTTACCTTGTTCCACCCTTATCTTGCCCCGGCCTCCTCCTCAAAACGACTATGGGATATGCGTCCCGCCGAAAATTGCAGATAGAATATCTCCCATGAGAATTACCTTTGACTGGGTCGCGATTCCGAGCGGCCCATTTCGGATGGGCACGGACTTAACCCAAGACCCAATCGCCGCCCACAGCGATTGGGCCGGCAAAACGGAATTGCCGCAGCATGAGGTCGAGCTGGCGGAATATCGGATCACCCGTACATTGGTCACCAACGAACAATGGGGATGCTTCTTGAGCGAGACCGGCTACCCCTGGGCCGACCGGGATAAGCTGTGGCAAGACGGCTTGCCGCCGGCCAAGCGGACCCATCCGGTGGTCTGGGTGACGTGGTTCGACGCCATGGCTTTTTGCACTTGGGCGGGCGTAGACTTGCCCAGTGAAGCCGAGTGGGAAAAAGCCGCCCGCGGGACGGATGCGCGCCTTTATCCCTGGGGCAATCACGCGCCGTCGCTTGCCTTGGCAAATTTCGGCCTGCTGGTCGGCGACACCACGCCGGTTGATCGCTATCCCTTGGGGTGCAGCTATTATGGGCTGCACGACATGGCGGGCAATGTTTGGGAGTGGACCGGCACGGTATGGGGCGTCGAAAAAAACAGCCCGGAATTCATCTACCCTTATCGAGCCGATGATGGCCGCGAAGACCGTCTGCGCAAGGATGTGCTGCGAGTAGTGCGTAGCGCGGGTTGGAAATACTCGCCCGAGTTGATCCGCGCGGCCGCGCGCGACTGGAATTTGCCCACCGTGCGCGGCAGCGGATTAGGCTTTCGTGTCGTCACCCGAAAATAAAACCGGATTTTTAACCTAGAAACCTCCGTTGACCGCTTTCCGATATGTATAACATGGTGGTTCTAAACAACTTTATCATCTATTTTGCGTGTACCCGTATGGTGAGAGCGCTACGGGCTGGATTGCACGGTTTTCCGGGCGCATGGCGGCGTTGCAACTCCTCAGAATGGAACAACCATTCTTCGTCGTTGCGCCTTGCCCTGCACCCGGAAAACCGCACAC
>JBAYVP010000140.1:0-11990 GCA_041674485.1 Sulfuricellaceae bacterium
ATCCATCGTCTCGCGGGCGCGGCTTCCGCGTTGCAAATTGCTTGTGTGGAACAGCCACACGGCGCAATTTGCGCAGCAATCGCATCCCGCGAGACGCGGCTAAATCCGCAAATCGTGGCCGCGTAAAGTATATAGCCGGCAGTTGGTTTTCATACAAGCCGCACCGGGCCGGGGTATTGCGCCACCATGGCATCCGCCGTTAGCAAGGTGATGCCCTCAACCGTCGCTTGTGCCACCAGGATGCGGTCGAACGGGTCTTTGTGGATGGGCGGCAAGCTGTCGATAAACAGAGTGTGCTCGCCGGTAATCGCCAATTCCTGATAACCGTTGTCCCGCAACCCACGGCGCAGCACTCGCGCATCCACCTGAAAATCGGAACGCCCAAGGCCGCGTTTGATGACGATTTCCCACAGGCTGGCTACACTGAAAAACAATTCGTTTTGTGGTTCTTCCAGCAGTGCGGGCAATGTTGCAGGCAATCGCTCGGGCGAGCCTGCCGCCCATAGCAACAAGTGGGTGTCCAGTAGCAGTTTCATTCGCCCCCACCGAAAAGCGATTCGATTTCCCCGCTCCCCATGCGGTCGAAATCGTCGGGAACGCTAATCTGCCCCGCCATGAAGCCCAGTCTGCGGGCTTGTCCGGCAGATGGCGCGTCCAGCCGGGTTACCTTGACCAACGGTTTTCCGGCCTTGGCGATGATGAAGGAATCGCCTTTTACCGCCTGCGCTATCAGTCGCGACAGTTGGGTTTTGGTTTGGTGGATATTGACTGTTTGCATGAAGACGCCTCATTAAACTAAGTTTAGTTAGTTCAGTCTATTATATGAGGGCAAAAAAAACAAGAATACTGAATGCGACACAGGGTAAATTTGTTCTCGGCACGGAAAAAACCGATTCACCGCAGAGGACGCGGAGGACGCAGAGGAAACCCCTCATATTTTCCCTCTACGGTGAAATAGATTTTGCCAACGGGATTCAACCTACCCGCACCACGCTGCCGCTGACTAAATCCTGGATGATGGAGGGCTTTTTGCGTCGGCCTATCCGTCCCGGCACGACCAGCACCTGGCTGCCGAATGCCTTGCGGCAGGCGGCGCAGGTCTTGAGCGGTTTCAGCCCGGCGCGGTTGGCGCTGGTGGAAATCAGCGCGGAACCGAGCGCGTGGCATAGCGCCGCCGCACCGGGGTGGGCGCTGACCCGCACCGCCAGGTTGGGGAATTTGCCGCGCAGCCAACGCGGCGTGTTGCGCGCGGCGGGTGTCAGCCAGGTATGCGGCCCCGGCCAGGTCGAAAACAGGCGTTGCCGCTGTTGCGCGCTCAGCGGCGCGAGATAGGGTTGCAGACGGCTGAAACGCTCGGCGATGAGGATCAAGCCCTTGCCCTGCGGGCGTCCCTTGAGCCGCAGCAAGCGTCGCACCGCGCGCGCGTTGCGCGGGTCGCAACCCAGCCCGTAGCAGGATTCGGTCGGATAGGCGATCAGCCCGCCGCGCCGGAAATGCGCGCGCAGGCGGTCGAGAAAGCCGGCTTTTCCGACCATGCTTAACATGGAGAAATCAGCCTTTTAGTTTTTCCTGCAAGGCCTGGTCCTTGGCGAGTATCTGTGCGGTGTTGGCGGCGCGTTCGTCCTTGAGCTTTTGCGCCAGCACGGAATCGTTCAGTGCCAATATTTGCGCGGCGAGATAGGCGGCGTTGCGCGCGCCGGCCTTGCCGATGGCAACACACGCCACCGGAATGCCGCCGGGCATTTGCACGGTGGACAGCAGCGCGTCGAAGCCATTGAGCGGACCGCCTTCCATCGGCACGCCGACCACCGGGCAAGTGGTATGGGCGGCGACGGCGCCGGCAAGATGCGCGGCCAGCCCGGCGGCGGCGATGAATACGCGGCAACCGCGCTCCTCGGCGGATTTGACGTATTCCACGGTGTTCAAAGGGGTGCGGTGGGCGGAGGTGATTTTCACTTCCCAGGCGACACCCAAGGCGTCCAGCGTATCGAGCGTGATTTGCATGGTAGGCAAATCGGAATCGGAGCCCATCAGGACGGCAACGAATGGTTTGGTCATGGAGATTTCCTTTTGTTTAGGGGCTAGGGACTAGGAAAAGCGGGAGGCTAGGAGTTTCTGATCGTTCCCACGCTCCGGCGTGGGAATGCAGCCACCGACGCTGTGCGTCGCGTATTAAATCTATGCGTCAATCTCAAGCTTGCTTTTCCAGTGTCATTGCGTAAGTGTTCCACTACATCATTTTCTATATCGGGACGCGGAGCAGCACTGGCTGCATTCCCACGCCGGAGCGCTCATCGTTACACACAAGTCGGAGCGGGAAGCCCCTCCCCCTTCAAGGGGGAGAGCGTAGCGAGGGGGCAACTGGGAGGGGGAGGGGGTAGAACGACACAGGCTAAAATCAATATCTTACATTGTTGCCTGCGTCTTCCACCCCATCCCCACCCTAACCCTCCCCTTGAAGGGGAGGGAACGCCGTGCTCCATCTTTTCTGCATGTAATCAAATGATTGAAAAGATGTGTGTAACGATGAGCGCTGGAGCGTGGGAACGATCAACTAGCCCCTAGCCTCTAGCCCCTATAACTGAAATTCCAACTCGCCGTCGAAGACGCTGACGGCCGGGCCGGTCATGAATACCGGCGCGCCTGCGCCGTTCCATGCGATGCTCAGGTCGCCGCCGCGCGTGCTTATCCTGACCGGGCTGTCGAGTAGATTGCGCGCGATGCCGGCCACCGCTGCCGCGCAGGCGCCGGTGCCGCAGGCCAGCGTTTCGCCGGCGCCGCGCTCGTATACGCGCAGCTTGATGTGGTTGCGGTTCAGCACTTGCATGAAGCCGGCATTGACCCGTGCGGGGAAACGTGCATGATGCTCAATCAGTGGGCCATCCCGTTCCACCGGTGCGCTGTCGGCATGTTCGACGACTTGCACCGCATGGGGGTTGCCCATCGACAATGCGCTGATTTCGACGGTTTTATCGGCCAGCTCCAGGGAGTAAGTCAGCGCCCGCTGCGCTGCAACGAACGGGATTTCCGCCGGTTCGAAGCGCGGTGCGCCCATGTCCACGGTGACTGCGCCGTCGGCTTCGAGGCGCGGCTTGATGATGCCGGAGGCGGTTTCCACGCGGATTTCGCGCTTATCGGTCAGCCCCCGGTCATGCACGAAACGCACGAAGCAACGGGCGCCGTTGCCGCATTGCTCCACTTCGCCGCCGTCGGCGTTAAAGATGCGGTAGCGGAAGTCGGCATCGCTGCGAGTGGGCGCTTCCACCAGAAGTATCTGGTCGCAGCCGACGCCGAAATGCCGGTCGGCTATGAAGCGCAACTGCGCCGGGGTCAGTTCGATTTTTTGGGAAATCGCATCGAACACCACGAAATCGTTGCCCAAACCGTGCATTTTGGTGAATTTGAATCGCATGACAGAATTTTATAGAGGCTAGAGCCTGGTAGGGTGGGCACGCTTTTTGTGCCCACGCGCTCAGCGATAATTGTTTCCGCGTGGGCACAAAAAACGTGCCCACCCTACCAGACTAGCCTCTGCTCCCTATAAAATAGAACGCCTAAAACATCCCGATATGATACCGTATGCGGCTCTAAAATGGAGACACCCATGCAAGGCAAAGTCGTTCTGATCACCGGCGGCGCAAAACGCGTCGGCGCGGCCATTTGCCGCCGCCTGCACCGCGAGGGCGCCGGTTTGATGATCCATTACCGTTCCTCCGAGATTGAGGCGAGGGCGCTGGCCGCCGAATTCAACCTGCAACGCAAGGATTCAGCCGCGCTGGTCAAGGGCGATTTGCTCGACATGGCGACGTACAGCCGCATCGTCGGCGAAACCGTTTCCCGCTTCGGCAAGCTCGACGTGCTGATCAACAACGCCTCCAGCTTTTATCCGACGGCGGTGGGCGAGATCATCGACAAAGACTGGCACGACCTGATAGGCACCAACCTGAAAGCGCCGCTGTTCCTGTCGCAATCCGCCACGCCGCAATTGCGCCGGAACCGCGGCTGCATCGTGAATATCGCCGACATCCACGCGGAGCGCCCGATGAAAAGCTATGTGGTGTACAGCATCGCCAAGGCCGGGCTGGTGGCGCTCACCCGTTCGCTGGCGCACGAACTGGGGCCGGATGTGCGCGTCAACGCGGTGGCGCCCGGCCCCATCGCCTGGCCCGAGGACGACCCGCGTTTCGACGAGTTGGAGCGCCGCCGCATTATCTCCCACACATTGCTAAAGCGCGCGGGCGAGCCGGACGACATCGCCCGCGCGGCGGTTTACCTAATCAAGGATGCACCTTACGTCACCGGCGTCATTCTGCCGGTGGACGGCGGCAGGAGTGCCAGCCTGTGACCCGCGAACCGATTAAACCGCCGCGCTCCCTGCTTTCCGCCAGCGGTCGCGCAATCGGCGATTATTCCATGATACGCGACGGCGACCGGGTGCTGCTTGGGCTATCCGGCGGCAAGGATAGCCTGTCGCTGCTGCATGTGCTGCTGGCGCTGCAAAAAAGGGCGCCGATCAAGTTCGAACTGGCCGCCGCCACGGTCGATCCGCAATCGCCGGATTTTCATCCCGAGCCGCTCAAGGGCTACATGGCGGAACTCGGCGTGCGCTATTTCTTTGAAAGCCAACCGATAGTGGCGCAGGCGGAAAGCTCGATGCAAGGTGACTCCTTCTGTGCTTTTTGTTCGAGATTGCGACGCGGCATCCTGTATCGCGCGGCGCGGGAAAACGGCTACAACGTGCTCGCGCTGGCGCAGCACCTCGACGACATCGCCGAAACCTTCCTGATGTCGGCCTTTTTCGGCGGCAAGCTGCGCACCATGCAGGCGCATTACCTCAACGACCGGGGCGACATTCGCGTGATCCGCCCCTTTGCCTATGTGCGCGAACGCCAAACCGCCGCCTTCGCCAAAGCGGCGCAACTGCCGGTGATTATGGAAAACTGCCCGGCGTGCTTCGGCATGCCGACCGAACGCATGCATATGAAGACAGTGTTGGCGGAACTGGAAAAGGCCAATTCCAAGATATTCCCGAGCTTGCAAACAGCGCTGAAACCGTTGCTCGGCGAGCCGCCGCAGCCGTAGCAAGAGTGGGCGCGTTTTTTGCGCCCCCCTTGTCCTGCATCTTAGCTTTCTTCAAGCGGGTTTCTGCTCGTCTTCTATGCCGACGATCTGCGTCAGATAATGTTCCAGATTGCGTTGCGGGTGCGCCGGATAGTGCGCTGTCAACAGTTCGATGTCCTGTATCCGGTCGAAGCGGAAATTGCGGTAGGCATCGCGTTTTTCGCACCAGGCCAATAGTGTCCAATGGTCACCCCAGCCCACCATGCCGAGCGGCCATAAGGTGCGCGTGGATTCCTGCCCTTTCATGTCGCGATAGGCGATGGAAATTTTCCGCCGTTCTTCGCATGCTGCGCGCAACTGCCGGTGAGTGGCGCTCTCCGCGCGTTCGTAGACCGGAATGCGGTATGGCAATTGCGCGACGCCGATCAACATCTGCGGCGTCAGCGCGGCGAGGATTTTGGCTTCCGCCTGTTTCGCGGCCAGTGCGAGGCCTGGGTCGGTCCAGGCTTGCACCATGCGGCTGCCGACCAGCAGCGCCGTGACTTCTTCCGCCTGGAACATGAGCGGCGGCAGATCGAAGCCGGCGCGCAACCGGTAGCCCACGCCCGCTTCGCCGTCTATCGGCACGCCGGAAAGAATCAGCGCCTGGATGTCGCGATACACGGTGCGCACCGCAACGCCCAATTCCTCCGCCAATGTCTGCGCGGTGATCGCGGTGCGCCGCCCTTGCAGCAGCGTCACCAGTTGGAAAAGCCGTTCCGATTTGCGCACCGTGCCCCGCTAACCCTGGCGACTGATGGCGACTTCGCTGAACTGGATAACCGGCTCAATGCCGGTGTAGTTTGGCATGTCGTCCTTCAGTTCGGCGGCGTGGGGAAGAAACGCCGCCATGAACGCCTCAACGGAATCAAATAGATAATGGCACAGCGCAACAAAACCCGGCGCCGCGCCGGGTTGCGCGCCGCTCAAGCCGCGTTCCACCGACACGCCGCGATAGCCCTGCCCGGCGCTCAAACGCTTGATGGAAAGCGGCATGTGGGTGTTGAGGTAATAGTCCATATCGAACTTGCCGTTGTTGGGATACAAGATGCTGATCTGGATCATTGCGTACACTCCGCCGCCGGTTGCATCACATGCGCACGGCTACGGCTCATCGTTACGCTGTCCTGCGCGACCAGCGGTTCGCACACCCCCATCATTTCTTCGCGGAAGCGCGCCGAGGCGGCGTCGGCGGCTTTTGCGTCGGCCCAATAGCAAATATCCAGCCATTCGCCGTCATCGGTTTCCGACAGGCTGCGGAAGCGGAAACCCGCTTGCCGTTTGGCCCACGCGTTGATTTTTTCGTCGGCCTTCAGCCAATCCGCCGCAGTCTTGCCCGGTTGTAAACGAAAGCGCACCAGTTCTATCGTATCAGACATGTGATTTCTCCTTGTAAGGGGTTGTGCCGGGACATCCGGCAGGAGAATGTTACGCGCCGGCTGCTGACAGCGTGATGGCAGGAGTCTTTTGCGGGTTGATCTCGTTTTTCCTGAAACAATCCCTCGAATGGTCGTTCACCATGCCCGTGGCCTGCATATGTGCATAGCAGATGGTGGAACCCACAAATTTAAACCCTTTACGCTTCAAATCCTTGCTCAACGCGTCGGATTCCCGGCTGGTTGCGGGATAATCCGATAATTTGCCTATATCGTTGATTATGGGCTTGCCGTCAACGAATCCCCAGATATAGGCTGAAAAACTGCCATGGCTCGCCTGGACTTCGAGAAACCGTTGCGCATTGTTCACGGCAGCTTCAATTTTCAAGCGGTTCCTGATTATTCCCGGATTCAACAGCAGCTCTTCGATTTTAGTCCGGTCAAACCCGGCGACCTTTTCCGGCTCGAAATTTTCAAACGCCATCCGGTAACCCGCCCTCTTTTTCAGAACGGTGTACCAGCTCAAGCCTGCCTGGGCGGATTCCAGCGTCAGGAATTCAAACAACAACCGGTCGTCATAAACCGGAACGCCCCATTCCTTATCGTGATATTCGACATAATCGGCTTTACTCAAATCGACCCACGGACAACGGCAAATATCGTTACTGTTCTTTGGTTTCATTTCAAAAAAAACTCACTGTCAACGTTGAAATCGGACATCGGCAATAATAAAGCCCCTGGTTGGCAAATGCACCCTGCCCCCAGCGGCTAACCGTATGCAGCACGGTAGGCTAGTGGGAACAACTTCCATAGCGACTTCGTGTCGCAACACCCCAGCCTCTACCGCTCAGGGTAAATTTGTTCTCCGCCCGGAAAAAACCGATTCACCGCAGAGGAAAACCCTCATGCTCTTCCTCTGCGTCCTCCGCGTCCTCTGCGGTGAAAAAGATTTTGTCTTTAAAACGCCGAATAGCCACCGCCACCACTTTGTATTCCGGGGTCATGCTGTCCAGGTCGAAAACGCCGCTGGTGATGCGGTTGATTGCCACCTCCGGGAAATGGAAGGTGGTGAACAGCACACCGGGCTGCACCTCGATCGACAGCTTGGCTGTGATGTGCGTAACGCCCTGGCGCGAGCGGATTTCCACCCGGTCGCCATCCTTGATGCCTTGTTTTTCAGCGTCGCTCGGGTGGATCAGCAGGGTGTCGCGCGCCACCAGTTCCGCGTTGGGGGTGCGCCGGGTCATGGTGCCGCAGTTGTAATGTTGCAGGATGCGACCGGTGGTGAGCACGTAGGGGAAATCCGCCGTGTTCTCAGTCAGTTCGGGCGTCAGGCGGAATGCCTCGAAGACGAAGTGCGCGCGGCCATCGGGGAAGCTGTGGCGGTGCAGGATAGCCGTTCCCGTCCCGTCGGCGGCGACCGGCCACTGCAAGCCATCCTCACCCAGCCGCTCCCAGCTTACCCCGGCGAAGAACGGCACGACGCGGGCGATTTCCTCCAAGTGCAGGCGGGCATCGTAACCGGCTTGCGGGTAGCCCATGCGGTTCATGATGTCCACGATGATTTGCCCATCCGTTTTGCAGCCCGGCAGCGGTGCTATGGCGCGCTGCACCCGCTGGATGCGCCGCTCGCCGTTGGTGAAGGTGCCGTCTTTTTCCAGGTGCGACGCCGCCGGCAAGACCACATCGGCTATCGCGGCGGTTTCGGTCATGAAGAGTTCCTGCACCACGAGGAAATCCAGGCGGCTCAGGGAATACGCCACTTCGCAGGAATTCGGGTCGGTCTGCATCACGTCTTCGCCGATGATCCATAGAGCGCGCAGCCGGTTTTCGCGCGCGGCGCGGAACATTTCCGGGATGCGCAAGCCGTGGTTGGCCGCGATCTCCCGCCCCCAGTGCGCTGCATAATGCGCCCGCGCGACCGGGTCGGCGACATCCAGATAGCCGGGGCCGAGGTTGGGCTGGACGCCCATATCCGCCGCGCCCTGGACGTTATTCTGGCCGCGTAGCGGGTTGATGCCCACGCCTGGACGACCGATGTTGCCGGTTGTGAGCGCCAGGGCTGCGACCAGCATCACCGCGCGGCTGCCCTGGTAATGCTCGGTCACGCCCAGGCCGTGAAAAGCCATCGCATTGGCGGCGCCGGCATAAAGTTGCGCCGCCGCCCGCGCCTGCCCGGCGGGGACGCCACACTGCGCCGACAATTGCTCAGGGTCGAGCGCCATGATCCGTAATCGGAACGCATCAAACCCTTCGGTGCGCGCGGCGATAAATTCCGCGTCTTCCAGCCGGTCGGACAATATCCAGTAAAGCAACATCTGCAACAGCGGCAGATTGCCGCCCGGCCTGACCTGCAAATGAATGTCGGCAATAGTCGCCAGCTCGGTGCGGCGCGGGTCGATGACGATCAGCGGTGTGCCCTTGAGCGCCTTTTGACGGATGCGCGCGCCGGTCACCGGGTGGGCGGCTGTGGGGTTCGCACCGATCACCAGCAGGCAATCGGTGTGCTCGATGTCGTCCAGGGAATTGGTCGCAGCCCCAGTGCCCACGGTCGCCCTCATGCCGAACGCAGTGGGCGCGTGGCACACGCGGGCGCAACCGTCGATATGGTTGCTGCCGATCACCACCCGCATGAATTTTTGCATCAGGTAGTTTTCTTCATTGGTGCAGCGCGCCGACGAAATCCCGGCAACCGCATCCGCGCCGTTTTCTACGATGATCGCCTGCAAGCGCTCAGTGATATGGTCGTAGGCATCATCCCAAGTGGCCGGTTGCAATTCGCCGTCGCGCCGGATTAACGGCGTGGTGAGCCGCTCCGGGTGATGCACATATTCGAAGGCATAGCGTCCCTTGACGCAAGTGTGGCCATGATTGACCGCCGCGTCCTCGGGCGCGTTCATGCCCACCACCCGCCCCCGGTTCACCAGGACTTCCAGATTGCAGCCCACGCCGCAATAAGTGCAGGTAGTGCGCACCCGGATATCGGCGGCAATCTGCTGCGAGCGGTAACGATCCGTCAATGCATTGCTGGGGCAGGTCTGTACGCAGCGTCCGCAGGAAACGCAATCTGAGCGCAGGAAATCCTCGTCCAGCCCGCGCACGATCCGGCTGTTAAAACCCCGTCCCGCAACCGCCAGCGCAAACTGCCCCTGCACCTCGTCGCAAGCGCGCACGCAACGCCCGCACAGGATGCAATGGGCCGCATCGAAGCGCAAATAAGGATGGCTATCGTCGAGCCGGGGGAGCGCATCGCTTGCCGGAAACCGGCTGCCCGTAACAAAGTAGCGCGCCATCAGGCGTTGCAGCGGGTTGGCGGTTTCATTGCCACGCGGCTGAAAGGCATCCGCCGGAAGATCGGCGGCGAGCAGTTCGAGGATGCCACGCCGCAGCCGTACTACCGCCTCACTTTCCAACCATACCCGAGCGCCATTTGCAGCCGGCGTGTGGCAGGCGGCGCGCATAGTGCGCGGCGCGTCGGCGCTGGCCGCCACCTCGACAGTACACATGCGGCACGCGCCGACCGGCTTCAGCGCCGGATCGTGGCACAGCACCGGCACGGCATCCGGCCCGAGATGGCGGGTAATGCATTGGTACAGCGTTTCACCGGCGGTTATCGGATACGGGACATCGTCTATCCACAAAAGCGCCTCGCTCATTTTGCCTCTCCCTGCACAAAATACGCCGCCATTGCGTCGGGGAAATGAGTCAAAATATTGCGCGCCGGCAACGGCAGCCCGCCGCCCAACGCGCACAGCGAGCCTTTTTCCAGCGTTTCCAGCAAATCGTCGAACAGCTTGCGGTCTATCGGATTCAGCGCCGCGCTGTTCAGCAAATCGGCGCCCTTGCGCGTCCCCAACCGACAGGGAAAACAGCGACCGCAAGACTCATCAGCCATGAATTCGAATAAATGAGTCAGGAATTCCACCATCGGAAACGCCTGCGGAATCGCAACCAGACTGGCATGTCCCAGCAGAAAACCGGCCTGCTGAAACGACTCGAAATCGACGCTGAGGCGTTCCACGTAACCTATCGGCAGCACACCGCCCAACGGCCCCCCGACCTGCAAGGCTTGCACCGGCTCAATAAAGCCGCCGCCCAAATCGTAAACCACCTCGCTTAACGGTGTGCCCATAGCCACCTCCAACACGCCGGGGCGGGCAAACAGGCGGTCGAGCGACAACAGCTTGGCGCCGGTGCTGCGTCCGTTGCCCATAGCCGCAAAAGCCGCACCGCCGCGCGCCAGTATCCACGGAATCGCAGCGAAGGTCTCCACATTGGACAGCAGCGTGGGCTGGCCGAACAGCCCATATTCCGCAGGGAAAGGCGGACGCACCCGGACTTCCGGGCGCAATCCTTCAATGGAATTGAGCAGCGCGGTTTCCTCCCCGCACACATACGAACCCGCGCCCCGGACGATGCGAAAATCAAAACCGCTGACCGCAGAACTTTTGTAACGCGCAATGGCCGCCTCGATAGGCGCCAGCGCATCGGGATATTCCGCCCTCAGATAAATGAAACCGGTGCGCGCGCCCAGCACCTGCGCCGCCGCCAACATCCCCGCCAGCACCAGCTCGGGGCGCTGCTCCAGCAAAAAACGGTCGGAAAACGCGCCGGGGTCGCCCTCGTCGGCATTGCACACCACATACTTTTCCCCGGAACACGCCGCGCAACTTTGCAGCTTGCGCGCAAACGGAAAGCCCGCCCCACCCCGCCCACGCAGCCCGGAAGCCGATAGTTGCGCAACGGTTGCAGCGGCATCGCCCAATGCTGCGGCATACAGCGCATCGGCGTCTGCCACTGCGCCGAACACCGGGTCAGCCAGCGCGCTACGATAGGGAGCGGCGCTAACCTGCCCGGACGCGCCAAAAGTGCGCCCGCCCAGCGCAAAACCGCCCGCCTGATAACAATGACCAACACAAGCCATCTCGCCGATTTCATCGGGAGCGAAACGCGCGGCCAACTGTAGCCGGACATCCGCCTCCCTGCCGGACATGCGGCACACCGTGCCGGTGCAGACATGCGCCTTCTTCCCGTCACGCAAAAAATCGTAAAAACTCGCCGCGCCATACAACGCCGTCGCCGGAAAGCCGCGCCGCTGCGCGATTTCCCGAATTGCGGCGTCTGACAAAACATGGGCTGCGGTTATCTCCTCCATCAACGGCGGAACGCGATGGCGTCCGCTGAGGGAGCGAAGGTTCTGCGACATGCTGAAAATCTCCGGTTTCGAATAGTACGCGGCATCATACAACAACCTGCGCGGCGGATGGATGGGGAGCATCGCGCTTGGCCGTGCGGGATAAAATTGTTCTCAGTACGGAAAAACCTATTCACCGCAGAGACGCAGAGACGCTGAGGAAAAACAATAGGTTGTAGAATTTAATGGTTTCACCATTGTAAATATTCGGTAAACCCGTCCCCCATACCGCGAATACCCATGACGCCGATACCCATGGACCGATGTGACTGAATGAGTTACAGTCTCGTTATGGGAACTGCACGACTCAAAGCCGAAGA
>JBAYVP010000141.1:0-11960 GCA_041674485.1 Sulfuricellaceae bacterium
GCGAGTGCGGGGTTTGGGGCAGAGCCCCAAGGTTCTGATTTGTAGCTGGCATTTTGTCGGAGATAACGCCCCCCCTCATTTAACTTGAACATCAGACCATCAAATTAGGTGGCGCTACTCACTGGAGCGTGGGAACGATCAATGACAGGATGGGTTTTTTCTATCCCGTTCATCCTGTAAATCCTGTCTAAATGTCTGTTGGCTTCCGGCTCGTCCGGTTTAGGATTACCGTTTAGCCCCACTACCCCATGACCACATCACTTCCCCCCCCGTCGCCGGCAGCCTTGGCACATTGTCATCTGGTCGAATCCCGCCTGCGCGACGAAATCGCGGCTGCGGGGGGTTGGCTGCCCTTCGACCGTTTCATGGAACTGGCGCTGTACGCGCCGGGGCTGGGCTATTACAGCGCAGGCTTGCGCAAGTTCGGTTCCGGTTTGGATAAATTCGGCGGCGATTTCACCACCGCGCCGGAAATGACCGCATTGTTCGGCCAGACGCTGGCGCATCAGGCGGCCCAGGCGCTCGACTTGGCGGGCGGCGACATCCTGGAAATCGGCGCCGGTTCCGGGCGGCTGGCGCTCGACTTGCTGCGGGAACTGAAAACGCTCGGGCGCTTGCCGGAACGTTACCTGATCCTGGACGTGAGCGCCGACTTGCGCCAGCGCCAGCACCGGTTATTGGAAGAACGCGCACCGCAAATGCTGGAGCGAGTCGTCTGGCTGGATACGTTGCCTGAAACATTCAGCGGCCTGATACTCGGCAACGAAGTGCTGGACGCCATGCCGGTGCAAATGCTCGCCTGGCGCGGCGCCGATCTTTTCGAACGCGGCGTGGAATGGCGCGACGAGACTTTTCACTGGAGCGAGCGCAAACTGACCGAAGGTGAATTGTTTGATCGCGCCGGCCAATTGCCACCGGCGCGCGATGCGCAGCGCGGCGCATACCTCAGCGAAATCGGCCTTGCGGCTTCCGCCTTCGTCGCGACGCTGGCGGAGCGCCTGGAGCGCGGCGTGATGCTATTCATTGACTACGGCTTCGGCGCGCAGGAATTCTATCACCCGCAGCGCGACCAAGGTACGCTGATGTGCCATTACCGCCACCATGCCCACGACGACCCGTTTTACCTGCCGGGTTTGCAGGACATCACCGCCCATGTGGATTTCTCCGCCATCGCGCAGCAGGGCTTATCCCACGGCCTGCAACTGCTGGGCTATACCACGCAAGCGAATTTCCTGATCAACTGCGGCCTGACCGACATTCTGGCGCGCACCTCCCCGGAGGACGTATCCACCTACCTGCCGCTGGCGGCGCAAGCGCAAAAACTGCTCAGCCCGGCGGAAATGGGGGAATTGTTCAAGGTCGTTGCGCTGGGCAAAGGCATAACGCCCCCCCTGCTGGGATTTGCCCGCGGCGACAAGCGCTATCTGTTGTGAGACCAGGGTAAATTTGTTCTCAGAGATTCATGATGAAAATCAATGATGGAAAACATTCATGCATGAATCCCAGGCAAACTGAGCCGCAACGCTGCTCAACTCATGACGGCAATCCATAAAGACAAAACTTTTTTCACCGCAGAGGACGCACAGGAAGAGCATGAGGGTTTTCCTCCGTGTCCTCTGCGGTGAATCGGTTTTTCCGTGCTGAGAACAAATTTACCCTTGCTGCGAGGAAAGGTATACTAACTTTCCATCACATCGAAGGGAAAAGAAACCCCGCCGGAAAGCACCCGTTCGATGGCCGCGACGATGGCTTCCGCGCCCATCGCTTTGGAGATATACCCTCTGGCGCCGCGCTGGCGGCTGGCCTGGATCACGCTCATTTCCTCATCGCCGGAGAACAGCACTACCGGGGCAGCGGGGTAGCTGTTGCGGAACAGCAGCAGTCCGTCCAATCCGCTCATGCCGGGAAATTTCAAGTCGAGCAGGATGATGTCGAAGCCGTGCGCGGGTTCCGGCAAGGCAAGCGCTTCCTCGCAACTGGCTGCTTCGAACACCGTCACGTCGGGGCCGAGTTCGTTGAGCATCAGGCACAGCCCAGCGCGAAACAGCAAATGGTCGTCGACGATCAGCACGTTCAACGGCTGGTTCAGCGCCGCGCAAGCATTTTGTCCAAGGAATGAAAAAGGGGAGGGCTTGGCGACCTCGGGCGCCAGTTTGCCGGCTTTTATCCTATCAAAAAGCGCCGTGGTTTGCGCGGCTGGGACGGCGCCCAATTCCTTTTCGAGGATTCTCCGGCAGGCTTCGTAGTGCGCCAGCGCGGCGCCCTGTTGGCCGTCCTGCGCCAGCAGCGCCATGGTTTTCCGGTGACTGCTTTCGTCCCACGGCTCCAGTTCGAGACGGCGGCCTACATGGCTCAGCGCTTTCCCGAGGTCGCCGCTGGTTTCGTAAAACGCCACCAGCTTATCCAGCAAGGCCAGCGCCTGACGCCGGCAGGTTTCCACTTTAAGCGTCAGCCAGTCCATGAAATCCGGGCAGTTTTCAAAATCCGCCCCGTCGAAAAACGGCCCGCGATAAAGCGCTATGCGGGATTCCAGTTGTTCGCGGGAAATCTCCGGGGTGAGAGGACTCATGAATTCCGCAACATCCACCCGACAGCCGTCTGGGGCGAGAAATAAGGCTTCCCGGCTTTTTTGCAGATAACGCTCGTCGCCCAGGCTCTGACGCAAGCGATAAAGCGCCACCCGCAAGTTGGTGCGCGCCGATTCCGGCTCGACCTCCGGCCAGAACAGCCCGATCAGATGTTCCCGCGTATGGGGACGCCGCTCCGTGGCGAGATAGGCCAGCAAAGCAAGCACCTTGTTCTGGAATTTTTCCTGGATGGATAGGCCGTTCAGCCGGATTTCGGCATGGCCAAGCAGGTTAATCTCCAGGTTTGGCGGCGATGGAGTTGTGGATTTCAAAATAGGGGAAGCCGGGAGATGCACCAAAAATGCAATCGGGACATACTACCTGATTGCGATGATAAATGTCAGCAACGAGGAAGCATTCCGGCGCGTTTCGGGATCGCGCGGCGAGCAACCGTAGCAAACTGTGGCAAGGGTAAATTTGTTCGCGGCGCGGAAATAAAGAGTAATGCTTGATTGTTATTGATGGATTCCATAAAATTCAGTTCAAGGAGGTGTGACAATGAGAAATCCGGCGTTTTGCTTGCAGTGCGATGATGGCACGTTGCTGGAATACGGCGTGCGTGATTTGGTTGAAACTATCGAAGGACTGTCGGTGACTGTGCCGGAAGTGCATGGATGGCATTGCCCTGTGTGTGGCGAATGTGAATTTGCCGATAAGGACGATGCGCAACGCTTTAACGAAGCGCTGAAGGGATTACGCCAATCAGCCGACCAACAGCGCGCGACCTCAATGCGCGCCATCCGCAAGAAGCTGGGACTCAAGCAGGCCGAGGCGGGTAGGTTGTTCGGCGGCGGGGCGAGCGCCTTCTCGGAGTACGAGCGCGGCAAGACTCAGCCGCACAAATCGACGGTGTTGCTGTTGAAGTTGCTGGACAGGCATCCGGATTTGCTGAAAGAGTTGACGGCTTGAGGCGGGTTGGGCTGCTGTCGCGGCAGACCCATAGCCATTGTGATGATCGAGATACTCCGATACCAGCTTGAAGCCGGGAACTCCCCTGTAACCGACTGGCTGGGCAGCTTGCGCGACACGCGCGCGCGGGTGCAGATCGAGACTCGCCTACGACGGGTGATGGTTGGGAATTTCGGGGATTGCAAGCCAGTCGGCGATGGCGTATCCGAGCTTCGTATCGATATTGGCACAGGTTATCGCGTGTATTATGGCCAATTTGGCCAATCTTTGGTCATTCTGCTCTGTGGCGGGGATAAGGATACGCAGCGGGCAGACATCAAACGCGCAAAGGATTTCTGGTCGGACTGGAAACGGAGAAACGCATGAAAACGCAAGTTTCGGAGAGACAACCCGCCCGCCGGAGCGGTGGTGAGGCCGGCGCCAAAAAGGAATGGAAAGCTTCGGTCTCCCACCTGGAGGAAACCATCAAGGAATTGCGCGCAGATCGTCAATTCGCTGTCGAATACTTGAAAGCTGCGCTTGATGAGCTGGATGATCCCGACAACCGCGCGGCTGGATTGCTGGCCTTGCGCGATGTGGCCGAAGCCTACGGCGGCCTTGCCGCCATTGCCGCCCAAGCGGGTATCAGCCGCGATGCCCTTTACCGCTCACTGTCGCCCAAAGGCAACCCTACTTTGAAAACATTGCTTGCGGTTTTGAAATCGGTAGGGATGCGGTTGTCGGTTGAGCCGGAGAATCACGTTCAGGTTCGAACGTAGCGTCGGCGCGGTGGATGCGGCGCACACTTATCCACCCTGGCATGAGAACAAATTTATCCTGGCGATACGCTAATCTTGTTGCATTTATTGCGCCTATGGCATTAGAATTGTTCCATGTCTGCACCATTGCGTAAATTTATCCTGCTGCTCCTGATTGTCGGCCTGCCGCTGCAAGGGCTGGCTATGGGCGTCAAGGCGCTGGCGCAGCACGGGCAGGCCGATCACGCCATGACCCTGTCCATGGACGACGACACGGCAGGTCACGACATGGCGGATCACGGTTGCTGCCACCACGACGACGCATCTCCGGCGCACCCCATGAATTCCTGCGGCGACGGTACGCATTGTTCGTTGTGCAACCTTTCCGTGACCTCCCCCGTGGTTTTGCCTCTGCTTGCGACCGGCGATGCCGCTCTTTATCCCGCGCCTCTATTATCCGTTTCGCGGTTCTATCCTGAACAACCGCAACGTCCGCCTCTCGTCCGCAACGCCTAAAAAGCTGTTATTCCGTCGGATTTATTCCCGACCGGTTTCCTTTTTTACCTGTCTTGCCTCGGCAAGAAGGAGCGATCATGCGTAATTTATTGTTCCTGGGACTATTCGTCTCGCTGTCGGTTCACGCCGGAAATCTGCACGATGCGCTGGAGAAAGCCTGGCTGCGCAACCCGCAAGGCCAGACGCTGATTGCAGCGCAAGACGAAATCCAGGCGAGACGCGATGCGACGGATAGCCTGACGCCGTCCGCACCGGTCTTGAGCTTTTCCCAGCGCGGCGACCAGCTCAACGCCAATCTCGGTAGCCGTGAATGGGAGGCAAAGCTGGGGCTGCCCTTGTGGCAGCCGGGCGAACGTCGCGCCCGGCGACAACTTGCCGAAACCGGCACAGCCGAGAATGGCGCTTCCGTTGCCGTATTGCGTCTGGCTCTCGCCGGCGAGTTGCGCGAAATGCTGTGGGCTTGGCATCTTGCCCGGAATGAAACGGAATTGGCGCGCAACCGCCTGAAAACGGCGCAGACGCTGGAGTCGAGCGTAGAGCGTCGCATCAAGGCGGGCGATCTGGCCAAGGTCGATCTCAATCTGGCGCGCCACGAAACCCTGGCGGCGCGCGCCGCCTTGCTTGAGCGCGAGACGCGCGCCGAGGAAATCCGCCAGAACTGGCAAGTGCTGACCGGGGATGAGCAATTGCCGAATGACGATGAGGAAGCCGTCGCCCCGGCAGCGCCGCCCTCTGCGCATCCGCGCCTGGAAGCGGCGCGCCAGGGCATAGCGCTGGCGCAGGCCAAAATCAAGCTGGCCGGCAAAACCCCGCGCGACAACCCGGAACTGGGGGTGTTCGTGCGCGTCGAGCGTGGCGTGGCCGATACGGCTTATGCCGATAGCGTCGGGATCAGCCTGAGCCTGCCCTTAGCCACCGAGGCGCGCAACCGTCCCATTATCGCTGCGGCCAACGTGGCGTTGATCCAGGCGGAAAGCGAATACCGGCAAGCCCAGGCGCGTTTGGGATTGGACATCGTGCGCGCGCGGCAAACTCTTTCCACCGCCGTATCCCAGCTTGATCTGGCCGCCACCCAGCGCGACCTGGCGCGGGAAAACCTGAAATGGTTGCAAAAAGCCTTTGTCCTTGGTGAAACCAGCCTGGTTGATTTATTGAAAACCCGCGCCACGCATCACGAAAGCGAACTGAACTATGTCTTGCGCCAAATCGGCATAGCCCAGGCGAAAGCGCGCCTCAACCAAGTGCAAGGGGTGTTGCCATGAAATCGTTCCTGCTCTCCCTCGTTGTACTGTTGTTGCCTATTCCGGCACACGCCCACGGCGGCGAGGATCACGGTGAGCACGCCGCTGCCCCGGTTGCCGCTGCGAGCCTTCCCCGTTTCGAGGCCAAATCGCCGGACATCGAGCTGGTCGCCGAGCTGCACGGCGAAAAGCTGATCCTGTACGCCGACAGTTATGCCGGCAACGAGCCGGTGCTCGACGCAAAAATCGAAATCGAGGGGGAGAACCACAAGATCGTCGCGACAGCGTCGCCGGACGGAAGCTATAGCGCTCCCACGCCCTGGCTTGCCCACCCCGGCAAACATGATCTGGTGGTGACGCTCCAGACTAAAAATATCGACGACCTGCTGATCGGCGTGATCGAAATACCGACCGCTGCAACTGCCGTTGCCGCAACGCAGCCGCTGCCGCAACAGTGGAAAAACCGCTATGCGCTGCTGGGCGGGGGAGGGATGCTGGCGTTGCTGGTCGCTACGCTTATTTTCCGCCTCGTCCTCGTCGCACGACGCAGGAAGAGAACATCCAAACCGGCGCAAGAGCCGCTCCTGCCGCTGCTCCTGTTGATAGCGGTGTTGCCGGTGCTGTTGGCGCTGCATAATCCTTCCGCTTTTGCGCACGGCGGGGAAGATCACGGCGATGCGCCGCACCCGGTGGCCGCGAACCCCGGGCAGCCGTCGCGGCTGGCCGACGGCAGCGTGTTCGTGCCAAAAGCGGCGCAACGCGCCTGGGGCATACGCACCGAAACGGCGGCAATCAGCGACCGACCGTTCAGCATCGAACTCAACGGCCATATCGTCGCCGACCCGACTTACAGCGGGCGGGTGCAATCTTCCCAGCCGGGGCGTATCGAGTCTGAACCCAAGGGCGTGCCGCATCTCGGCAGCCGCGTCGCCAAGGGTGAAGTGTTGGCTTGGCTGACACCGATAACCGGGAACCTGGAACGCGGCGCAAGCCTTGCGCAACTGGCAGAAATCAATGCGCAAAGCGCCCTGGCGGAAAAACGCCTGGCGCGCCTTGGCCAACTGGAAGGCATCGTCCCGGAAAAAGAAGTGGAAAGCCTGCGCGCCGAATTGCTCGGACTGACCGAGCGCAAAGCCGCGCTGAGCGGCGCGCTGAACCGCAAAGAGGCGTTAAGAGCGCCGGTCGGGGGCATTATCAGCGCGGTCAACATCACCGCCGGCCAAGTGGTGGAGGCACGCGAAACGCTGTTCGAGATTATCAATCCGGACAAGCTGATGGTCGAAGCCATCGCCTACGACCCCGCGCTGCCTAGCCAAATCGCCGCCGCCAGCGCGGCGGGAGCGGACGGGAAACCCTTCAAACTGGCTTATCTCGGCAGCGGCGGCCAATTGCGCGACCATGCGCTGCCCTTGCAGTTTCGCATCGTGCCGCCGCTGCCCGCGCTTAACGTCGCCCAGCCGGTGCGGGTGGCGGTCGAAACCAGCCGGCGCGTAAAAGCCGTCGCAGCGCCGCAGTCCGCGGTCGTCAAGAACACCGGCAGCGATACTTTCGTGTGGCTGCATGTTTCCGCTGAGCGCTTCGTCCCACGCCGCGTGCAAACCCAGGCGCTGGACGCCGCCCATGTCGCGATTCCCGAAGGCGTGCAGGCCGGTGAGCGCATCGTGGTGCGCGGCGCGGCGCTGCTGAATCAAGTGCATTAAATTAGGTGATGGGTAATGAGTGATGGGTGATGAAAATCTCCCGACCACCGCCCATTACTCATCACCTCATTTTGGATAAATCATGTTCCAGACCATCATCAAAACCAGCCTGCATCAGCGCCTGCTCACCCTGGCTTTTGCCGTGCTGCTGATCGTTTACGGCGCGTTTACGTTACGCCAGTTGCCGGTGGACGTATTCCCCGACCTCAACCGGCCTACCGTCACGCTGATGACCGAAGCCAGCGGAATGGCGCCGGAAGAAGTCGAGCAGTTCGTCACATTCCCCATCGAAACCGCGATGAACGGCCTGGCGCAGGTTACGCGCGTGCGTTCGGTGTCCGGCATCGGCTTATCCGTCGTCACGGTGGAATTCAGTTGGGGCAGCGAGATCCAACGCAACCGCCAGCAAGTCACGGAGCGCCTCGGGTTGGTGCGCGAGCAGTTGCCCGCCGGTATTGTGCCGCAGATGGGGCCGATTTCTTCCATCATGGGCGAAATCATGCTGGTCGCGCTGACCGGCGAAGCCAGCCCCATGCAGTTGCGCGAAACCGCCGACTGGGTGCTGCGCCCGCGCCTGTTGACCCTTCCCGGCGTGTCGCAGGTCATCCCTATCGGCGGCGAGGTGCGGCAATACCAAGTGACGCCCAATGTGGTAATGATGCGCGATCTCGGCGTCACGCTGGAACAACTGGAGGGTGCGATACGCAATTTCTCGCTCAACACCAGCGGCGGCTTCCTGGAAAAAGGCGCGCGTGAATATTTGATCCGCAACATCGGGCGCACCACCCGCATTGAGGATTTGCAAGAACTGGTGGTAAGCAGCCGCAAAAATTCGTCGGTGCTCCTCAAGCAGGTCGCCGAAGTCGGGTTCGCGGCGCGGGTCAAGCGCGGCGACGCGAGTTTCAACGGCAAGCCGGCAGTGATCCTGTCGGTGCAAAAACAGCCGACGGCGGACACCGTCAAACTCAGCCGGGAAATCGAAGCCGCATTGAAGGAAATGCAAAAAACCCTGCCGCCCGGCGTGAAGCCGCCGCAGATACTCTTTCGCCAAGCGGATTTCATCAGCAAATCCATCTCCAACGTGGAAGAAGCGCTACGCGACGGCGCGGTGATGGTGATGATCGTGCTCTTCCTGTTCCTGCTCAACATTCGCACCACGCTGATCTCGCTCGCCGCGATTCCGCTCTCCATCCTGGTCACGGTGCTGGTGTTCAAGGCGTTCGGGCTATCCATCAACACCATGACGCTGGGCGGACTGGCTATCGCCATCGGCGAACTGGTGGACGATGCGGTGGTGGATGTCGAGAATATCTACCGGCGGTTGCGCATCAATCACGATATGGCGCAGCCTAAGTCCACGCTTGACGTGATCCTTGCCGCATCGCTGGAAGTGCGTTCTTCAATAGTCTACGCCACGCTCATCGTGGTGCTGGTATTCGTGCCGCTGTTTGCGCTGTCGGGCATCGAAGGTCGCCTGTTTGCGCCGCTGGGCGTCGCCTACATCGTTTCTATTCTCGCCAGCTTGCTGGTGTCGCTCACCGTCACGCCGGTGCTGTGCTACACATTGCTGGGACGCGCTAAACTGACCGAACACCGGCAGGATAGTTGGCTGGTGAAAAAACTGAAAGCCGGGGATGCGTGCCTGCTCAATTGGTCGTTCAACCATGCCAAGCTGCTGTTGGGCGCCGCGCTGGTGGCGGTAGTGCTGGCGGCGGCAGCCATTTCGACCTTTCCACGCGCCTTCCTGCCGGCTTTCAACGAAGGCACGCTGACCGTCAGTGTGCTGATGAACCCCGGCACGAGTTTAAGCGAATCCAACCGCATCGGCGCGCTGGCCGAGCAACTCCTGCGCCAGGTTCCCGAGGTGGAAAAAACCGGGCGGCGCACCGGTCGCGCCGAGTTGGACGAACATGCCGAGGGTGTGCATTCCGGCGAGATCGAAGTCGATCTGAAAGCATCATTGCGCAGCCGCGACGCGATCCTGCAAGACATCCGCGCCAAATTGGCGACCCTGCCGGCCCAGGTGAGCATAGGCCAGCCGATTTCCCATCGCCTCGATCACCTGCTGTCCGGCGTGCGCGCCCAGATTGCAATGAAAATCCACGGCGACGATCTGGACACCTTGCGCAGCCTAGCCGAAGGGATGCGCACCCGGCTGGCCAACGTCCCCGGACTGGTCGATTTGCAAATCGAAAAACAAGTGCGTATCCCGCAAAGCCAAGTGCGCCTCGACTACCGTAGCGCGGCAGTGCATGGCGTCACCCCGGCGGCGGTGAACGGCGCGCTGGAAACCCTGGTGGGCGGCAAAACCGTGGCGCAAGTGGTGCAGGACAACCGGCGTTTCGACGTGGTGCTGCGCCTCGACGACCGCGACCGCAATGAGCGCGGCCTGGGCGACTTACTGATCGAAACCCCGGTGGGCAACGTCCCGTTGAGCCAAATCGCGACCATAGAAGATTCCGATGGCCCCAACCAGATTAGCCGCGACAACGGACGGCGGCGTATCGTGCTGTCGGCGAATTCCGACGGCAGCGACATGGCGAAAATCGTGCGCGCAATCCGCGCCGAAATCGACCGTTTTCCGCTGCCGACCGGCTATTCCATCAGCCTGGAAGGCCAATTCCAGGCGCAGGAGGAAGCCACCGCCTTGATCGCGCTGCTGTCGCTCATCTCAGCCGCGTTGATATTCCTGGTGCTGTATGGGCGTTACCGCTCCGCCAGCCTCGCGCTGATCATCATGGGCAACATCCCGCTGGCGCTGGTCGGCAGCGTGGTCGCGCTAAAACTGTCCGGCGGGGTGCTATCGGTCGCCTCCCTGATCGGCTTCATCACCCTGGCGGGCATCAGCGCGCGCAACGGCATCATGAAAATCAGCCATTATCTTAACCTGGCGCTGCATGAGAATGAAACCTTCGGCAAACAACTGATCGTGCGCGGCAGCCTGGAACGCCTCACCCCGGTGCTGATGACCGCACTGGTCGCCGCCTTCGCATTGACCCCGCTGATGCTCTCAGCAGGCGAAGCAGGCAAAGAAATCCTGCACCCGGTGGCAACCGTGATATTCGGCGGACTAATCAGCTCCACCCTGCTCGACACCCTGCTCACGCCGGTGATGTTCTGGCTGTGGGGAGAAAAACCGCTGGCGAAAATCCTTGCCGTTCACGCGAACGAAACTTTTTAGCCGGACATGCCGGAAGCAACACACTGCATTTTGAATTTGTTTCTTTGTAACTACTCAGGGGACAGGCTCCTAGGGGCTACGCGAGAACGTCCGTCGGTGAAGACAGCCTTATCTTTCGCGTCCCAACGCTTCTTGAGCCGGTGGCAAACGCGGAGACTATATTGTATTTTCGTGTTCCCGTTCCCGCGTAGCCCCTGATCCCTAGCCCCTGAGCAACTTTGTTTTTTCAACCGAAAGGAGCAACATCATGAGCCGCTTGCTGGCATCTTTATTTTCCGTCCTCTGTCTTCTGTCTTCTGTCCCCTGTTACGCCCACAGCGACGAATACCTGGATTCCCAGCCCACCCCACACGGCGGCCAGATGCACATGGCCGGTCCCTACCATTTTGAACTGCTTGCCCAACCCAACGAACTGACGGTTTACCTCACCGACCACGCCGGCGCAAAAATACCGTCCAGCGGCGCGACCGGCAATGCCACCGTGCTATCCGGCAAAACCAAGGCATCAATCAAACTGCAACCGTCCGGCGACAACGTATTAAAAGGCAGTGGCCAGTTCGAACTCGCACCCGACATGAAAGTCGTCGTATCGGTCACTATGCCCGGCAAATCTCCCGAACAGGCGCGCTTCACCCCGCAGCAGAAAGCCGCCGCGATGCCCATGCGCCACTGATCGATTACCGTTGAGTCGAGGAACCCAAAAATATTTTTGGGTTCCATCTAGCACCACGTAACAACAATAGGTTCGGATAAAGGAGAATCAGCTTAATCCGCGTATCCGAAGTTGTAAATTGCCAGTCAATCTTCCTCAATGCGAAATAAATAATCCTAGTACAGCAGCGCGCAAATATCGTTAACATTATTTGTGCTGAAGACTCGACTCAGCTCGACTCATGACCCATAAAGACAAAACCTTTTTCACCGCAGAGGACGCAGAGGAAACCCCCTCATGCTTTTCCTCTGCGTCCTCTGCGGTGAATCGGTTTTTTCCGTGCCGGGAACAAATTTACCCTGCCGATTGGGGTGAGGGCGTTGCACATTGATAACAA